>JBPCPA010000194.1:0-12437 GCA_050999655.1 Jatrophihabitans sp.
ACGAGGTGCGCGAGGTGAACCGGGTGGTGCTGGACGTAACCAGCAAGCCGCCCGGCACGATCGAGTGGGAGTAAGCAGAGCGGCGAGACCCCCGTATTTGCTGGCCTCCAGTGGGCCTGATCCGACAGCTCGTCGGATAGACGGTCATCGGGACCGTTCGGGTTTGAGATTACGGACCGACGAATGGAAACCAAAAGCCCCAGGCGTCCCTGGGGCTGATGATGCTCCGTGAATCACTCGGCGTCGGAGCGCGCCTTGGCGAACAGCTCGGCCACGGACTGCTCGATCCAGTAGTTCGAGCCCTGCCCGATCTCGCCGTCCTCTTTGAGGACCGGCAGCTTCTTCCCGATCGCTGCGCTGTATCGACCCGGCCAGGCCAGCACCCCGGCGACACCCCAGGGGCCGTGCGGGATGTCCAGCAAGTCAGCACGGACGATGCGCCTCGGTCACGCAATCCGAACATCTGACTGGCGCGACCGCATCGGTCCGAACGTCGCTGGGTGCACAAACGCCACCCGTCTGGATCGGCATTCCTGAAAGTGGACGCGCGTCCGTCTGAACTTCGTCGTACGTTTCGTACGTGACCGACAAGATCGACGACGGATTCACCGAGGATGGTCTGCGTGCACTCCTGGGCGATCTGCTGGACGGCTGGCGCAACGATCGAGGTCGCGGACAAGGCTTTGAATCGGCGGGCGAGCCCGCGACGGTCAGCACGGTGTATGCGCTCACCGCGCACGCGTACAAGCTCGGCTACGCGGTGCTTGCGCTGCTCGGGGATGGTTTCGCGGTCGAGACGATCCCGTTGATCCGGTCGGCCTACGAAGCGACGATCACCGCGTCCTGGATAGGGCAGATCCCGGACGCGCTCCCGGCCTACCTCAACCGCAATCACAACCAGCAGAAGGCGCTACGCGACACGATGACTGCGGCGGGATGGGCCGACGGCAGCCCTGCGATACCTGCTGACGCTCTCACCCCGTACCTGGTGAGCAAGCATTCGAAGGACGGTGCGAGCTACGTCCAGACACTGTGCAAAGACTTCTTCACGGGCGACGCAATGTACTCGGTCTATCGCGGGCTGTCGTGGCTGACACATCCGACCGCGGCAGTCACTGACATGTACCTGGAGATGAAGCCGACCGCCGTGCGCCCCACCTTGCATACTACGGCGCGGTATGCCAACGACCTTATGACGACCTGGCTGCACGTGTTGTGCGCATCGCTGGTCTGGTCTGCGCGCGCACTCAACCTCATCGATGCCACGCGCACCAAGTCCGGCGATCGTCAGCGTCTGCGCATCGCTGCCAGGACGTTGGGGATCACGGAATTCCTTGCCGTAACGAACGATGCGAAGTTCAGGGGAAGCAAGCACGAACGTGTACGAGCGGCAGCTCCCGATGCCGACTGAGCCTTGTAGTCAGCAACTCGTGGCTGAGCAGTTCGTCGGCGCGCTCCATGAAGTCCACGATGCGAGCTTTCAGCCGGGACTACCGGACACCGCGATATGAGAGCGCCTGGTTTAAGCCACCTCAGCGTTTGAGCCACCAACTCGTCCTCGACCCGTTTGCGCGTCGGCCTACTCGGCTTATCGACGTAGCGATATTGGCAACGTGCCTAAGCGGACGCGAAGAGGGTGCAAACGTTCGTGTGACGGGTTCCACCTAGGCCCGAATAGGTTGCACACGCCTTATACACATGGCCGAAAGACGTTGGCTTGAAAGACGTTGCGAGGCCGATCGAGTTGGCAGCAATTGTTCCGCAGCCAGACCCATCGCCGCGACATTGAACGACGTAGACGGTGTGGGATGCTGATGTGTTCACGCCGGCGATAGAACCCTGGACGTATCCAGGCTGGCTGAGCGTGTCCACGCACAGCACCGACCCGTCGGCATATGAGTTGCATTGAGCGTCAGAGGCACTTGCTACCCCCGTCAGGCCCACGAGCGCCGTGCCGGAGATCGCGACCGCAACACCCATCATCGATACTCGCTTCAAAGTCATCATATGGTAAATATAGCCCTGACTACAGGTTTAGAACAGATCGGATAAAAGTCGCGTACGTAGCGAGCGAACATGTGGAGGTCACGCATCTTGGCGACACCCGCCCAACCACGTCGTTGCGACCCGGCCGGGTCTTGACAGGCGGGCATCTCTGATCCACTCTTCTCCTACTGCCTTAGTGGAAGGGTGGATCATGATCGAGTTTCACCTCCAACCCTCGTCCGGGATTCCTACGTACGTCCAGCTGGTTCAGCAGGTGCATCAGGCGTTGCAACTCGGCTTGCTGGAACCGGGGGACAGGTTGCCGACCGCGGTACAGGTGGTCGAGTCCCTGGCGATCAACCCGAACACCGTGCTCAAGGCCTACCGCGATCTGGAGCGCGAAGGTTTGGTACGGGCGAGGCCGGGTCTGGGCACGTTCGTCGTCGGCGAGTTGCCGCGTACCGACCCGCTGGCCCAGGCGAAGTTCCGGAGGTCGATGGCGACGTGGCTGCGGTCGGCCCGTGACGCCGGGTTGTCGGCGGAGGAGATCGAGGCCATTTATCACACCGCGTTTCGAGACAGCTTCGGCGTGGAAGGCGTGGCATGAGCGCCGTGATCGAGGCAGTTGGTCTGGGCAAGCGTTATGGCCGACGGTGGGCGCTGGCGGACTGTTCGCTGACGGTTCCCGCCGGTCGAGTCGTTGGACTGGTGGGGCCCAACGGCGCGGGCAAGTCCACTCTGCTGCACCTGGCGGTCGGCCTGCTCACGCCGAACGCGGGAAGCATCTCGGTCCTGGGTGGAACCCCGACCTCGGAGCCGGCTCATCTTCAACGGGTGGGTTTTCTCGCGCAGGAGAGCCCCACCTACGCACGAATGACGGTCGCCCAACACCTGCGGATGGGCCGCTTGTTGAACCCGGGCTGGGACGACGACTTCGCGCTGGAACGTATCGCCGAACTCGGCCTGGACCAGTCGCAGCGTTCCGCCACCTTGTCGGGCGGCCAGCGGGCGCAACTGGCTCTGACACTCGCGGTCGCCAAGCGTCCGGAGCTGCTCATTCTCGATGAACCCGTGGCCGCACTCGATCCGCTGGCACGATGGGAGTTCTTGCAGACGCTCATGACGGTCGTCGCCACACATGGGGTCGGGGTCATCCTGTCGTCGCACCTGATCGCCGATCTTCAACAGGCTTGCGACTATCTCGTGGTGTTGGTTGGCGGCCAGGTTGCTCTGACCGGCGACGTCGATGAGCTGCTTGCCTCGCACCATCGCCTGACGGGTGCCCGCCGTGACTCGATGCGGCTGCCCACTGACCAGGCGCTGATCTCAGAGAGTCACGTCGAGAAGCAGACAACGCTGATGGTGCGCACCGATCAGCCAATCCTCGATCCCGGTTGGACCGTGAGTCCGGTATCGCTGGATGATCTGGTGCTGGCCTACCTGCGTCGAGCCCGCGCCAGCAACCCGAAGCCCTCAGCACGATTGGCGGCGTCGCGATGATCCGCTTCGCCTGGATGCAGGCTCGCAGTCAGACGGTGATGGCCTACGCGCTGCTGGCCGCCGTAGCGATCGCCGCCGTTATCACCGGAGTTCAGCTCGCACACGTCTACAGCAGCACCGTGGCGCACTGTCAGTCCGGTTGCGGCCTGGCGATTCAGCAGTACCTGTCCCGTGACAGGTTCATGGACCAGACTCTCGACATCCTGTCCCGCGCGGTCCCCGCGTTACTCGGCATGTTCTGGGGTGCGCCGTTGCTCGCGCGGGAGTACGAGACCGGCACCTTCCGGCTGGCCTGGACGCAAACGATCTCGAAACGTCGCTGGCTTCTCACGCGGATCGGCCTCGGAGCCGTGGCCACACTCGTCCTCACCGGATTGTTCAGCCTCACCGTCACCTGGTGGTACCACAGCCGGGACAAGATCGGCTCCAATGCCTACGACGTATTCGACCGTCGAGACCTCGTTCCGGTGGCCTACGCACTGTTCGCGTTCGCTGCGGGTGTGATGTTCGGTGCGCTCATCCGTCGCACGATTCCGGCGATGGTTGCCACCCTCGGACTCTTCGTGTTCGCTCGCATCGCGGTATCGCTCTGGGTTCGCCCCCAGCTGCTTGCCGCGAGGCACGCCGTCGTCACTCTCGACCGCGGGGGACCAGCAAACCTGGGTATCGAACTCTCCAACGGCGGAACTCCTCACATCATCGCCAACGGCGGCGGTCCGGTCGGGTCCTGGACCCAGTCCAGCCACTTCGTGACGCCGGCCGGTCAACGCGTCAGCGCAAGCCAGTTGGCAGCCTTCGTTCATCAGCACTGCGCAAGCCTGCTCACGACCGCACCGCCGGTAGGTGGCAAAACCCAGGTGTCACCCAGCGATCCCGGCGCGCTCTGCCTGGACCAGGTCGCGAAGTCCTTCGAGCTCTCGGTCGCCTACCAACCAGCCAGTCGCTACTGGAGCTTCCAATGGTGGGAGGCGGCGATCTTCATCGCGCTGACGCTGGTGGCCCTTTCCGGAACGTACTGGTGGGTCACGGAGAAGGGCGAATGAGCCACACTTCGGACGCCGGTGACTTTAGGCTGGCTGACGCCTCGGACGACCCGGAGTTCCTGCTCGCAGTGAGCTGAGCAGCGTCGCTGGATCAACACGCAGACGGAATGGGGACGAGTGCCGGCCCAACTGGCTCTGCTGACGTTAACGTGTGATTTCGTGATCGTCTGGCTCAACGGCACCCACGGCTCAGGCAAGACGACAACTGCTGCGCTTCTGCAGCCGTTGATCCCGGATTCGCAGGTCTTCGACGCCGAGAAGGTCGGCGAGGCGCTGATGGACATCAAGCCGGGGCTGCCCACGACCGACAACTTTCAGCACTGGCCACCATGGCGACCGCTCGTTGTCGAGACGGCTTACCGCGTCCTCGATTACACCGGGGGCACGCTGGTGATGCCGATGACGGTCCTGGTGGAGCAGTACTGGCGTGAGATCAGCAACGGCCTCGCCGACCATGCCATACCCGTGCGGCACTTCGTCCTGCATGCCGACCAGGACACCCTGCGCGGGCGAATTCTCGGCGAGCACGCAGTCTCGCCGTTTCGCATCAGCTACCTGGAGCCCTACGCCGAAGCAGCACGAACCTGGCTGCACGCAGAAGCCGAGGTCATCGACACCACGAAACTCACCGCGGCCCAGGCGGCCGAACAGATCGCAGCCGCCCTGCAGGGCTGAGGCCCGCGTCACCGGACATCAGACAGCCTCGGTGGACGAGCCGCACGAGCGCGAACCTCGGCTAACAAACTGGGCCTCGTTGGCCACGCAGGACTCCAGGTAGGTGTTGGGTGAGGCCGTGGCCAAACAACCTTGACACCTCTGCCGAGCCTGGGAATACTCGATATTGGTCGCATTATTTTGTAATGTTTTGTGCGCGTTACGGCGCGTCCGTTCTGCTGACGCCTACGTACGCGATGGAGGCTCAATGGCCACCTTTGACTCCTTGCAACTGGCTGTCGATGGCGAGGTCATCGTGGCCGGCGCCGAGCACTACGAATGGGCCCGCAAGCCGTTCATGGCTCGCTTCGACTCGATCCGGCCGCAGGCAGTCGTTCGTTGCCGGTCGGCCGGCGACGTCAGCGAGACCGTCGCGTTCGCGCGCGCCCACGACATCAGGTTGGCCGTGCGCAGCGGCGGCCACTGCTTCGCCGGGCACTCCTCGACCGACGGCATCGTCATCGACGTCTCGCCGATGTGCTCGATCGCCCTGGACAACGGGCTGGTCCGGACCGGCTCCGGTCTGCGGTTGGGAGTCATGAACGACGTGCTGTTCGCGCACGGGCTGACTATCCCGGCCGGATCCTGCCCGTCCGTCGGTATCGGGGGGACCGCCCTCGGCGGCGGCCTCGGAGTGCTCGGTCGCAAGTACGGGCTGACCTGCGACCACCTGGAATCGGCGGAGATCGTGCTGGCGGACGGGACCGTGCGCACCTGCGATGCCGGCCATGATCCGGACCTGTTCTGGGCCCTGCGCGGGGCCGGGAAGGGCAATTTCGGGGTGGCCACCAGCTTCGCGTTCCGGCCGCGGATCGCCCCGGACATGGTGAACTTCTACCTGGTCTGGCCGATGTCTGACGGCGTTGCCGTCACCGACGCCTGGCAGCGCTGGGCGCCGTTCGCCCCGGACGATGTCGCGGCCGGCCTTGCCTACTCGGCGCTGCCCGGCGATTCGCCGCCGGTGGTGGAGCTCTACGGCGCAATCGTCGGAACGGCTGCCGAGGCAGAGCCGCTGCTGGCACAGTTCGTGGCCGCAGCCGGCGTGCAGCCGGTGGAGTCCTCGATCGAACAGATGACCTACCAGGGAACCTCCCAGTACCAGGCGGAGTTGCTGGCAGCGGCGAACTCGCAGGTCGACACCGGCCAGGTCGGTCCGGTCGAGCGGCAGGGTCCGCGCTGGACCAAGTCGGAGTTCTTCGAGCAGTTGCTGCCGCTGTCGGCGATCCAGGCGCTGGTCGCCGCCTTCGACCATGACCGGCAGCCCGGCCAGTACCGCGGCCTGGAATGGGCGCCGTGGGGCGGCGCGTACAACCGGGTACCGGTCGAGGCGACCGCGTTTGCCCATCGCCAGCAGCTGTTCTCGCTCAAGCACGCCCTGCTGCTCGACTTCGACGCGACCGAGCAGGACCAGCAACGTGCCGCGGACTGGGTACGGCGGTCCTGGCGCAGCGTCCACCCGTGGGGATCCGGGCGGGTCTACCCAAACTTTCCCGACCCGGAGCTTGTCGACTGGGAGCGCAGCTACTACGGCGAGCATGTCGACAAGCTGCGCCGGATCAGGTCGGACTATGACCCGGCCGGCGTCTTCAACTTCAGCCAGTCGATCCCGACGCTGGCCGAGGCGGCCCGATGATCCAGACGCTCCGATGATCCAGACGCTCCGATGATCCAGGCGCGGCGTGGAGTCGAGCCCGTGGTGCACCCGGACAGCTATGTCGCGGACACCGCCATCGTTGCCGGCGATGTGCGGATCGGCGCGGGAACGGCCGTGCTGGACGGGGCGATCATCGTCGCGGAGTCGGCGCCGGTCCGGATCGGCGCCAAGTGTGTGATCATGGAGCACGCGGTGATCCGCGGCGCCGGCCAGCACCCGGCGGTGCTCGCCGACCGGGTCATGGTCGGGCCGCACGCCCACCTGACCGGCGCGCGCATCGACGAGGACTGCCTGATCGCGACCGGCGCCACCGTGTTCAACGGCGCGCACGTGCAGGCCGGCTCGGTCGTCGCGATCGGGGCGATCGTGCACGTCGCGACCAGCGTGCCGCCCGACACCAAGGTGCCGATGCTCAACATCGCGGTCGGCGACCCGGCGCAGATCTACCCGCCAGAACAAGCCGAACAGGCCCACCTCGCGGTGCGCGAGTTGGGCTTCACCTCGAACGTGTTCGGGCAGAGCACCTCGCACCTGAGCATGCGTGAGACCAATGCATGGATCTGCCGGACCTACTCCGCAGCGCTGCGGCGGGATGCCGGCACCGGGCAGCGCCCGGCCGCACCGGACAGGTCCTAGACCAGGACAACCCGATCGCGCCACCGTAAACCGCTTTCGTGGGAGGCAGCAGATGAAGCGTTTGTTCATGCTCGGTATCGACGGGCTGCCGCCTGCGACCTTCCGGCGCTTCCTCGGCGAGGGCATCATGCCCAATGCCGAACGGCTGCTCGCGGCCGGCGCGCTCTTCGATGTGGTGCCCACGCTGCCGGCGCTCACCTCGCCGGGCTGGCTGACCATCGGCACCGGGGCCCGGCCGGAGTCGCTCGGCGTCGCCAACGTGCTGCAGCCGGTGCCGGGCAAGGCGCCGGACGTGATCGCCAACGGTTTCGACCGATCGCTCAACCGGGCCGAGTTCCTGTGGGAGAGCATGGCCGCGCAGGGGCATCCGGCGGTGGTGGTCAAGTATCCGGGTAGCTGGCCGCCCCGTGAGTCCAGCGTGGTCCAGGTGGACGGAGCGGGCGGCTACGGCGACATCACCTGTCACTTCGAGGCGGTCAGCAGCGCCGCCTACGTCACCGACGCCGTGCCGTCCGAGCCGACAACAGACGGCTGCTGTGCGGTGCCGACCGGTTACGGCGATCACTGGCGCATCGATGCCGGCCCCGCCGGCTACCTGCACACGCAGGTGCGCGACCCGGTCGGCTGGACCGGCGTGCCGGCCGACTTCAGTCCGAGCTTCGAGGCAGTGCTGCCGGTCGAGAGCGCCGGCCAGCGACGACGGCTGATCCTGCACGCGCTGGCCGGCACCCGAGCCGGCGAGCCATGCCTCATCGTCGCCGAGAGCAAGGATCTGAGTGACCAGCGCGGTCGCTGCGCCGAGCTCGGCGTCGGGCAGTGGAGCGACTGGATCAACGGCACCGGTGACCGCGGTGCGTTCGCCTTCCGGCTCAAGGTGCTGATCCTGGAGCCGGCTGCAGGTCGGCTGCACATCTACCGCTCTGAAGGCCACCTGTCCAGCGGCTTCACCCGGCCGCCCGAACTTGCCGACGCGCTGGTGGACAAGCTCGGACCGGTATGCGAGTGGACTGGCACCTTCGATGTGATGAACGGCCTGATCGACCTCGACACCCAGCTGGAGGTATACGACGAGCACACCGCGTGGTTGGAAGGCGCGGTGCGCCAGCTGGCGCTCAACCCGTGGCAGGGCTTCTTCATGCACTGGCACGTGCTCGAGTACGCCCACCACATAGGCGGCGCCTCGCTGGACGAGGTGCATCCGCTGCACCACGTCGACAAGGAGAAGTTCGTGTCCTTCCTGCGGGGAACCTACCGGCTGCTGGACCGGCTGATCGGTACCGCGATGGCCTGCGCGGACCAGCCCACCGACGCCTTCGCGCTGACCAGCGATCACGGTCACGACCTGGTGCACACCCTGTTCTACATCAATGACTTCTTGCGGGAACACGGCTGGCTGCCCGCGAACCGGCACGACGACGACCTGCGCATCGACTGGGCCCGCACCGCCGCCTACGGCATCTTTCCGGGCCTGATCGTGCTCAACCGCAGCAGTCGCTGGGAGCACGGCACGGTGGCCGACGAGCACGCGGAGGAGTTGCTGGCCGAGATCTCATCGGCGCTGCGCACGCTGATCGACCCGCGCACCGGCCGGGGGATCGTCACCGCGGTGATCGGGCCGGCCGAGATGGCAGCCTGGGGGCATAGCGGACCGGAGGCGCCCGACCTGTTCCTCACGATGGATCGCGGCTACGAGCCGGCCACCAGGCTGCGCGCCGACAGTGATTCGGTGTTCGCGATCACCGAGCCCGGCAAACGACTCACCAGCGGCCACGGCTCGTTCCATCCCACCTCGCCATCGGCGCGAACGCTGGCGATCCTGCGTGATCGCTCGATCGCCGCCGGCAGCGTGGCCCGGCACCCGATCGACATCGTGGACCTGGCGCCGACCTTCGCCCAACTGCTCGAGGTGCCACCGCCGGCGCAGGCCGACGGCCGGCCGCTGGACTTTGCCAGCCTCGGGGTGGCGGCTCAGGCAGGCGATGTCCGGTGAAGTCCGAGGACAGCTTCTTCGCCGCCGCGATCGAGTCGGCCACCGCGTTCAACCAGGCGGTGCAGGACGTCGCTCTCACCTCGGGCCTGTTCGACTCGCTGTCGCACTTCAGCTCCGTCGATGCGGTGATCCGACGGATGGGCTTCCTGCCCGAACACGGCGCCCGGGTCGAGAACCTGCTACGCATCCTGTCCAACGAGGGCTCGCTGATCGAGCGGCAAAGCGACGGGCTCAGCGTGTTTCGCGCCAACACCGACATCGTCGACGTTCTGCGTGATCGGCCCAACGGTGGCCGGTTCCACGCGACGGACACCCTCACCGACTGGTACGACGCCCGGCACCTGGAACGGATCCGTGAATCCAACTTCAACTTCTTCGGCCGCGACCTGTCGTTCCTGCGCCGGCGCGGCGAGGCGTTGCGCTTCGACGGGCAGTACGAGGACGTCTGGCGCACCAACCTGACCAACCCGCTGTACGAGTTCGGCCGGCTGCTGTGCGTCCGGGAACTGGTGGCCGAGGGCGCCACCCGCTTTCTCGACCTGGCCTGCGGGATGGGCTTCGGCAGCCAGCGGCTGGCCGAGTTCGCCGACGGCCCGGCCCGGATCACCGGCGTGGACCGCTCCAGTGACTTCCTGCAGATCGCCCGGCAGGGCAGCTATCTCGATGCCCGGACGGACTTCATCGAGCGCGACCTGAACAGCGGGCTGATCACGCTGCCGGCCGGGTCGGTCGACGGGATCCTGTTCAACGGGGCGTTCCACTTCATCCAGGACAAGCCCGCGCTGCTGCGCCAGATGTGGCAGGCGCTGCGGCCAGGCGCCCGGCTGGCGATCGGGCACTGCTTCAGCCGGAGCAACTTCGCCGACGAGCGGATGCACGACTTTCACTTCTCCCTGCTGGAGAACGTCTCCTGGCCGCTGCCGTGGTCGGAGTTGGTGGATCTGGTCGACCACTGCGGCTTCGAGGTGTACAAGCAGTTCCACCGGGGCAGCCACAGCTACCTGGTGGCCCGGCGGCTGGCCGTGGTATCCGAACCGGACGTCGTAGTCGAGCCGGATCTGGACTCGTCATGAACCGGTTTCTGCTGATCGGCCTGGACTGCCTGGGCGCGGACGTACTGCGCGAGCCGTTGGCCGCCGGGCTGCCCAACCTTGCCCGGCTGGCCGAGTGCGGCCCGCACGGGGTGCTGCGGAGCACCCTGCCGCCGATCACCGTGCCGGCCTGGACCACGATGCTGTCCGGTCGCGATCCCGGCGAGCTGGGCGTCTACGGCTTTCGCAACCGGCGCACGTACGGCTACGACGACCTGGTGCGCGCGACCAGTGAGTTCGTCCGGCACCCCCGGCTGTGGGATCTGATGACCGCCGCCGGCCGGCCGAGCGTGGTGGTCGGGGTGCCCCAGACCTCACCGCCGCCAGCGCTGCTGGGCGCGCTGGTGACCGGCTTCGAAGGCCCGCTGAACCCCGCGGGCGTTTACACCCAGCCGCCGGAGCTGGCCGATGAGGTCAGCGACGTGGTCGGCGAGTACCTGTTCGACGTCCCGGAGTTCCGATCGGCGAGCCTGCCCGACGTGCGCGACACCGTCTACGCGATGACCGAGCGGCGCTTCCGGCTGATGCGGCACCTGCTCGCCACCCGGGACTGGCAGTTCGCGATGTTGCACGAGATCGGTCCGGACCGGATGCATCACTGCTTCTGGAGCTTCCACGACCCGGCTCACCCGCGCCACCAGCCCGGCTCCGCGCACGCTGGCGCGATCACCGACTACTACCGGTTCCTCGACGCCCGGCTCGGCGAGCTGCTGGCCGAGGTGCCGGCCGAGGTGACCGTCCTGGTCGCCTCAGACCACGGCGCGACTGCCATGCACGGCGGGATCTGCGTCAACGAGATGCTGCGCGAGGCCGGCCTGCTCACCCTGCGCGCCGAGCCGAGCGAGCCGGTCACGCTCACCTCGGATCTGGTCGACTGGTCACGCACCTCGGCGTGGGCCGAGGGTGGCTACTACTCCCGGATCTTTCTGAACCTGGCCGGCCGCGAGCCGCAGGGCACGGTCGCCCCGCAGCAGCGCGACCAGCTGGTCGAGCGGATCAGCGAGCTGTTCACCACCATCGAACTCGGCGACGGGCGCACGCTGCACAACCGCGTCGTGGAGCCTCGCCAGCTCTACCGCCGGGTGCGTGGCCTGCCGCCGGATCTGATGCTGTTCTTCGACGCCGAGCACTGGCGCGCGGTCGGCAGCCTGGGACATGGCCGGCGCTGGGTCAGCTCGAACGACACCGGCGTGGACGAGGCCAACCACACCCGAGCCGGCATGTACGCGCTGCGCCCGCCACACGCGAGGCCGGGCCAGGGCAGCTGGCAGGACGCCTCGATCCTCGACGTGCTGCCGACCGCGTTGAGCGTGCTCGGTCTCGAACCCGACGACACGCTGCCCGGCCGCGACCTGCTCGCCCGGCTGGCGGGGGTGCAGCGGTGACCCAGGCGAGCGCACCGACAGTGACCGGTTGGCAGACGCCGGCGACGAGCCCGTATCAGGATCGGCGCTGGTATGCCGCGGCCGGGCTACTGGATCAGGTGACGGTGCTGGCGGCAGGCTCGGACCAGCGGCCGGTGTCGCTGCCGGTCTGGCGGGTCGAGCCGGACGCGCATTACTACCACGTCCCGCGCAACCTGCTGGGTGGCCATCGCGAGGCGCCGTTCTTGGCCGGCGGCCCCATCCAGCCGCTCGAGCTGCATGCCCGCGACTGGGGGCAGTCGCTGGTCACGGTCAGCCCGTACGGCTACCACGGCGGTCCGGCCCACTCGACCGGCAGCGACCCGGCCGCGTTGGGCGAGGTCGCCGAACAAACGCTCCAACCGGCCAAACAGCACGACACCCACTACGTGTTTTCTCACCCCCCGTTTTCGAACCAAG
>JBPCPA010000050.1:0-7414 GCA_050999655.1 Jatrophihabitans sp.
CGCCGTCGCCCACCGGCTCGGACGGGCTGACCTGCGGATCACCGGCGCTCGCGGTCATCGCGACCCTCCCCTGCTTGAAGTCCAGCGCTGTTCGGGTGACGCTCGTGAAAGTTTTCAAGAGACCCCTGCCGTCTAGGCCCCGGCCAGCGCTGAGCCGACCCGCACGGGACCCGCCGGCCTGACAACGGCGGGCCGGCCACCGGCACGACAACGGCCGGGAGCCGACGAATTCACGCAGGATTTGGCTGATATCTACTAAAGGGTATTTACCGACAGTTACCCCTACTGGTACGCATAGTGCACACAACACTCTCACCCCCGGAGGTACCTGTGCCCCGCATGCGTCCACTCATCGCCCTCGCCGGGGCGGCCACGGCGATGGCCGTCACCGCCCTGCTCGCCGCCAGCCCCGCATCCGCCGTCACCGGCGGCTACGTCGCGCTGGGCGATTCCTATTCCTCCGGTGTCGGAGCCGGCAGCTACACCAGCGAGAGCGGCTCCTGCGATCGCAGCCCCAATGCCTACTCGGCGCTGTGGAACAACGCCCACCACCCGAGTTCTTACGTCTCGGTCGCCTGTTCGGGTGCCAAGACCACCGACGTGAACAGCTCGCAGCTGTCTGCACTGAGCGCCTCGACCGGCCTGGTCAGCATCACCATCGGTGGCAACGACGTCGGCTTCTCCAACATCATGGAGACCTGCGTGCTCGGCAGCACCGACGATTGCGTGGCGGCGGTCAATGCCGCCGAGGCCAAGGCCCAGACAACCTTGCCCGGCCTGCTGAACACCACCTACAACAACATCCGCAGCCACGCGCCCAACGCCCAGGTGGTGGTGCTGGACTACCCGGTCTTCTACCACCTCGGGGTCTCCTGCGGCTTCGGCCTGAGCGCCACCTCGCGCGCCAAGATCGACGAGGGCATCAACATGGCCGACGGCATCATCCAGACCGCGGTGGGCGGCCATTCGAACTTCAGCTTCGCCGACGTCCGGTCTGCCTTCCTCGGCCACCAGATCTGCGACAGCTCAGTCTGGCTGCACTCGTTGAACTTCAGCGATATCACCGAGTCCTACCACCCGACCGCCTCGGGTCACTCCGGCGGCTACCTGCCGGTGTTCAGCTCCGCCGTGCACTGAACCCGGCAGCTGCGATCATCGCGCTGAGTCAGCCGGCCGCACGCCTGCCGGGTCTGGATCGATCCCGGGCCCGGCAGGTCAGGTCCGCCACCACCGGCCGGCACAGCAGGTCACGGCAGCAGGCACAGCAGGTCACGGCAGGCTCAGCGCAGTTCACTGCAGGCTCAGCGCAGCTGAGCCGCGAAGAACGACTCGATCCGGTCCCAGGCATCGGCGGCCGAGTCCGGCTCCGGCCCCACCCCGAGCACCCGCAGCAACGGCCGTAGCAACCGCGGGCCGTTGGGGGCGTCGTTGAGAAAAGCGTGCCCGGCCGGCGGGTACTCCTTAACATCGTGCAGCACGCCAGCCCGGGCCAGTGCCTCGTCCAGCTTCGCCGCCGCGCCCTTCAATCCGCGATCCCGACCTCCGTAACTGGCCACCACCGGGCACGCGTCGGCCAGCGCCGCATCGAGGTCAGCCGGCAGCGCGCCGTAGTTCGGCGCCGCCACGTCGTAACCGCGACCGACGCTCATCAGGGCGAACCCGCCACCCATGCAGAAGCCGATGATGCCGATCTTGCCGGTGCAATCGGCCCGCTGCAGCAACCACTGGCGGCCAGCCTCGAGGTCGGCGTAGGCGCGGCCGGTGCCGGTGGACATCGATCGCATCGTCGAGGCCACGCAGCGCCGGCCGCCACCGTCGCTGAACAGGTCCGGCACCAGGGCCAGGTAGCCCATCGAGGCCAGCCGCTCGGCATGGCGAAGGACTGCCTCGTCCAGGCCGAAGATCTCGTGCACCACCAGCACCGCCGGCCACGGCCCGTCCCCGGTCGGCTGGGCCAGGTAACCGGTCAGGGCCTTGGAGCCGGCGGCGCCGGCGGACGCGCTGCGAAGATCGACTGTGCTCACCGTGCCACTGTGCGGGCAATGCCGGGCATTGTCCAGCGCAGGGTCGGCGCAGGGTCGGCGCAGGGTCGGCGCGGGCCAGCTCACAGCCGGTCGGCCAGCCGTGAGCGAGTCGTGAGGCTTGCGCCGGCCCGCCGCCGAGGCCCTCGGCACCGGCCCCGACGCTCCTAGCGTTACTGGTGAGCGGCCCGCACCGGGCTGGTGAAGAGGTAACACCGCGAGGTCGATCCTGACGGGTTCCGCTGGAGCTGGTGAGTACGAAGGCCACCTGGCGCTGGCCAATCCGCGCTACGAACTGGTCTGCGCAGACCGAGAGGCCAAGACCGGCGAAGGGGCCGACCGGAGTCAGCGGTGGGCGCTGCGGCTGGCTGGGCGCACGCTGCCGGCGCCCAGTAGCTCGACCGCGCGATGTTCGACCAGCCGGGACAGCGCGATCACCGATGTCGAGCGGGCCACCCCCGGTATCTGGGACACCTCGATCAGCACCCGCTGCAGGTCCTCGTGGGAACTCGCCGCCAGCCGGCAGTGCACATCACCCGGGCCGGTGGTCGCGTAGGCCTCGACCACCGACGGGATCGCGGCCATCGCCGCAGTCACCTCGTCCAGCCGGCCCTGTGCGATCTCCAGGGTGGCAAAGGCCAGCACCGGGTAGCCGGCCGCCGCGAGTTCGATGTCCGGGCCGTAGCCGGTGACCACCCCGTCGTGTTCCAACCGCTCCAACCGGGCCTGGACGGTGGCCCGCGACACCTGCAGGATCCGCGACAGCTCCAGGTAGCCGGTTCGGGGGCTGGCCCGCAGCGCGGACAGGATCGCCACGTCCAGCGTGTCTAGCTCGCGCCGGGCCACCGACGTCCCCTTTCGGCCGATCTTCGTTGCGCAATCGGCGTCGACGCCTGGCGTTACAGGTTGCCGCGACTGTCCTGCTCGCGCTCGATGGCCTCGAACAGGGCCTTGAAGTTGCCCTTGCCGAAGCCCAGCGAACCGTGCCGTTCGATCAGCTCGAAAAACACCGTGGGACGGTCGCCGACCGGCTTGGTGAAGATCTGCAGCAGGTAGCCGTCCTCGTCGCGGTCGACCAGGATGCCCCTGGACTGCAGCTGTTCGATCGGTGCCCGGACGTGGCCGATCCGCGCCCGCAGCTCGGGATCGGAGTAGTAGGAGTCCGGCGTCGACAGGAACTCCACGCCCTCGGCGCGCATCGCGTCGACAGTGGCCAGGATGTCGTTGGTGGCCAGCGCCAGGTGCTGCACACCGGGGCCGCGGTAGAACTCCAGGAACTCATCGATCTGGCTCTTCTTCTTCGCGATGGCCGGCTCGTTGAGCGGGAACTTGACCCGGTGGTTGCCGTTGGCCACCACCTTCGACATCAGCGCCGAATAGTCGGTGGCGATGTCGTCACCGACGAACTCGGCCATGTTCACAAAGCCCATCACCTTGTTGTAGAAGCGGACCCAGTCATCCATCCGGCCCAGTTCGACGTTGCCGACGACGTGGTCCAGCGCCTGGAACATCCGCCTGGGGGCGCCGTCCCGCTTGACGAAGCCGGAGCTGCGCTCGACGTAGCCGGGCAGGTACACGCCGGTGTAGCCGGATCGGTCGACCAGGGTGTGCCGGGTGTTGCCGTAGGTGGCCAGCGCCGCCAGCCGGACGGTGCCGAACTCGTCGGAGACGTCGTGTGGCTCCTCCAGGATGGTGGCGCCCTGGCGGCGGGCGTGCGCCACGCAGCGATCGACGTCGGGCACCTCCAGCGCGATGTCGACCACGCCGTCACCGTGCACCCGGTGGTGCTCGAGCAACGGGCTGTCCGGCGACACCCCACCGGAGATCACGAACCGGCACGACCCGCTGCGCAGCACGTAGGACTTGTGATCCCGGTTGCCGGTCTCGGGGCCGGAGTAGGCCACCAGCTCCATGCCGTAGGCGGACTGGAAGTAGTGAGCGGTCTGGGTGGCGTTGCCAACCACGAACACCACCGCATCCCACCCGGTCACCGGGAAAGGATCGGTGCTCTGGTCGTAGGGCACCAGGCCGACCAGTTGCTTGAGCTGCGCCAGGTCCAGGTGAGCTTCCTGCTCGTCATGGGTCAGTGCGGCGTCGATCGTGGTCATCTCGGTCCTCCTGGGCGGTGCACTCATGAGTCGCACTGGGCTTGCACTGGCTGTGCGGTCCGGTTCGTTTCGCAGTGACCGGACCTGATCAGCATGGCGAGCGGGTCGGCGGGTAGCAACCTGCGCAATCTTAGCTGACAATTCTGTACAGGTTGTCAGGCTCGGAGGGTGTATCGATACACAATCTGTGTAGAGAAATGGCTGTACGGTGCTCAGCCGCGCAAGTACCGGTCCGGTCCGGGTGACCTAAACTTGCCCCGTTATCCAGCCACGGCGACTACACCGACTACACCGACTACAGGGGGCAATCCAATGGGATTCGACGAGCTGAAGAATCGGGCCGAGGGCCTGTTACACGAGCATCAGGATCAGGTCTCCGACGGCGTGGACAAGGCCGCGGACCTGCTCAAGGACAAGGTGTCGGGTCACGACGAGCAGATCGACAAGGCCGAGGATTTTCTCAAGGGCAAGCTGGGCAATCTCTGACCTGGCGAGTGCTCACCGGCCGGCAGGTTCAGTCGCGCGGTAGCCAGGTGGCCACCGGGTACCAGACCCCGAACGGATCGTCGCGGTAATTCAGGCTCGCCTCGAACCGGCCGCCCTCGGTGGCACCGGCCAACACCTGCCAGGCGGCCCGACCGGCGACCAGCAGCTCCGCGGCCAGCAGCGGGTCCAGCGCGGCCAGGCCGGCAGGTCGACCGGCGGCCAGCGCTGCCTCGACCTGCGCATCGAAGCCGGCCGCGCGCTCGTCGAGGTAGCCCGGTGCCTTCACCGACCGACGCGCCGACCCGTCGGCCATCACCAGCAGCGCGGTGCCGGCCGGCGGCAGGCCCAGTTCGCGACCACTTGCCAGGCATTGCTCGGTACCGGCCCCTTCGGCCACCACCAGGTGCTCGATCGGCACCGCGCAGCCGGCCTCGGCCAGCAACAACCGGCCGATCACGATGCTGAGCGGCTTGCCCGGGTCGAGGTCCGTCCGGCTCACACCGCCGACGATCACCACCCGCTGCGGTGTGCTGGCCAGCAGGTCGGTGACCGCGGCCAGGCAGGCCGCCCGCAGCAGCTCGACCTCGGCGACCGGTCGGCCGGTGATACCGGGCAGCAGCAACGGCGGGTGTGGGCAGCTGGCGACCGCGGCGATCACGCCAGCCCCCGCACGGCCCGTTTCGGCGGGCTGCTGCCCCGCACCGCCGCCACCATGTCCAGCACCTGCCTGGTCTCGGCCACGTTGTGCGCGCGAAAGACGGTGGCGCCCTGCCAGGCGCACAGTGCGGTGGCCGACAAGGTTCCGAGCAACCGCTGCTCCAGCGGCAGGTCCAGCGCCTCACCGACAAAATCCTTGTTCGACAAGGACACCAGGACCGGCCAGCCGGTGGCGACCAGCTCGGACAGCCGGCGGGTGAGCTCCAGGGAGTGCCAGGTGTTCTTGCCGAAATCGTGGCCGGGATCGATCATCAGCCGGGCCCGGTCGACGCCGGCCGCCACCGCTCGCTCGGCCAGCCCGGTGGTCACCGCCAGCACGTCGGCGACCACATCGTCGTAGAAGATCCGGTGTGGACGGGTACGCGGTTGCGCCCCGCCGGCGTGGGTGCACACCAGCGCGGCGTCGAACTCGGCCGCCACCTCGGCGAGCTGGCGATCGTGACCGCCCCAGGCGTCGTTGAGCAGGTCGGCACCGGCCTGGCAGACCGCCCGGCCGACCTCGTGGCGCCAGGTGTCGACCGAGATCACCAGATCCGGAAACTCCGCGCGGACCTTGGCCACGAAGGCCACCGTCCGGCGGATCTCCTCGGCGGCGTCGACCTCGTCGCCGGGCGCGGCCTTCACCCCGCCGATGTCGACGATCTCGGCGCCGGCCGCCACCACCTCGGTCACCCGGTCGAAGGCCTTGTCGAAGGCATAGGTGGCGCCCCGGTCATAGAACGAGTCCGGCGTCCGGTTCACGATGGCCATGATCAGCAGGGCATCGTCTGGATACTGGTGCGCGGCTAACCTGAGCATCCGGCCGCCGTCCTGGCCTGGTACCACCGGTTCGCCGCGGCGGCCGGCCGTTCCAGGGTGGGCACCGGCCGGCTCAGCCAGCCGGCATCGCGCCGGTCGTACTGCTGTAACTGCGCGGCCGGCTCGTCCGGGCTGGGACCACCGCCGGGCAGCCGGCGCATCGCGGTGGCCAGGATCTCGGCGGCCATCACGCCCAGGTCGTGCACGTTCTGGTGCCGGTGGCCGCGCCGGACCAGGTCGACCCGGGCAATGGCTGCCAGCCCGTGCAGCTGCCAGGTGTCGGTCAGGCTGGCGAACTCCACGCCGTAGCCGACCGGGACGGCCAACCGGCCCATCAGCTCGCGCCGGATCGCCCACTCGCCGGCCAGCGGCTGCACGACCGCGGCCAGCTCGGGCCAGTACAGGTTGAGCAGCGGCCGGGCGCACAGCTCGGTGACCCGGCCGCCCTGCGGCGCGAGTTGTTCGCTGGCGGGCAGGTCATCGGCCAGCCGGTCATAGAAGCCCTTCACCAGCAAGGTCTGCGGGTCGCCCAGCAGTGGGCCGAGCAGGCCGGTGACGAAGTGCGGGCCCCACTCGGTCAGGTCGGCGTCGATGAAGACCAGCAGATCCCCACTGGTCACGAACAGCGACTTCCACAGCGCCTCACCCTTGCCGGGCACCGGCTCGGTGCCGGTGGCGATCTCGGCCGCCGCATACACCTGGGCACCTGCCGCCCGGGCCCGGGCCGCGGTGTCGTCGGAGGAGTCGGAGTCGATCACGACCAGCTCGTCCACCAGGCCCGACTCGACCAGCGCCGCGATCTGCTCGACCACCCCGGCCACCGTGGCAGCCTCGTTGCGGGCCGGGATCACGACGCTGACGGTGTCCGCGGTCTCGGCCTTGGCGGCCAGCAACTCCTCGGCGGCGAAGTCGGTGGCGGTGAAGGTCTGCGCGTCGAACCAGCGCCGGGCGGCCGGATCCATCTCAGCTCGCCGCAGCCAGCCGGCCGGCGATCCGAGCAGCCGCCGCGCCAGGGTCGGGCGCATCGGTGATCGCCCGCACCACGACGACCCGGCGCGCACCGGCCGCAAGCACCTGATCCAGGTTCGACTCGTCGATGCCGCCGATCCCGAACCAGGGCCGCGCGGCGCGCACCCCGGCCAGCGGCGACAGACCGGAGGCCTGCCGACCGGGCTTGGTGGAAGTGGCCCAGATCGGACCGAGACAGAATTAGTCCACCTCCGCTGCCACCGCGGCGGCCGCCGCCTGTTCCGGATCATGGCTGCTCAGCCCGATCAGCACGTC
>JBPCPA010000261.1:0-2590 GCA_050999655.1 Jatrophihabitans sp.
GGCCTCGATCGCGGCGCCGACATCGTTGACGTGCACGTGCACGTTGAACAGCCCGTGACCGGTGCCGACCACCACCAGCGAGTCCCCGAGCTCAGCGAGCACCGCCTTCAGGGTGGCCACCGCCTCGACGCTGGCATGCAGCAGGTACTGCACCTCGTAACCGAACTCAGCACTGCCCGACTCGCGAACGCTGCGCAGCGCGGCGCGGTTGCGTGGCGCCGGCCGCGCCGACGAACCCGGCTGGCGCGGGGCCTGCTCGCCGGTGACCACCGAGGCCAGCTCGTGCAGCAGCACCACCAGACCGCGGCCGCCGGCGTCCACCACGCCGGCCTGGGCAAGCACCGCCAGTTGTTGCGGGGTACGGCTCAGTGCCAGCTCGGCGGCCTGGACCGCTTCGGTGACCACCGCCGCCAGCCCGCAGTCCGGCTCGCTGCGCAACAGCTGCTCGGTGGCCTCGGCACTGGCCCGGATCACCGACAGCACGGTGCCCTCGACCGGTTCGGACACCGCCGCGTAGGCGGCATCGCTGGCCAACCGCAGCCCGCTCACCAGGGTGGCGCCGCCGGCCTCGACCACCCCCTCGCAGGCGTCGGCGAGACCGCACAGCACCTGGGACACGATCACCCCGGAATTGCCTCGGGCGCCCATCACCGCGCCGTGCGCCATCGCCCGCAGCACCGTCCCGGCGCCGGCCGAGCGATCACCGGTCACCGCCTCGGCAGCGCTGCGCAGGGTCAGTTCCAGGTTCGTCCCGGTATCGCCGTCCGGGATCGGATAGACGTTGAGATCATCGATTTCGCCCCGGTGAGCAGCCAGCGCCTCGGCACCGGCATGGCACCATCGCCGGACAGCGGAGGCGTCGAGCACCGCCAGCATCCGCGCGCGCCCCTTTCCGAGCAGTCCTGCCCACCGACCGCCCGGCCACTGCCCCGGCGGCGCTGCTGCAACCCTACTGGGACGGCCCGGTTTGGATGGGCACCACGGGGCTGGCTACACTTGGCCGGTTGCCCAACACCGGCCTGCACCATGCTTTTCGAACACCAGAGCTTTTCGAACACCAGAGCTTTTCGAAACACCGGTCCGGCTCGTTGCGCACTTTCTTGTCACCTGAGAACTCTGAGGAGGCCACTGTGGCCAGCCACTGCGATGTCTGCGGCAAGGGGCCCGGCTTCGGCATGTCCGTTTCGCACTCCCACCGCCGGACCCACCGCCGGTGGAACCCGAACGTGCAGACCGTCCGCGCGCTGGTCGCGCCGGGCACCCGACGCCGGGTCACCGTCTGCACCTCGTGCCTGAAGGCCGGCAAGGTCACCCGGGCCTAGCCTGCCACCGGGCGCTCACCCGCGCCCGCCCGGCACGCCACGCAACGAATCCATGAAGCCGGCTCCGCACTCGGAGCCGGCTTCGTGGCGTCCGGGCCGATCGATCCTCACGGGCGAAAGTGCTGGTGACCGCCGTCGTTCCAGCGCAGGCCGTCCACCCGGACGCCGGCGCCCTCATTGACCAGGCCGATCACCTGCCACTGCGCCGGCAGCCGGGTGCCGTTCGGGAAGGTCGCCACCAGCGAATAGTCATCACCGCCGCCGAGCACCCAGGCCATCGGGTCGGCATTGAGGGCCGAGGCGACGTCCCGCAGCTTGGCCGCCGGCTGCAACGCATCGCGGCGCAGATCGATCCGGACGCCGCTGGCCTCGGCGATGTGGCCCAGATCGGCCACCAGGCCATCGGAGATGTCGGTCATCGCGCTCGCGCCCAACTCGGCGGCGCGGATGCCCTCCTGGTAGGGCGGTTCGGGACGACGGTGGGCGTTGACCACCTGCACCGGCGAGCGGAATCCGCGCGACAGCACCGCGAACCCGGCCGCCGCCCAGCCCAGCCGGCCGGTCACCGCGACCAGCTCACCCGGTCGCGCGCCGGACAGCAACACCGGCTGCCGGGACTGCAGGTCACCGAGCGCGGTCACCGCCAGCACGATCGAATCCGCCGCGCTGAGGTCACCGCCGGCCACCCCCGCGCCCACCTCGGCACACTCCTCGGCGAAACCGGCCAGCAGGCCGTCCAGCCAGCTCAGCTCCAGCTCGCCCGGCGCGGCCAGGCCGACCAGCAGCGCCGTCGGGCGGGCCCCCATCGCCACGATGTCGGCGAAGTTGCGGGCCGCCGCCTTGCGTCCGATGTCGTTGGCCGTCGACCAGTCGCGCCGGAAGTGCCGGTTCTCGATCAGCAGGTCGGTGCTGGCCACCACCCGGCCGTCGGGGCAGGCGAGCACCGCAGCGTCGTCGCCCGGCCCGACCAGGGTGCTGGCAGGCTGGCGCAGGGCCGCGGTGATCCGCCGGATCACCCCGAACTCCCCCAGGCCAGCGATCGTTGTCGGCTCGGAAATGTGATCTGCCTCCACTGGGTGGCGCCGGCGAGCGCCGGACTCGGCGCGGCACCGGCCCGGACCGCCGGTGCCCGCTCATCCTCACACAGCCGCCCGCGGGTATTGCGCTAGGTTCAAGCTGCTCCACCACCAGTCGCACCGCAGCACAGCCGCTACGACGAAAGGACGCACCATGCCCGATACGGTCAGCGCATACATCCTCATCCAGAC
>JBPCPA010000064.1:0-4612 GCA_050999655.1 Jatrophihabitans sp.
AGGGGGCGACGCACAAGAGTCGGGCCAGGGGAAAAAACAAACCCCGGCGCGACTGGCTGGTGATGCCTGGCTGGCTGACCGAGCGCTAGACCCGGTCAGCCAGCTTCGGCTCAGGGGTTGAGCGTGACGGTGAACGTCGAGGTGGTGTTCTGCACGTTCACGTCGTCGTTGCTGAACGTGGTGTGGTTGAAGGTCGCCGATCCCACGGCCGGTCCCTGACCGGACTCCGCGGACGGGTTTGCCCAGATGGCATAACCCGATTTGGCATCGTAGGCATCGCCGGTGTGGTGCGCGCCGCTGATCGAGACATTCGTGAACACGGTGTCGGTCACCGGGTTCTGCGCGGTACTGCCGACGTAGTTGGTCTGGAACATCACTCCGGTGTAGGTGGGATCGACGATGTCGACGTTGGACACCCGGATGCCCTGGAAGGCCTTGGAGGCCGAGAAGCACCAGATGGCCGGGAACGACTGACCACCCCAGAAGTGACCACCGTCGCGAACCAGCGATGCGTTGGTGACGGTGGTGGCCTGGGTGCCAAAACCCTGGAACGGGTAGCCGAAGTCCAGCGAGCTGATGGTGATACCCGCATAGGTCAGCGTGTCGGCGACGTAGAGGTTGGAGAAGGTGTTGTTCTCGCCGCCGTACACCGCGATACCGGCCGCCCGCCAGGTCAGCAACGAGGTGAGGTTGCTGAAGTTGTTGCCGGACAGGTCCGCGGAGTTGTGGTCCTGAGCGGCGAACAGGGCGAAGCTGTCGTCCCCGGTGGTTCGCGATTCGTCATTGCTGACCATGTTGTTCTGGCTGCCGTTGTTCAGGTTGACGCCATCGGCCCAGGTGTCGCGGATCCGGTCGTTGGTAATCGTCAGGTTCGACACGTGGGTGCCCCAGACGAAGCAGACCGTGTGTTCGGACCAGATGTTGTCGATCGTGATGTTCGAGACGTCGGTCAGGTCGAACACCTTGCCCGGACCGTCCTGGCGGATGATGTAGTTACCCCAGAAGGAGAATCCGGAGAACGTCGACCCGTTGGCCGAGGACGAGACCCCGAACCCGGCGTCGGTGCCGCTCTGGTCCTGCGGCGTGAAGAACGAGGTGTACCAGGGACCGGCCCCGAGCACCTTGATCGCGCGTCCGCTGACCTGGAACTTGTAGGAGGTGGTGTAGCTGCCGGCCGGCAAATACACCCCGAGCTTGGTGCTGTCCGTCGAGGCCGCGTTCAGGGCGTCCTGGACGTTCTGCTGGCTGAGCCCGGCCGGCACGACGTACTTGGTCGGATCCGGGTTCGCGATCGGCGCCACCTGCTCGAGGTTGATGAAGTCGATGGCGTAGCTGGTGCTGTTGCCACTGTCCTTCTGCAGCTTGATGGTGTGCCCGGCGGCCACCGTCGAGGGCAGCAGCAGGTGCGCCTCGTCATAGATGTGGCGCGGCCCGGTGCCGGAGTTCTGTGGGCTGGTCTCGTCACCGTAGACCCAGGAGTACTTCGCGGTCAGGTTCAGCGTTGCCACCTGAGCACCGTCCACCCAGACATCCAGGGTGGTGTCCGGGCCGTCCGGGATCGAGTAGCGCACCACCAGGCTGTTGGTGGAGGCCCGGGTGGTCCACTGCACGTACGAGCCGGTCGAGTTGAGGGTGACCGCCTTGCGACCGGACGCCTCACCGGCGACATCGCCGATGGTCCGGTTCGGGCCGACCACGCTTGCCCCACCGCCTACCGAACCGTCCTCGGCCTCGTACATGTCATAGGGCAGGTGCGCGCCCCGGCCGACGAAGAAGGACTGGTTGGCGGTGTTGTTGGCCTGCTTGACGCTGAGCTCGTTGGCATCCACCGCCACCGCGACCCTGATCGTGTAGTTGCCGTTGACCGCTGTCCAGCTGCCGAGGGCGAGCGGACCAGTGGTGGCACCGGCCGCGATTGCCCCGGTGTAGGAGGCGGAAAGCGTCTTGACGGTGGCGCCGGACGAGTCCAGCAGGCTCAGCGTGACGGCATGTGCGCCGCTGGCCGATGCGATGGTGCCCTGGTTCTTGATGGCGGCGGTGAAGCTCACCGTGTTGCCGGCCGCCGGGTTGGTCGGTGAGGTGCTGATGTTCACCGGCAGCAGGTCAGAACTCGATACCGGACTGATGACCAGGGCGGTCGGGTTGGTGTAGTTGTTGTTGGCCTCGTTGCTCTCCAGCACGGTGTTGGCCTCGTCCACCTTGGCGGTGTAGGAGTAGCTGCCGGCGTTCTGCGCGCCGATGCTGGCGGTCACGGTCGCCGATGCGCCCGCGGCCGGTGCCGCGACGGAAGCGGTGCCTACCTTGGTGCTACCCAGGTAGAAATTGACGTTGCTGGCGCCGGCGGCGAGCGTCCCGGCGTTCTTGACCGTGGCCGACAGCGTGATGGCGTCGGTCTCCACCGGTGCGGTCGGCGTCCACGAGCTTCCGGTGACGGTCAGGTCGGGGTTCGGGGCCGGCGTTCCGTAGATCTGGAACTCGGCCGCCTGCCCGCCCGGTGCGCCGCTGTTGCTGGTGATCGACAGCTCGACGTCGGCGACCCGGCCGCTGACCGGGATGGTCACCGCGTTGCCGCCGCTGCTCGGGCTGAAGGAGTAGAGCGTCGGCGAGGTGAGCGCGGTGAAGCCGGACGCGCTCTGCTCCCGTCCGAGCACCTGGATGGTCTGGGTGCGCGGGCCCCACGAGGAGTCCGGATTGAGCTTGACCACGACCGAGCTGAGGTCGGTGTTGGCACCCAGCTTGACGGTCAGCGTGCTCGGGTAGGACGCCCCCTCGAAGTAGGTGGTCACGTCGTTGTCGTTGGCGTTGGCTGGCACGTAGGTGAAGGTCTGGGCCGAGCCGGAGATGGGCTTGCCGATGGCGAGGTTGGTGGTGCCGCCGCCGCTGCCGGTCCGGGTCACCGTGTTGCTGGCGCCCGAGACATTGCCCGCGGCGTCCCTGGCGGTGACGTAGTAGGACACGGTGCCGGTACCGGCCGTGGAGTCGGTGTAGCTGGTGCCGGTGACGGTGGTCAGCAGCGCGCTGTTGCGATAGACGTTGTAGCCGGTGACGCCGACGTTGTCGGTCGAGGCCGTCCAGGTCAGCGCGATGGTGCCCGACGGTTGGGTGTAGGCCAGGTTGCTCGGCGCGGTCGGGGCCTGGGTGTCACCGGCGGCCGGGCCGTAGATCTCGAATTCCGAGAGCTGGCCGGCCGACCAGCCGGTGTTGGCGGTGATGTTCAGCCGGAGGCACCGGGTGCTCAGCGCGGTCAGGTTGATGGTGACGGTGTTGCCGGTGGCCGGGTTGAAGGTGTAGCCGGCGGAGTTGACGATGGTGCTGAAGCTGCTGCAGTTGGTGCTGGCCTGCACCGACAGGGTTTCGGTACGAGTCGCCCAGCTGGTTGCCGGCGGCAGTTTCAGCACCACCTGGTTGACGGTCGTCGAGCTGCCCAGGTCGATCTGGGCCCACTGCGGAAAGGCGTTGTTCGCGCTCTCCCAGTAACTGTTGGCGTTGCCGTCGTTGAGGTTGCCGGCGGGGTAGACGTCGGTGAAGCTGCTGGCGCTGGCGGCCTTGCCCAGCGCGAGGTTGGTGCCGGCTGCCGACGCCGGAGCGTTCGACAGCACTGTGGCCATGCTGACCGTCAGCAATCCGGCGGCCAGCATTCGCAGGCCGAGGTGTCTCTTGCGCATTGCCTTCCTTCTTTCGTCGCGACTCGGTGGGTGCGTGCTGCCTGATGGTGCTGCCCCCGAGGTCCACCCCGGGCGAACCGGTAGGCAATGTGGGCCTTAAATTGCCGCTTGTCGTCGAGAAAAAACGGCAAGCTATCGAATTCTTGCGTTCGAGTGCTCGAAGATTACATTCGCGCTATCGCGCGGTCAACGGTTCGTGACGATCGATCTCAAAACCGGCGCTCGGCGGGTGGCCAGCGCCGCAGACAGGAAACGGTTTCTGGCTTGAGCCGCCGCGGTGAGGCGCGCACACTGGTTTCGTGCTACTCGCCGCCGTCCTGCTGGGCATGCTCGCGCTGCCGCTCGTGCTGCGGCTGACCGGCGCGCTGGTCCGGCGCGAGTGGGAGCAGATCAGCGAGCAACGCCACCCCGCCGGTCCGACCACGATCTCGATCGAGCGGGTCGGCGGGGACCTGCGCCGGCTTCGGTCCCAGCTGGAGGCCCGGGAGAACCGGCCCGGCAGCACCGGCAAGGGGATGAAGATGGGCGCGCTACGGGTCGCCTACGTCGAGGTGCTCGAAGTCGCCTGCCAGCAGTTGGACATCCGCCCGCCGCAACGGCTGGGGCAGCTACAGACTCCGCTGGCCGAGATCTACCGGGTCGAAGCCGAGCTGCGGCACCGGGGCTTGGACGTCCGGCCCGCCCAGCATCCGCAGCGCTCGGCCGCCTAGCCCGGCCCGGCCAGGTGGCTGCCTCGGCTGGCTAGTCCCGGCCCGGCTGGCCCCGTGCGCTCGGTGCGCTCGCTTGTGGGGCGGCCATATCGGCACCGAATGCAACGATCCGCCCGGCCCGGAGCATCCTCTAGGGGAGTCGTCGGCGGGTCCGCGGCTCGGGCACGAGACGGTGAACAGCTAGCGGAGGTGTCTGTCGTGATGCGGGTTTCTGTTGCGATCGTTGCGGTTCTTGCC
>JBPCPA010000083.1:0-9158 GCA_050999655.1 Jatrophihabitans sp.
GGCCCCCGTTGCCCTGGTCGGCTGGAAGCCTGCTTGCGGTCGTCTCGGGGATCTTCGGCGGCCGCTTTGGTCCGCCCCCCGCGCTGCCCGCCGCGATCGCCACCGGTGTGCTGGTGCGGAGGCTGGAGCGGCGCGGTCGCCGCTCTGGCCCGGACCCGCGGTCGGCGGCCCTGCTGCTAAACCTGCTGGCCTCGGCACTGGCGGTAGGCGCGCCACCGGAGCAGGCGCTCGGCGCGGTGGCTCGGGCGGTCGATGAGTACGGCACCGCCGCCCTGCGCGCAGCCGTCGAGCCGTTACGGCTGGTCGGCGGCCTGTTGCGGCTGGGCACCGATCCGGTGCAGGCCTGTGCGGTGCTGGACACCGTGCCCGAACTGGCTCCGGTTGCCGCCGCGGGTTGACGGTGCGCGCACAGCGGCGCCAGGCTGGCCAGCGCGCTGTCCGAGGTCGCCACCGAGCTGCGTGCCCGGCACCGAGCCGCGTCGGTGGCCAGGGCCGAGCGAACCGGGGTGTGGGCGCTGCTGCCGTTGGGCTGCTGCTTCTTGCCGGCCTTCGTCTGCGTGGGCGTCGTGCCGGTGGTGTTCGGTGTGGCCGGTCAGGCCCTCGGCGGATGACAGGCGAGGCAGCGGCGATGACAGCTGAGCGCAGTGCACCGATGCCGGCTGCGGCACGGCTCAGCCGGCCTCGGTCGGGGCCAACGACTCGAGGTTCACTACGATCGCCTCCTGGGTGCTGCGTGCGATGATCACGATCGCCTCATCGTGCGGGTCGTTGTTCTCCTCCCGGTGCGGCGTGTACGGCGGGACGAACACGTAGTCGCCGGGTCCGGTCACCAGCCGGACCTCCTGCCGGGACTGCTCGTCGACGAACACGAATTCCGGGTGGCCGGACACCACGTAGATCGCAGTTTCGGCCTCGCCGTGATGGTGATCGCCCGACGTCATGCCCGGTTGCACATGGGTCTGGCCCATCCAGAGTCGCTGCGAGCCGACCGAGCCCCGGCTGATCGCTGCAAACCGGTGCATGCCTGGGGTCTGGGCGGTGTCGGCGTCTACCGAGGCAGCCGGAATGTGTCGCAGCGGCGGGTGGAATCCGCCGGCGGAGCCGGCTGGCGAACTCATCCGGCCACCGTCCGGCACCCCAGCAGGGTGTTCAGACCGGTGCCCACATTGATGCCGTACATGCACAGCTGGTTCGAGCCTGCCACCAGGGCGGTGGAGTAGGAGTAGCCATGGTCTCCGGTCAGCCCGTAAACGGTGTTTACGTCCGCACGGGTCACGGTCGTCGGCCCGGCGCCGACCAGACCGCCATTGAGGTACAGCGACGCCCGAATCGGCTGGTCGGGCACGTCGTAGTCATAGGTCCAGCCAGCCACCGTGACCTGGCCGCCGGCGATCGTCACCGCGTCCAGGCTGCCGATGGGCGAACCGGACAGTCGCACCTGCGGGCAGGCGAGCTGGACGTTGCCGCCGGTCTGCTGGTTGATCGCGTACACGCACACCGAATCCGCGCCGTCGGGCAACCGGTAGCTGAACGAGTAGGCGTGCGTCCCGCTCACGTGATAGGCGGCGTTGACCGCCGGGCTGAGAATCGTGGTGAGGCCGCCGGTAGCCGGGGCGCCGTTGACGTAGACCACGACCTTGATCGGGTCATCGGGTACGTCGTAGTCCCACGCCCAGCCGGTCACCGTAACCAGGTTGCCCCGGACGCTGACCGCTGCCGTGCCCAGCGGCGAGCCGGACAGCGTCACCGTCCGACAGCCCAGGTTGGTGTTGGTGCCGGCTCCGACATTGATCGCGTAGGTACAGATCGAATTGGCGCCATCGGCCAGCGCGATCGGGCTGGCGAACCCGTGCACTCCGGTGATCCCGTGGCTGGTATTGACGTCGCTGCGACCCAGCGTCGTTGGGCCGGCCACCACGAGTGCGCCGTTGACATAGACCGAAACTCGAATCGCGGTGCTCGGCGCGTTCGGATCGTAGGCCCAGCCGCGGACGGTGGCATGGTTGCCGTAGGTCAGGATGCTGTCCACCGAACCGTCCGGGTTGTCGTTGCCGATCCGGCCGCCTGGCATCAGCAGTCGTGCCTCGGTGGTGACCATGTTGGAGATGGGCGAGCCGTACACCCCGCCCTGGGTCAGGATCACTACCGCGTAGCGATCGCCGTTGACCACACCGGTCGAGTTGAAGGCAGGCTGGCCGGCGGCGTTGTCCCCGCCCCAGCCCTGCTTGACCGCCGCGCCGGTGGTGGCACTGGGGATGCCGAAGAACTGGTAGGTGCCGTCCGAACCGTACTGACTGGCGTGGTGCATGGCGTTACCCAGCCAGCCCCAGACCGCCGGACGCGCCCGAACAGCGTTGTAGAACAAGGCCATTCCGTGCGCGTTGATCTGGGTGCCACCCCACCAGCCACTGCGCAGCGGCGGCGAGCCCAGGCTGGGGATGTTCAGGGCCTGCTTGACCCAGGTGATCACGCCATCGCCACCGGTGCGGCCGTAGAGCGCGTTGGCCGAGGCGTCGTCGGACTGGGTGATCATCTTGTAGGCGGTGGTCTCGTTCCACCCCGACATCTGGTTGGTCAGCAGCAGCCTGGTCGCGATGAACACCTTCATTACCGACTCCGATGCGTAGGAGCTGTTGAAGTCGCCGGCCCCCCAGAACGTTCCGGACTCGGTGTCCAACACGCCGATCGAGCTGCGGTAACCGTGGGCCTTGGCGTAGCTGACCGCGCTGGTCGCATTGGTGGTCACCGCCGCCGAAGCTGGCAGGGTGCCGACGGACGCGCTCAGCAATCCCGCCACCACCGTGGTGAGGGCCAGGCTGGCCAGGAACTTCGTACGCATGGGGGAGCCTTACTGCCAAGAGCAACGGACGCTGTTGTCCGGATACCACTACGAGCACGAGATACCGCTACGAGCGCGAGATACCGCTATGAACACGAGATACCAGCTACGAATAGGAGATACCAGCTACGAATACGAGCGGGTGCGTGAGCGCGAGCTTCAGGGGACGCTCGCCCGGCCGCGGGTCACCCGATGCTCGGCCGGCCGCCGGCCCGCCCCGCGAACCGGTGAGCCCGACCGTCCGATCTGCGATCGTCCGCTGCCAACCAGCGCGGTCACCGCGACACCGGCCACCAGCGCCGCCGGCCAGCCGCCGCCGGCAGCGGCCAGCCACACGCCGGCCAGGCCCTGCCCGGCCAGCACCATCCGCAACGACCAGGGATCCGCCCGGTCAAGGCGGCGGTGCAGTGCGCGCAACGCCTCGGGCGTGCGGCAACGCCAGCTCAGCAGTACCGCCGCTCCCCGGACCAGACCGAACACCAGCCCGGTCAGCAATGCGAAAGCCGGCGAGCCGCCGAGCCCGGCCAGAAACACCAGCAGGTAGGTGGCGGCGGTCATGATGTAGGTGGCGAAGCCGGTACCGATCTGAAAGCCGAACCCGGAGGCGTAGAGCCAGCGCCGGTACTGCATCAGCCAGCGCTCGTTGACCTGGCGCGGGTGTGACGGTAACGCGAAGCCGCCGACCCGGCGATCTGCGGCGATCGTGACCAGGCAGCCGAGTGCAGCGACCAGCAACGCGGCCGGGTCGGGCAGGACTCGTAGCAGCCACGCCGGGACGGCCGCGCAGCCGCCCAGCAGCAGGCCGCCGGCCACCGAACCGGCGATGAACCAGGCCACCGTCAACGGGTACCGGTTGCCCCGACCGCGTTCGGACAGCGGGTTGATCGCCGACACCATCGACAGCCCGCAGGGTGACCAGGTTCCGCGGACGGCAGCAGCGGCGGTGACGATCAGCGTTGTTGCGACAAGGGATCCGTTCACAGCAGCACCTCGGCAGCCGGCTGCGCGCCGGCGTCGGCGACGGCCAGCGTCCGGCCGCCGATCAGGCTGTCGGGCAGGTCGGGCGCCAGGCTGACCGCGTACACCGTGTAGGTGTGGCGGCCCGGCTCGGCGGCCAACTCGATGTCGAAGCCGGCATCGCCGGCCGCGCCGTAGTCGCGATTGATGTCCGCGCGGGCCAGCCCACCGGCGACACGAACCAGCGGCGCGCCGTCGCGAAAGACCGTCACCGGCACCGTGGCGGCCGGCCGGTCCGGGTCGAAGGCCCAGCCGCTGATCCGGACTGCGTTGCCGAACACCTCGATACGCTCGACCTGTCCGAGCGGGCCGGTCTGGTCCACCGCCACCGTCCGGCTGCCGAGCGCCGGCAGCACCAGCTCGCCGTTCACCGGGTAGCCGGTGTAGGTGTGCACGCCCGCGCCAGCCGGCACGGTGACGTCGAACCGGTGGTGGGCATCCACTTCCAACCAGTGCAGGACGTGGCTGTCCTCGTAGATGGCAACCGACACCCGCGCGTCGGGGTCGTCGGGGTCGCCGGCCTGCCCGCTGAGCCGGACGCTGCCGGCACCGGCCGGCCGCACCCGCAACTGTCCGGACGTGGCGGCGCCCACCACCACATCGCGCGAGCCGAGCAGTGGAAAGCCCGACCCGCGGCCGAGGTTCTGGGCATACACCTGGTAGTTGTGCCGGCCGGGCGTGGCGGTGATGTGCATCGAGAAGCCGTGCAACCCGGTGGTCCGGTAGGCGGCGTTGACGTCGGGCCGCGACACGGTGGTGTGCAGGTAGGTCAGCGCCTTGCCGTCCTGGTAGATGATCACCTGCACCTCGCCGGTCGGGTCGTCACGGTCCCAGGCCCAGCCCTCCAGCAGCACCTGGTTTCCGGTTGCGGTGGCCACGTCCAACGACCCGATCGGCGGCGAGCCCGGATTGACGTCGATGCTGTGGCTGCCGATCTGCGGGTTGCCGGTGCCGGCCGCCACGTTGATCGCGTAACAGGTGTAGGTATGCACGCCGGTGGTCGCCGCGACCGAGGCGGTGAACCCGTGGTTGCCGCTGATGTGCCGGGCGGTGTCGACGTCCGGCCGGGCGAGGTTGGCCACCACGGTCTTGACCGGCTTGTTGTCCTGGTAGACGGCCACCCGGATCGAGCTGGCCGGCTGGTTCGGGTCATAGGCCCAACCGTGCAGTGTGACGATGTTGCCGGCCGCGCTGACCGCCTCGAAGTTGCCGATCGGCAGGTTGTCGTGCAGGCAGGGCGCGGTGTGGCTGGCGGTGTTGTTGTCGGTGGCGGCCGAACTGCTGCAGACGCCGCCGTACTGCACCCAGGGTGGCGTGCAGGAGATCACCCGGCACAGCACCGTGCCGGTGTTGGAGTACGGGATCTGGGTGTTGCACTGTCCGTAGCGGAACTGGTTGCAGGCCACCCGGCGCTGGTCGCAGGTGGTGGTGTTGCAGTGGCAGCTGTAGCGGCCGTCACGGTAGGCGTTGCAGTCGATGTAGTAGCGGGCCGAGCCGCCGCAGAAGCTGGAGTTGTCGGCCTTCCACCAGCCGCCGATGAACGAGTCCGGCGGGCAGGTGTTGCGCCCGGCATTAATGGTGCAGCAGAAGACCGTGTAGCCGGCCGCGCAGCTGCTGTCCGAGCCACAGATGGCATCGATGGCGCTGGCCGGCCGGCTCAGGTAGCCCCAGGGATCGACCGCCAGCGCGGCGCCGACCAGCGCGGCGCCACCGAGAAAGCCCCGCCGGCTGGTGCCACCACGACGCAGCGCGACCTTGTTGACCAGACGTTCGGTCAGGCTGGTGCTCATGCCGACACTTCGATCTGCTGCAGGACCTGGTTGATCTGGCCGCACCGGGCCGCGGCCTGCCGGTGCGCGCCGAGCACCACGTACAGGCACAGCGGCCGGTCCCGCTCGGTGAAGAAATGCTGGTAGCCGGCCTGGCCAGCGATCCGGCGCTGCAGGGCGTTGGGGTTGAAGTGCTGCGGTTGCACGGTGGGAAAACCCCGCGGGGCATAGAGTGCGCTGCCCAGGCAGTCCGCGCCGAACTCCAGCAGCGCGATGAACACGTGCTGCGCACCCATCCGCTCGACCGCCCCGGTGCCGAAGTCGCCGCGGCCGGCCGGCAACGCGAAGTTGGCCAGGTGCATCACCGGGTGGCTGCGCTCGGTGCTCCAGCCGGCGGTGCGGGCCGGTGCGACCGCAACCGGACGCTGGTAGATCCGGCCCTCCCACTGGCCCGGTAACGCCACGCCGAGGCCGTAGCCGGTCAGGGTGTTGGAAGCCTGCTGGGTGGTCATCGCTCAGCTGCTCTCGCCCGGCGCGGCGTACAGGCTGGGATCGCCCGGGCCGATGCCGGCACCGAGCAGGATCCGGTCGACGTCCACCTCGCGCTCCCGGTCGGCGGCCGGCTTGCCCAGCTGCCGGCGGTCATCGGCGGCCTGCCTGATCAGCCCACCGATCTGGCTGAACGAGGTGCCCGAGCCCTCGCCCTTGATCCGTCCGGTGCGGCCGTCGGTGACCACCACGTAGGGCGAGCCGGGCACCGTGTAGTCAGACCAGGCCTGGCTCGACATCACCAGGTCCACCCCGGCCGGGCACAGGGCCGCCAGGGCCGCCGGGCTCTCCTCCGCCCCGCCCTTGGTGACCACCAGCAGCCGGGTGCCGTCGGCAGGCAGCCAATCGCCGGGGGTGGCGAGTTCCTGCCAGAACCCGGTGCAGCCCTCGCAACCTGAGGACAGGAAGGCCAGCACGGTGTCGTGCTGCACGCCGACGGTGCGCGCCGACACGATCTCGCCGGTCAACGACTGCCCGTCGAGGTCGTGCGCCGGGTCCCATTCAGCCCGACCCTGGACGCGCTGGACGGCCGGCTCCGGCACCGAGTCGATGGTGCGAAACGGCGGCGCGCCAGCCGGCAGGCCGCTGCCGTCGAGCGCGTGCAGCCGTTGCAGGACGCTGGCGTAGCCGCGCAGCAGGCCGGCGACCAGCAGGCACAGCACGGCCAGCACGACGGTTTCGATCACGACCAGGGTGGTCATCGCGACACCTCCAGCGGGACGGCAAGCCGGAGCAGCTCCGGCAACGCGGTCATCATCAGGTAGCTGAGATAGGCAAGCACCAGGGCGCCCAGCAGCAGTGCCGAGCCGGTGAACGGATGCCGGGTCAGCTCGCCGGCGATCGTGCCGGACGGCCTGCCCAGGGCGATCAGGGCGGCACCGGCATAGCCAAGGTTGACCGCGACATGCCATCGGGTGAGCACGCCCGGCCGGCCGAAGCAGCCGCAGTCCGCGGCGCCGTCCAGCGAGATCAATCGGATCGACATGGCGCTCAACGCGACGAAGGCGACCACGAGCAGGCCGGCCCCGAGCCGGCCGCCCAGGCCGATCGCGGTGGCGGCGACCAGCGTCTCGACCAGGCCGGTGGCCCGCATCAACATCGGCGCGCTCAGCCGGTCTGCACCGGGCAACCGGGCGCTGGCCAGGGCCGGTTCGGCACCGTTCGGCCGGCCGATCTTCATCAGGCCGGCGGCCAGTAACAGCAGGGCGGCGGCGGTGAGCAACCCGATCATCGCCGAAGCCTGCCCGACCAGCTCATCAGGCCGGCCGCACGGCGACGGCGGTCACCCAGTTCTTGCCGTCGGCCTGCCGGGTGACGGTCACCGTGATGGCCTTGGAGTTACCGGTGTAGTCGAACCGGGTGGGGCCGTCCGCGCCGCCGGCCCGGGGCAGGTAGACCGCGGTGTCGCGCACCTGAGCGAGCAGCGAGTGCGTGGTGGCGGCAGGCACCGAGTGCGGAAGGACGCAGGCCAGCGCCTCATTCTCGTTGCCCGCGCTGAGCGCGCCCATGTAGGCATCGGCGGTGTTCTGGGCAATGTCGGTGGCCGCGCACAGGTTCGGCGGGATCGAGATCGTCCCGCTCGTCCGGCTGGCCGGACTGGCCGGCGGCTTCGAACTGGCGGCCGGGCTGGTGGTGCCGGCGGTCAGGGCCGGGGTCAGCGTGGGGGCGGCGCTGATGCTGCCGGCCGGGCTGGCGGCGACGGTGTTGCTGTCCGCGGCGGAGCGGGTGCAGCCGGCGAGCAGCAGGCTGGACAGGGCCGCCGCGCCGAGGACGAGGCGGGCCGGCTGGCAGCTGAGGAGAGTGCGCATCGCGGCTGACCCTACTGCGCTATCAGAGAATTCGCCGGACGGCCGCTGGGCACACCGGCCGCCGTCCACAGCCTCGCGGGTTGTCCACATCTTCGACGTGATGGCCTTCGCGCCGGCCGGATCCGGCTTGGCTGTAGGCATGAAACTCCTCCAGCGAATCGTGTCCCGGGTCCGTACGACTACCGACGCCGGGATGACCACCGCCGAGTACGCGGTCGGCACGGTGGCCGCAGTGGCTTTCGCCGCCGTGCTATTCCGGGTCGTACAGAGCGCAGCGGTGCAGAATGCCCTTTCCCACATTGCCACCTCGGCCCTGAACGTGTCGTTGTGACCGGCCGGTCACGCCGGCTCTGGCAACGGGTGCGGCGCCGGGTCTGTGACGAGCGGGGCATGGTCACCGCCGAGACGGCGCTGGTGCTGCCGGTGCTGGTGCTGCTCGCCCTGGTCGGCGTGGCTGCGGTCGGCGTCGGACAGGCGCGGGTGCGCTGCGCCGATGCGGCTCGTGAGGCGGCACGTGCCATTGCCCGTGGCAATCCGGGCGCCACCGATCGGCTGGCCCGGGCTGCGGCCGGTCGACCGGCCACCGTGGTCAGTAGCGCGGGGCGCCGACACCGTGGTCACCGTCCGGATCGAGCTACGGCCGGCCAGCTGGCTGGCACCGGTGACGGTGACCGAAACCGCGGTGGTGGCCACCGAGCAGCTCACTGGACAGCCGCCGGTAGCGGGACAGCCCGCAACGGGGTACGGGCAATGAGGTGGCGAGCTGATCGTGGCTCGGCGACGGTCTGGATGCTCGGCCTGGCCGCGATGGTGGTCGCGATGACCCAGCTAGCGGTGGCGCGGGGCTCGGCGGTGCTGGCCCGGCATCGGCTGGAACGGGCTGCCGATCTCAGCGCGCTGGCCGCGGCCACCGAGATCGGTCGCTCCGGCCAGCCCTGTCTGGCGGCCGGTCGGGTGGCGGCCGAGAACGGGGCGCAGCTGGTGACCTGCCTGCTTCGGCTCGACCCGTCCGGGCGAAGTGGAACGGTCGCGGTGTCGCTCAGCCGTTCGGTCACGCTGCCGCTGGCGGGCAATCATCTCGTCGTGGCGGGGGGACACGCGGGCCGGTTGCCGGGCGAGGCCGATACAGGGCCTCCGGCGGCAGCCGGGCGAGAATTTTTATCCCCATCTCCGAGT
>JBPCPA010000086.1:0-25782 GCA_050999655.1 Jatrophihabitans sp.
GCGTGCTTGCTGGGCTCTGATCCGTCGACACCGACGACGATACGGCTGCCTTCAGCGGGAGTCTGCTCGATCGTCATGGTGGGCTCCTTCGATGCGTGAGTCAGGCGTCGCGCGCGGTGCGGGACCGTCGGTGCGGACTCGGGAGCAGCCGCAGGAGAAACCCCCGGAAAGCGGTTTTGACCCGAACGGTTGCCGAGTAGCGCCGACGCAGGGTGTGCCGCGACGTTGGGCGAACGGTTGGGTTGCCCGCTGACAGCGCCGGATTGGGTCGGCCGGAGAATGCGTAGCGGTCCAGGTGTAACCCGGGTGTGCGGCGCGGAGCTGATGCTCTGAAGTTCAGCGGCGGGCGGCTGAACTGGTACCGGACTGGCTGAGGCGCTCAGCACTGCTGACGCTACACCCTGCGGCGAGGTCGCCTCGGCGGTGACTGAAAGGCTGACCTCAATCCCTGGCTGCCTGCGGGGTTGTGTGCAGTCCCGATCGCCAAGAGCCGCAGGGTCACGGCTGGCGCATCACACAGGCTCAGGCTCGGGATCGAGCTCGGGCCGCGGCGGTCTGAGGGCGGCGAGGATAAGGGTCGCCGCCCCGTACGGTTCGATGCCGGCCGAGGCGGCTCGCGCGTATAGATCGCGTTCGGCCTGTTCAGGGTTCGAGCCCCGCCCGATCAGGACGCCGAGCGCCTGATTGATAGTCGACATGGCCAGCATCGGGGACGGCCCGGTGTGATCGGAGGGAAGGGTCAGGTCTTCGTCCAGGCGGAACTCGGTTAGCGCCCGGCCGGTGATCCAGGACAGGTCCGCGGCGAGGTCGATGAACGCCCCCGGGGTGGCGGCATACAGAATCAGCGCCACCGAGGACGGGCCCGTTCTCCCGACGCCAGCAGCGGTTGCCAGTGGTATCAGCAGGGACGTGTGGATGTCATCGGGTCCGGTGCGCCCGTCGAGGACGGTGAGGTCGAATTGTGACCGGTTGGCGGTGACGGCCACGGACAGCCCGAGATAGGAGGCCACGGCCGTCCGCGCGTCGGCGGCCAATCGCATCACGGTCTCGGCGACGTCCGTACCGGGCAAGTCCAGAGCTTTGGTCAACAGATCCAGCTCGGCCGCCAAACCTGGCGTGAGCATCACAAGGGGTTTGCTCCGGTGGGCGCTCCCGGGCGCCTCTATTCGTGAGCACGAGCCGAGCGCCGCAAGTCGCGGCGCGAGGTGGAGGGGCGGGGACGGTGGGTCAGGGCCCTCGTCCCGGGGACTCCGTGGCTCACCCTACGGGTCGCAGCGGCATCGGCGGTGACTCGTGCTGTCCCGCCGCGTGCGACGGTAGGGACCGCGTCCTCGACTTCAGGAGTTGGTGTGCCGGGAACGGGCGCGGCGCACGGCCTCGTCGACGATGTGCTGGGCGATGTCGGCGAGTTTGGTGTGCTCGGATTGGCTGATCGCCCGCAAGCGACTGAACGCTTCCTCGGCGGAGCCGCCGGTGCGCCCCCGCAGCAGACCGATCGCCTGGTCGATCACCGGTCTGCTGGACAGCGCGGCCTGGAGTTGCACTGTCAACGCGAGGGCCTGAGTCAGGATCTGGGCGTTGTGGACGGCGACCGCAGCGGGCGCGGCGAACAGCTCGCCGAGTTCGGCGGCGTGGTCGCCGAAGACGTCCTTGCCGTAGGCGTAGACGTTGATGGCGCCGACCACTTGACCGGGTATCAGCAGCGGCAGGGACAGTGCGCTGTGGATGCCGAGGCGTCCGACTCGGGGCCCGAACTGTGGCCACATCTTTTCCCCACCGAGTGATCCGGAGCGAACGGTCCGGCCTTCGAGCGCAGCGGTGATGCACGGCCCTTCGTTGAGAGTCGCGTACTGGATCTCGTCGATCACGGACACGAACGGGTCGCTGGCGGCGAGAGCCTCAACGCGGTTGTCCGGCCGGTCCATCCGCAGCAGCGTCACCCCGGCGCCGTCGGCGCCAGGAATCGCGTGCGCGGCGAACATCGCTACCCGCTGCAGGAGGTCGGGTAGCCCGATCGTCCCAGTGACCAGACCCGCCAGATCGCCGAGACTGGCCTGCAGGTCAAACGCGTCAGCGCTCGCCTGTTCCGGGCTCAGAAGTGGAACGGGAATGTGTTCCTCGGCCGTGTCCTCAAAACCTGTCATTCTAGGTTCCGCTCCGCTGCGGCCGGGCCCGCGACTGAGCCGGGTTCAGCGATAGCCCCGCGACGCTCTTGTCACGTGGTGAAGCTGTACGCATTCTAGTCTGGCTTGCTGTGGGCTTGCGATGGGTGCCGTTCGACCTTTGGCCCCGGCACTCGGGTCTGCTCGATCCCACCGCGGTCCTGTTCGCCTCGTCCGGGCTACGTCTCGGGATCGGTCTAACCGGTTTCGCTGCCTCCCGCCCCGGGTAAGGCCGAAGTCGCATCTGGCGCCGCGTCGGTCGGGGAGACCGAACGGCACGCGACTCATCGACGTGCTGCGTGCCGCCGGGTTGGTGAATCGCTGGCCGTCGCGAGGATGGGGACCGAGCCGCGGATCGGGCTTCGCCGGGTGCGCTCATCCTTGTTCGATCGGATACATGTTCGATGAAACTGATCCGCATGGTGCCTCGGGGTGTAGGGTCCGGTGCGGTTGAGTTTGCAACCAGCCCGGGACCACCGGCTTTCTGCCGGTGCAGAGCGACCCGCTCGCAACCGCGCGCTACCTGGCTCGATGGGCGAGGCTCGCTTTTCTTGAGCGCTTGGTATGTCTCTGAATGTGACTGACGTTAACCCGCGACTGCGGTGCGGCTACTCACTCATAGATCGAGGGACCAGATGAACGTAACCGGTTGCTGTTATCGACTAAGCCGATGACCCGCGCTGCGGGGCTGCTGGGCGGCCATGCGCACTTTCTACATTGGGGTGTCATCCAGATATCGCTAGCGAACCTGATTGTCATCGTTCTGATGCTGGTGGTGTTCGCGTTGGCTGTGCTCATACCATTCCCGCACAGCCGGGACCACGAGGCGATGTCCGGAAACGACGACTCGCGGGGTGCCCACGATGTCCGCCCCTGAGCAGGACTCGCGCAGTTGGACCGTGCGGCTCCGCACGCGCCTGGCACGAACGGTTCCAGCGGGCCAATTGCTACCTGATCGGCAACCAGCCTATGTCCGGTCCTGGATTTATGTCTTCGGTGTGGCCAGTCTCGCGGCACTGCTTTACGTGATCGTGTCGGGGCTGGTACTGGCATTGAAAGGGGTCGCCTGGTGGCACACCTCCTCGGTGGGCCACTTCGTGAACTCGACGCATCTGTGGAGCGTGGAACTGTTCTTCTTCTGCATGGTGGTGCATTTGTGGGGGAAGTTCTTCATGGCCGCCTGGCGGGGCAATCGGGGATTGACCTGGGTCACGGGTGCGATCGCGTTCATCGGTTCGGTCGGTACCGCGTTCACCGGGTATTTGTCCCAAACGAACTTTGACTCTCAGTGGACTGCTGCTCAGGCCAAGGACGGTCTCAACGCTGTCGGCGTCGGGTCGGTTTTCAATGTCCTGGACACCGGGCAGATGCTGCTGTGGCATGTGATGCTTCTCCCGCTGCTGTTGGGAGTGTTGGTCGTGGCCCACGTCATCCTGGTCCGCCGTCATGGAGTTGTCCCGCCCTTTGACGCGATCCCGCCACTACCGGAGATGAACCATCTCGACGTCGTGACCGAGCCGGCCACGGCAACCCCGGGCCCGCCAACGACCCTTGTGCCGGGCCCGAGTCCGGCCCCGACGCTGGAACCCACCCCGTGACCGCCACCGTGTCTCGATGGCGTCACCAGGACACCACCCCGGACTCGCATCTGTTCCCGACCCGGCCCTATGACCTGGTGAAGGAATTCGTCGTCGCCCTGGTCGTACTCGGCGCGCTGACGGTGCTGCTCGCCGCCGTGTTCTCCTCACCCGACCACAAAGCCCTGACGTTGAAGGCGTGGGCGCAAGGCGCACCGACCGATGTGGTGGCCACCGCGACCGCCGAGCTGGCCGGAACGAGTACCAGTGCCAGCTACGGAGCCCCCTACAACACCGCTGGCCCCGGTCAAGACCTCGGTCCGCTGCATGTGCAGCGCTGGGGCGGAGTGCGTATCCCGATCGATAGCGCCCGCGACCTCGTGCTGGCGCCGTTGGGCACCGTGACCGGCAATCGGGCCCTGACGACCGCCTTGTCCACCTGGCAGGACGCCAGCAGCGACCAGCAAACCTCGTGGGCCAGCACCTACTCCGATGCGCTCGCAGCGGTGCCGGACGGTGACCCGTCCAAGGTTGCCGCCGGCAGTTACGGTCCGGTCCCGACCCTCGCCGGTTCGTTTCTCACCCTTGCTGGCAGTGGCGGCCTGGAAGGGCTGCTGACCTCCTCCAGCTCCTTCTACGTCAGCAACGAAACCAAACCCCTCCTGCTGCTCGCCGACGGGGCGTATGTGGAAGACCTGGCCCGCGCCGATCACCTCGGCGGCGATCAATGGGGAATGATGAACGAGACCGGCAACTACCCCGGCCAACCGTGGACGTGGCCCTACACGTTCTGGTACCAAGTCAAGCCCTTCTCCACCTCCGGCAACGCAGACGCCCTCGTCTGGGGACTGATGGCCCTACTCACCCTGGTATTTGTGCTCGTGCCCTACATCCCCGGGTTGCGCGCACTACCCCGCCACCTCGGCCTCCACAAACTGATCTGGCGTACAACGTAGGGTGGTTATGCTCGGCGACCTAGCCGCCACGGGGCTTGCAGCCTGCGCTGACGGAAGAACCTCTGAATGATCATTTCCGCTGTTTTGCACGCGCTTCGGGTGACGGGTTCGATGACCTGGCAGGTGACATGTTCTCTGATCCTGGGCTTCACCCTGTCCGCGGTCATCGAGGCCCTCGTGCATAAAGCCACTATCGTCCGGCTGCTGCCCGATGATCGGCGCCGCAGTCTGGCCACGGCGACTGGTTTGGGCGCCGCGTCGTCCTCCTGTTCCTATGCGGCGGTTGCGCTGGCGCGGTCCTTGTTTCGTAAGGGTGCGGACTTCACGGCCGCGATGGCCTTCCAGTTCGCCAGTACAAACCTGGTCATCGAACTCGGGCTGATTCTGGCGTTGCTACTGGGCTGGCAGTTCACGCTCGCAGAGTTCGTCGGCGGCCCGCTGATGATCATCCTGTTGGCCCTACTGTTTCGTCGTTTCCTTACTGCCAAGCTGCGCGCCTCGGCTCACGCGCAGGCCGATGAAGGTGTGGCTGGGTCGATGGAGGGCCACGCCGCGATGGACATGAGTGTCCCTGAGCAGGGCAGCTTCTGGCGACGGCTAGCGAGTCCAGCCGGGCTGACCTCGGTGAGTCACAACTTCGTGATGGAGTGGGCGGCCATTCTGCGCGACCTCGTCCTGGGGCTCGTCATCGCAGGCATGGCTGGGGCGTGGATCCCGGACTCGTTCTGGCGGCACTTGTTCTTTACCGGCCATCCGTTGATCGCCAAAATCTGGGGACCGCTGATCGGTCCCCTGGTCGCCATGGTGACGTTCGTCTGCTCGATCGGTAACGCCCCGCTCGCGGCGGTTCTCTGGAACGGTGGCATCAGTTTCGGGGGCGTGATCAGCTTCATCTTCGCGGACTTGATCATCGTGCCCATACTGCTGATCTACGCCAAGTACTACGGCAGACGGATGGCCTGGTTCCTATTCGCCACCTTCTACGCCACCATGGTCGCAGCCGGATACGTCATTGAACTGGTCTTCGCACCGCTCGGACTGATCCCGACAGGTACCCGCCACGCCAACGTCGGCAACGTTGGCATCCAGTGGAACTACACCACCTGGCTCAACATCGCATTCCTGCTACTCGCCGCCGCGTTGGTGTGGCATTTCCTCCGTACCGGCGGACGACCGATGCTCGCCATGATGGGCGGCGACCCTGACTCAATGCGCCCCGAGCACAGCGATTAGCCACGCCTACGGGCTCGAATCAGAAAACGACGAGCTTCTGATACATGCCGTCGGCGTAGTGGTTGGGCAAGTTGCATACCAACTCGTAGTTCCCCGGCGCCAATGTCACGGTGACCCAGCCAATCTGGCCCGATCCGATGCCGTCGCCCGTGCGCGCCGCACAACTGCCCGATGCCTCGCCCAGACTCCCAGCCTCAGCCACCTTTCCGTCCCCGCCAGCAACCTTGCGGCCCGCCACCGCCCCAGCTGCGAGTGGCAGTACCACCAGCTCATGGGTGCGCCAACCCAAGTTGGACGCAATCAAACTGACCTGACCAGCAGCCACGCTAGCGGGCGAGGACCGCAGGATCATGTGCGCGCCCATCGGAGCTATGCCGCTCATCATCTTCGTCATACCCATATCGGCCAATGTCACATTCACGACGCTTCCGGGCAGCGAACCCGGCGCCGAACATCTCAACGTCGAGTGGTGATAGTCCAACCCGCTGCCCGTCATCGTTGAAGTGCTCTGCTGCTGTGCGTGGCCGCTGCCGCCCATGCCCGAGGGTGCCCCGGAGCCATCCATCATGTCCGAGCCGCGCGAGCTAGGGGACGACGCGCAACCAGTCAGCACCAGGGCCGACAACGCCACCCCGAGCCCAACGGAGCGACGAGTCAGTGCGTATCTGATCATGGGGCCTAGTCAAACCTGGTGCTGGCCCGCATGTCAGAGGCTAACGTCCTACGATCCGCTGAACCCGCTTGCGATTCACCGCTTTGCCGATCTCCCGTGAAGCGATGGCAGCGACCATACGGGGCCTTCGGTCGGGTTCGCCTTGGCCACCTCGACGACCAGCTCATAACCCGGCCGGCCATGACCAGGCCTGGCAGTGATCGGCCGTCCGCTGATCGGGCGGTAGACCAACTACCGGGAGACCTGCAGCACGCGCGTCACGACCGCCGGTCGATGGCGCGGCCCGATCACGGCGCGGGACCGGGCGACTCGTTCACTCCCGACCCCGCAATGCTTCCCCCGCCAAGTCCAGCCGATAGGTCTTGGGCCCCTGCGCTCGCTCCAGCTGGGCGATCTTTCTTGCGGGCCCACGCTGTCGGCGCCAGCTTCGTCAAACGGTGCATGGCGACCAGCAGGCTCGGCGCGATCGTTACGTCGGGCCGCCTTGACAGCCGCCGCCAGGCAGCGTTTGGTTGGCATCGCGGAGCACCCGCCGGGTCTGGAACCGTGATCGTCGCCGAATGGGTTGCGATTTCGTGAGCGCGAGGCTCACCGCCCAGTAGTCCGTCGCCGCGCATGCGTACTTGCCTTCCCGCACGTCAAGTGCGTAACCGGCCTAAAGGACTTCCGCGATGAGTACCCACCCCCCTGCGCCTATAGCGTCGAGCACCTGGCCGCGAAACCCGGCCAATACACCGAGGCCGACATCTCTCCCTACTTCTGGCACAACGGCGTCTACCCCGCCTCCGAGGAATACGCCGCGCTGCGCGACGGCGGGTTCCTCGACTACCGGCTGCGGATCAACGGCCTCGTCGCCCACCCGGTCGAACTCGACCTCACCCAGCTGCGCGCGCTGGCCCACCAGGAGCAGATCACCCAGCACTTCTGCATCCAGGGCTGGTCGGGCATCGTCAAATGGGGTGGTGTGTCGATGCAGACCCTCATCGACCTCGTCCAACCCACCCCGGAGGCGAAGTGGGTGGTGTTCTACTCCCTGGGCGACGGCCCCGACGGCGGCATCTACTACGACGCCCACCCCATCGAGCAGATGTCCTATCACCTCACGATGCTCGCCTATGACATGAACGACGAGCCGCTGAGCTTCGGGCACGGTGCGCCGCTGCGGCTGCGCAACGAGATCCAGCTCGGCTTCAAACAGGTCAAATGGGTCAAGGGTATCGAGTTCGTCGCCACCATGGCCGAGGTCGGCGGCGGCTACGGCGGCTACAACGAAGACCACGAATTCTTCGGCTACCGCCAATCCATCTGACCTAACGACACCATCCGGTCAGCCGCACCGACGTCACGAAAGGTCGCACGATGGAGAAGTCCTCGCTCACCGCGCTCGTCCGCCACCAACTTGTGGAGGCGAAGGCAGCTCCCAGCGGGCGCAGCGCTCACACCGTCTACGGCGGGCACGAGCACACTCTGCGACAAACCGTGATCGCCCTCGTCGCCGGGCAGCGTCTCGAGGAGCACGAGAACCCGGGCGAGGCGACCGTGCACGTGCTGCACGGACGCGTTCGCCTGATCGCCGGCACCACCAGCTGGGACGGGACACCCGGTGATCTGCTGACCGTCCCCGACAGTCGGCACGGCCTCGAAGCGATCGAGGACTCCGCTGTGCTGCTGACCGTGGCGAAACTGGTCACGGCACCGGGCGCGGCGCTCCGATAGCCCCCGACGCCGGTCCTCACCCAACGCTCCGGGCACCGACCAGCCCTGGAAGATCGCCAACTACGAGACGCGGTCCTGTTTTCCAGTAGCCCAGCGCGGGCCTGTAGCCAGTGCCCGGCACCGCATACGGCATTCACTGGAACTACGTGAAGTCATTCACCACCTGCACCTGAGCTGTTCGCCTGGACGCACTTACCGGTGTGCATCGTGGCCGCCGCGACCATCGCGGCGGCCGCACCAAGGCCGGGCTGGTCACGAACTTCGGCCTGTGGCGGCCCGGCATGTCTTAGTCGCATGGTCGTTACTGGGCCACGGCCCAGATCGTCGATCTCCGGATCAGGCAATACGCCGCCCGGCCGGCGTACTGCGGCCAGGACTCGCTGGTGAGTGAGCCAGCCGACAAGCTGGGCGTGTTCGACGTCCAGGACGGGCACTGCACCCCGGGCGTTTTCCAGGATATCGAGGGCATGGTCGAGCTTGTCGCCGACGTTCACCGGCTGGGGTACCTCGACCAGGGTGGCAAGGGCCTGGTCGTCGGGGGTGCCGTCTGCGAGGGCGTCTGCGACGGCGCGGGCGGTGGCGATGCCTCGGTAGCGCCCATGTGCGTCGAGGACGGGGAGTTGGCCGTGCGGTGCCCGGCTGAGTGGCGTAATCGCATCGACGAGGGTCACGGTCTCGGATAGGCGGCCGCGAACAGGTTCCATGACGTGTTCGACGGTGACGGCAGCCATAGCGATAGCTTCGGCCGTTTGGGTGAGGTCGACGCCGCGGCGTCGGAGTTTGAGGGTGTAGATGGTGTCACCCGATAGCAGGTGGCTGAGGCCGGTCGCCAGGACGATGGCGGTCATCAACGGCAGGATGATGGTGTACTCGCCGGTGAGCTCGAACATGATGACGACTGCGGTGATCGGAGCGCGGGCAGCGCCGGCGAATACTGCGCCCATCCCGATCAGGCCGTAGGCGCCGGCCGATCCCGCTGAACCGGGTATCAGGTGATGCAGGACCTGCCCGTAGGCTGAGCCGAGCATGGCGCCGATGAACAGGCTGGGCGCGAAGACGCCGCCGGAGCCGCCGATGCCGATGGTGAGGCTGGTGGCGACCATCTTGCCGATCATCAACACGATGAGAAAGACGACGGCGTACTTGCCCGCGATACTGCTACCCAGCACCGGGTAGCCGACGCCGTACATCTCAGGCAGCACCAGCAGGACCATGCCCAGTAGCAGGCCTCCAACGGCAGGACGCAGCCATTCTGGGCCGCGGGTCTTCAGCCAGGCCCAGTCACAGGCGTCTTCGATCCAGTACAGGACCCGGGTGAACCCGACCCCGATCCCGCCGGCGATCAACCCCAACAACCCGAAGAGCACGTATTCGACCAGGTGATGAACCTCGAATGCGGGCAACCTCAGGAACGGTCGATTGCCCAGGGCGGCGCGGCCGATGACGCTGGCGGTCACCGACGCGAGCACCACCATCCCGAAGGACTGGGCAGCAAAGTCGGCCAGGATCAACTCCATCGCGAAGAACACCCCGGCAAGGGGCGCGTTGAACGTGGCAGCGATGCCGCCGGCCGCGCCGCAGGCGACGAGGATCCGCATCCGGGGTTCGGCGACCTTCACGATCCGCCCCAGGGTCGAGCCCAGGGCAGAGCCGATCTGCACGATCGGGCCCTCGCGGCCGACCGACCCACCGCCACCGATGCACAGCGCCGACGCCAGAGCCTTCACCCCGGCCACCTGCGGGGGAATCCGGCCGCCCCGACGGGCGACGGCAAACATCACCTCGGGCACCCCGTGACCGCGGGCTTCTCGAGCGAAGACCTGCACGAGCGGGCCGTACAAGAGGTCGGCGACCACAGGAGCCAGGATCACGAACCAGCGCCCCAACCAAGGAATGTGAGGATTGGTGACGTGCCCGAGTCCGGCGTAATCGCCATGTCCGGACAGGACCTGGGTGAAGAACTTGATAAGCCACCGCAACACCACCGCACCGCCGCCAGCTCCTGCGCCGACTATGAGCGCCAGGATCAGCAGTCCGCCATTGGAGGACCGAAGCCTCGTCACGACTTCGGCGCTGCCCATTTGTAAGGGCAATCCACCTATCATCGCAGGGAGGGGAGGGCGGCGAGTAAGCCTTCTGTTCAACGAAGCGACGATGTTCACCATTGTAGTATGCAACAATTAGCGTCTGCTATGGTAATTCACGGTTTCGAAGACGGGAGTACCTTCAGTGGGTTCAGCCTCTAGCTCGCGTGTAACACGAGCCGCCGATGCGGCGGATGTTCAGGAACTCGTGACAGCAGTGCTGACCGCTTCCCGGGTGCTGGTCAGCGTGTCGGCCCGCTCGCTGGCCGGGGTCGAAGACGTCGTCACGGTCACGCAATTCCGGACCCTGGTTGTACTCGACGTACACGGCGAGCTGAACCTGAACCGACTCGCCACACTGTTGGACGTCACCCCATCTACGGCGCTGCGGATGATCGACCGACTTCTGGTCGCCGATCTGGTCACCCGACGTGATAACCCGGTCAACCGCCGTGAAGTGCTGCTCGGGCTCACCGCACAAGGGCAAAAGATAGTCGCCAAGGTCACCACCAAGAGACGACGCGAGATCGCCAGAATCGTCACCGCGATGCCGAAGGCTCAACGAAGCGAGCTCGTCGCGGCCCTTCGAGCCTTCGCCGACGCGGCTGGTGAACCGGAGCCGCAGCCGGAACTGACCGACAACCTCGGCTGGTAGTGGTTCAGCCTCCGGCCGTCTCGACGGTCAACGCCAAGCAATGCGCCAAGTGGATACGAAGGCCGCCGCGCTGGTGCCAGCGCGACCGTGGCCGCGGACGCCCAGCTCGGGCGTCGCCGAACCCAGGGTGCCAGAGCAAGTGGTCGTGAGGGGCGTGGGTGGCAAAACCCGGCGGTCACCGCCGGGCCTCGCGCGTCGAATGCGTCGGCAAGCCCGCTCAGCTCGTCCGGCTCCCAGCACGGGTCGACCAGCAGCGGCCGGGCCGCTGATCACGACTGTGCTGTTGGTCCCAGAGCGCCGACTGGTGGCTACCTGGAGGCCGTCCGCGACCTCGATCTACTCCTGCCTGCCGGGTCTGTCGGATACGCCGATACCCGGCTACCCGGTCACTCGGGTAAGGACGGGGCGCGGGTCATTTGACAGACTGCGGTGGTCTGTGTGCAATATATTGCATGCCAGTTCCGGCCAGTCAGGGCCTGCTCGACACCACGCTGCTGCGCGACGCGGCCTATCGGGCGATCCGCGACGCCATCGTGGCCGGCACCCTCGCACCGGGTGAGCGGCTGCATGATCAGCAGTTGATGGGCTGGCTCGGGGTGAGCCGGACTCCGATCCGCGAGGCGCTGGCGCGACTGGAACATGCCGGCCTGGTCCAGACCAGGCCGGGTCGCTACACCATCGTCAGCCCGCTGGACGCCCGTCAGACCCGGGCCGCCCAGTCGGTGGCCGCGGCCATGCACGAGCTCGCGGTGCGTGAGGCCGTCCCGGTGCTATCAGCCCAGGAGTTGCAGGCGATGCGCGAGGCGAACAAGCGGTTCGCGGCCGCCCTGCGCAGTCAGGACGTCGATGCCGCGCTGGCCGCCGATGACGACCTGCATGCCGTCGCGGTGACCGCCAGCGCCAACTCCGCGATCAGGTCGGTGCTGGAGACAGTGACCCCGCTGCTGCGGCGGCTCGAGCGGCTGCGGTTCTCCTCGCTGTCCGCGCGTGGTTCGGTCGCCCAGCACCGCGAGATCATCAGGCTGTGCGGCGCCGGCGACGCCGAGGGTGCCGCCCGCGCGACCCGGGCGAACTGGCAGACCCTGCAGCCGTTGCTGGATCAGGCCGACCTCGAACACTGACCGCCCGCACCGCCACCATCAGGAGATCATCATGTCGCTGAGCGACTTTCCGCGCTACCCGCTGCTGTTCGGCCCGAGTCCGGTGCACCCGCTGGACCGGTTGAGCGCCTACCTCGGCGGCCCGCGGATCTGGGCCAAGCGGGAGGACTGCAATTCGGGTTTGGCCTTCGGTGGCAACAAGGCCCGCAAGCTGGAGTACCTGGTTCCCGAGGCGCTTGCGCAGGGCGCCACCCACCTGGTCTCGATCGGGGGCGTCCAGTCCAACCACACTCGCCAGGTCGCCGCGGTCGCGGCCAAGCTCGGACTCAAGGCCCGGTTGATCCAGGAAAGCTGGGTGAACTGGCCCGACGCGGTCAATGACCGGGTCGGCAACATCCTGCTGTCGCGCATCATGGGCGCCCAGGTCGAACTGGTGCAGGCCGATTTCGGCATCGGGGTCAAGGACAGCTGGCAGCAGGCGCTGGCCGAGGTGCGCGACGAGGGCGGTACCCCCTACCCGATCCCGGCCGGCGCGTCCGATCACCGGTTGGGTGGCCTCGGCTTCGCCGGCTGGGCCGATGAGGTCGCCGCCCAGGAGCAGCAGCTGGGGATCTTCTTCGACACCGTGATCGTGTGCAGTGTCACCGGTTCCACCCATGCGGGCATGATCGCCGGCTTCGCCGGGCAGTCCAGGCCGAGGCGGGTGATCGGCATCGACGCCTCGGCCGCGATCGAGCAGACCCGCGCCCAGGTCGCCAAGATCGCCCACTGCACCGCCGAGCTGATCGGCCTCGGCCGGCCGCTGCGGGACGACGAGATCACGGTGCTGGACGGTTGGGCCGGTGAGTACTACGGCATCCCGGTGCAGTCCACGCTGGACGCGATCCGGCTGACCGGCAGCCTGGAGGGCATGATCATCGATCCGGTGTATGAGGGAAAGTCGATGGCCGGCCTGATCGAGCTGGTACGGACCGGCGAACTCGGTCGGGACGGCCACGTCCTCTACGCCCATCTCGGCGGCCAGCCGGCGCTGAACGCCTACAGCGCGCTGTTTCGACACTGACACTGGCTACCGGGCCGGCCGGCGTCATCGATACTGGGCAGGTGACCGATCAGATCCGGCGAGTGGCTGCCCACCTCGTCCTGCAGGTGCACCAGCCGATCGAGCTGATCGCCCTGGTGGCGGTGTCGGGAATGCCGCCGTCCCGGCTGAGCGAGACCCTGGTACTCAGCTGCGCCGGGATGCCGGTGCCGGTGGCCGAGGTGTCGATGCCGCACGGTGGCCGGGCGCACCTGCTGCAGGCACCGGTGGGCATCCTGGTGTTGGACTACGCCGCGGTCGCGACCGGCACGGCTGAGCCACTGGCGGTGACCGATGCCGACCGGATCAGTTACCTGCGGCCCAGCCGGTACGCCGAGTCCGACCGGTTGGCGCCGTTGGCGCAGGCGGAGTTCGGCGGCATCCGTGGCGCGGCCAACCTGGTGGCGGCGGTGTCGTCCTGGGTCGGCTCGCGGCTGAGCTACGTGCCCGGCAGCAGCGGCCCCACCGACGGCGCGGTCGACACCCTGCTGCAACGGCAGGGTGTGTGCCGCGACTACGCGCACCTGGTGGTGGCGCTGCTGCGGGCGATGGACGTGCCGGCCCGGCTGGTGGCCGTCTACGCGCCGGGGTTGCAGCCGATGGACTTTCACGCCGTCGCCGAGGCTGTGGTGGACGGGCAGTGGCGGGTTGTCGATGCCACCCTGTTGGCCCCGCGCGCCAGCCTGGTCCGGATCGCCACCGGCCGCGACGCAGCCGACACCGCGTTCGTCTCCACCTATGGCGGTGGCGTCGACCTGCTTGAGACCTCGGTCAGCGCGGTGGTCGACGGCCGGCTGCCGGCCGAGGATGTGCACGCGCTGGTCAGCATCAGCTGATTCACGCCTACCGCAGGTCGGCGTACCCGTCGAGCGCGGTGACGACCGCCTCGCCGAAGCCGGTGCCACCGTGGCCGGCGTCTTCGAGAAGGGTGAGGGTGCTGCCCGGCCACGCCCGGTGCAGCGACCATGCGGTGTCCGCCGGGCCGGACACGTCGTAGCGACCGTGGATGAGCGCCCCCGGGATGCCGGCGAGCCGTGGCATGCCCGCGAGAAGCTGGCCATCGGTGAGAAAACAGCCGTGCGCCCAGTAGTGTGTGACCAGCCGGGCGAACACCTGCTGAAAGATCGGGTCGTGGTAGCGCGGACTGGCCTGCCAACCGGGCATCAGCGAGATGTGGGTGTCCTCCCAGGCGCACCAGGCTCGCGCGGCGGCCTCGTGCACCGCCGGGTCCGGGTCCGCGAGCAGCCGGGCATAGGCCGCGGCCAGGTCACCGCCGCGCTGGTCGGCCGGTAGCTGCTCGAGGAAGGCCTGCCACTCCCGCGGAAAGATCCGGCCCATGTCCCGGGTGATCCACTGCGTTTCGCGCAGCGTTCCCGAGGTGACCGCGGCCAGCACCAGCGCGCTGACCCGCTCGGGGTGGGCCTGGGCATAGGCGAGGGCGAGGGTGACGCCCCAGGACACCCCGTGCACCAGCCAGCGCTCGATCCCCAGGTGTTCGCGCAGCGCCTCGATATCGGCGAGCAGCGCCTGGGTGGTGTTGCTGGTCAGGTCGAGGTGCGGGCCGTCGGCCAGTGGCCGGCTGCGGCCACAGCCGCGCTGGTCGAACAGCACCGCTCGGTACCTGTCGGGGTCGAAACTGCGCCGGACGCCCGCGCCGCAGCCCCCACCCGGGCCGCCGTGCAGGTACAGCGCCGGGGTGCCGTCCGGATTACCTACCGTCTCCCAGTAGAGCCGGTTGCCGTCGCCGACCTCCAGGCTGCCGGTCCGGTAGGGCTCGATGGACGGGTAGCGCTCTGCCATGCCCGGGCCTCCTCAATGAGCGATGCACGAACGACGATCATCGCAGGCGGGTGTCCTGCCTCGGCGCTATCGTGCCCCCATGAGCGATCCCGAATGGGCGCAGCGGCCTGGCTCGGCAACCGGCCCGGTCGGCGGGTGGTGTCCGGATGGAGTGTGAGTTCAGCGGCGAGCTGTGGTACTGGCGCGGACCGGCGCCGTTCTACTTCATCACCGTGCCGGACGGTGATTGCCTCCTGATCAAGGAGCTGTCGGCCGAGGTCAGCTACGGCTGGGGCGTGATCCCCGCAACCATCCGGATCGGGGCCACGGAGTGGACGACCTCGCTGTTCCCGAAGGACGGCCGCTACCTGGTTCCGATCAAGGTCAGCGTTCGCCGCGCCGAGGACATCGAGGACGGTGACCTGGTCACCGTCCGGCTCAGCATCGGGGGGCTCAGCATCGGGACTTGAAGCGCGTAGCTCACCCGGCTCAAGCCGGCCGGTAGGCGTTCAGCCCGTCATAGGCTGACGTCGATGCCGCCACCCTGAATATCCCACTGCACTCCGCCTTCGCGGGGGCAGGTGACCTTCGAGGTGCCACCGATGTTCGTCCAGGGACCGTCGAACTCGCTGCCACTGCCACGCAACTCGTCGACGCAGTTGACCCAGACCCGGAACCGGCCGCTGCCGGACGTGCATTTCGCCGACGCCGTGGTGCCTCCGTTGTGCCCGGTGAAGGTGCAGCCGCTCGGCGTGGCGCTGGCAGACTGACTGGTGGCCACGCTCATCCCTCCGAGAACCAGCAGGCTCCCGGCTAGCGTGACGAAACCACGTCGCATGTTCATCATGGTCAGCTCCTGTGCTGTCTCGCGTCGGGGAGCGATTCCCGAACGGTCGGTGTGGACGATGTCAGTAACTTTAGACCTTTTCGTCCGGTAAATAGCTAGTGCGCAGCCGGCATTTCCTACCACTGGGTAGCTGTTCGTGGGTAGTGCAGGCGCGCTGTAGCGGTGTGCCGCCAGGCCAGCGTCGACGATGCTAGCCGACCTTCTCTCTCTGCAAAAAATCAACAGAACGGCGTAGATCGATGGCAATTTCTCAAAATTTCTGCTCAAGGGTCTTGTGATGATGTCGGCAGGGACCTATGGTCGCTTCACCCTCATCCCGCACTGCCGCGCAACCCATTACGCAGCCCACTGTGCAACCCCACTGGCCGGCCCGTTCGCCGAGAAACCCTTCGTCCCACTAGAGAATCGAGTCCTTCGATGCCACGCAGCATCAGCGGAGTTGTCGTCCGCCGGTCCGGCCGGCAGGCGCGGCTGACCACCGGCATTGCCGCGACCGCGTCCGCAGCCCTGAGCCTCACTCTGGCAGTTGGCACCGGCCAGGCGATGGCCGCCGGCGCTGCCACGCCGGTGGTGACTCGGGCCGCCCTGGATCCGGTCCTGGTCAGCGGCCGCGGCGCCACCGTCGGATTTGTCGAGCAGGAAGCCGAGGACGCCGTTACGAACGGCACCATCATCGGTCCGGGACGCTCGGCCTACACGTTGCCGGCCGAAGCGTCCGGACGTAAGGCGGTCAGCCTCACGCCGGGCCAGTACGTCGAGTTCACGCTGCCGAGCGCGGCCAATGCGATCACCGTGCGGTACAGCATTCCGGACGCGCCGTCCGGCGGTGGTAGCACCGCCCCGCTCGCGGTGAGCGTGAACGGTGGCGCGAAGCAGGGCATGACCCTCACCTCGCAGTACGCCTGGCTGTACAACCTGTACCCGTTCTCCAATGACCCGAACGCCGGCGTGCTGCACCCGGACTGGTGGATCACCGAGTGCTCCTGCGTGCCGAACTCGGTGACCCCGCCGTACCAGGTGATCACCCCGTTCCGGCCGAATCACTTCTACGACGAGCAGCGACTGCTACTGGGGCACACCTACCGCGCAGGCGACACGGTGCGGCTGAGCGTGCCCGCCAACAGTCGGGCCGCCAGCACCGTCATCGACCTGCTCGACTCGCAACTGGTGGCCGCCCCGCACTTCGAACTGCTCGCTGCCAACGTGCTGCTGTTCGGCGCCGACCCGTCCGGCCGGCGTGACTCGGCCGATGCGATCGATCGCGCGATCGCCTTCGCCAAGCACTGGTATCTGAAGGTCTACCTGCCGCCGGGCACCTACCAGGTCAACCGGCACATCATCGTCGACAACGTGACCATCGAAGGTGCCGGCAACTGGTACACGATCATCAAGGGCCACCAGGTCAGCCTCGCAACCCCGGCGCCGGACGGCTCGGTGCATACCGGCGTCGGCTTCTACGGCAAGGACGCGTCGGTCGGCGGCAGCTCAGGAGTGCACCTGTCCGGCTTCGCGATCGAGGGCGACGTCCGCGAGCGGATCGACACCGACCAGGTCAACGGCATCGGTGGCGCGTTGAGCAACTCGACCATCGACGGCCTCTATATCCAGCACACCAAGGTGGGGATCTGGCTGGACGGCCCGATGACCAACCTGAAGATCACCAACAATCAGATCGTGGATCAGATCGCCGACGGCATCAACTTCCACACCGGCGTCACCAACTCGAGCGCGTCGAACAACTTCATCCGCAACACCGGTGACGACGCGCTGGCGATGTGGTCGGAAAAGACTGAGGATTCCGGGGACACCTTCGACCACAACACGGTGCAGACCCCGGTGCTGGCCAACGGCATCGCGCTCTACGGCGGTGCCGACAACACCGTGTCGAACAACCTGATCGCCGACCCGATTCGCGAGGGCAGCGGTATCCAGATCGGCTCGCGCTTCGGCGCTGAGGCGTTCACCGGGCACGTCTGGATCACCAACAACACCACGGTTCGGGCCGGTACCTACGAACTGAACTGGAACATCGGGCTCGGCGCGATCTGGTTGTACGCGTTGGAAAAGAACATCGACGCCGATATCGAGGTCGCCGGTGACAACTTCTTGGACAACACCTACAACGCCATCATGCTGGTGGCTGACTTCCCGGTGAAGGACCTGTATTCCATCACCGGAGTCCACTTCTCCGACATTCACGTCGACGGCACCGGCACCTCGGTGGTCAGCGCGCGGGCGGCGGGGTCGGCAACGTTTGAGAACGTCGACGCCAGAAACGTCGGCGCGGTCGGTGTCAACAACTGCGGATCGTTTCACTTCACCCCGGCCGGCTCGGAGTTCTCGCTGACCGATCTCGGCGGAAACGATGGCGGCGGCACCACCGGTCCGTGGTTCGCCTCGTGGGAACTTCCCAACACCATCACCTGCGATGACCGGCCGCCGGTGGTGGCACCACCAGCGCCCACAGCCTGGTAACCCTCGGCAGTGGACGGAGCCGTCAGCGATCCGGCGGCTCCGTCCCCCCACTGTGTCGGTTCCAGCTGTCCGTATCGCGAGAAGGTCCTTGGCGATAGCGTCCTGGTTTCGTAGGGTGGCAGGCGTGATGAGCCTGGACGGGACTGCCCGGTTGGCGCTGGTGTTGCCAGAAGTGACCGAGGGCGAGCGGCACGGTCGCCGGGCGTGGTCGGTCGGCGGAAAGACGTTCGCCTGGGAGCGCCCGTTCAGCAAAGCCGACCTGAAGCGATTCGGCGACACGGCGCCGCCGGACGGTCCCATTGTGGCCGTGAGCGTCGCCGATCTCAGCGAGAAAGAAGCTGTTCTGGCCGCAGGCGGCGGGGCGTTCTTCACCATCAGTCACTTCGACGGTTATGCCGCGATCCTGATCCAGCTGACCACAGTGAACAAGAAGGCCTTGCAGGAGGCGCTGGTGGACGGTTGGCTGGCGGTGGCACCGGCCAACCTGGTCACGCAGTACCTCGACTCCCTCCGTCGGTAGGCACTACGTCCAAAGAATGTTGTTTGGCTGCGGTAAAGGCCGATGCCGATGACAATCACCAGTTGTGACGAATACTCCGCCGAACGTGCCGGGCAGCTGGGCCCCGCCACCCGGCCAGCCGGCCCAGCGGCACAATATGGTCGGCCTCAAGGGTGCGACCATCTGCACGATCGCGGCCGCGCTGGTCGGGTTGATGCTGGGAACTGCGGGTCATTCGAGCGGGAACGCCAAGCCGGCCGCGCTGACGGGTGGTATGCCGGCCACCGTCACGGCCGTCAGGACCGCCACGGTGTCGGTGCCGGCACCAGCATCGACCCCTACCAGGACCGTCACCCGGACGGTGACCAGGACCGTGCAGGTGACGGTGACCCGGACAGTGACGCATGCCGCGACCGTGGCGGCAAGCCCAACCCACCCGGCAGCTATCGGGTCGGCCCAAGACTGCACGCCCGGCTACACGCCATGCATTCCGCCGGGGGCAGACGTCGACTGCGCCGGTGGCTCAGGTAACGGCCCGCGCTACGTGCAGGGCCCGGTATACGTCACCGGCAGCGATCCCTACGACCTCGACCGGGACGGTGACGGCGTCGGCTGCGAGTAAGCGGTTGCGCTCCACGCCGTCGCGCCTAATGCGCTGCGTCGTAGGCCTCTTGCACGTCGACGGAGATCCGGCCGCGGTCAGACACCTCGTGTCCGTTCTCGCGGGCCCAGGTACGGATCGCGGCCAGATCGGCTCGCCGGTCCGCGGCTCCGGTGGCTCGCCGACGGCCGGTGGCGGCTGCAGCTGGTGCCCGGCCTGACCTGCGGGCTGCTGCGATGTACTTGGCCAGGGCCTTGTCCAAGGCTGCCTGATTCTTCTCGCCGAGGTCGATGTCATAGCTGGTGCCCCCGTAGGCAAAGGACACCGTGCTGGCGCCCTCGGAGTTGTCCAGATCGTCATAAACCGTGACGGTGGTACGCGCGACCATGTCTGCCTACTTTCGCTCGTGGAAACCGAACAATCCCAAGATATCTGCTGCACGGGCAAGTCGCGGTAGCGACCCACCGGCGCATGTACGGCCAGAAGAAAGACATTAGCGTGTGACCGGACGACCTTGGTAACGGGGCGTTGTTTACCGTGGCATTCGACTAGTTCGCTACCATAGTCGGCGGTCGCACGAGGCAATTGCCTGCATTCTTCTGGTCAACAGGATTCGGTTATCGGCCACGCGATTTCGGTAACCAGCGGCGCTGGGTCCGCGAGCACGCCGGCCAGCGCGCTGCGTCGCCCGAGGCGGCCACGTAGTACTTCAGGTCGGGGACCGGGCAGTTCCAGCTCGCGGAACGGCGGATGAACCGTGCCAGCCCGACCTCGCCGATCGTCACCCGCGCAGCCATTCCCAGTCTCCGCTACCCCACAATCTGCAGGTGCTCGATCACGCCGTCTCGTAATACGAACCGGTACGACAGATCCGCCCCACCGCCCGGAAAGTCACGCTGCACCCCGCACCGATACCCGGTGCTGGTCTGGTCCGGGCCGGTCGCTTCGCCGCCGGTGATCGTGCTCGTATAGGTCCAGCTGGTGGCCAGGGCCTGCAGCCAGCCGATGATCTCGGCGTGTCCACGGTAGGTCCGTCCCTCATCGACGCCGCCATCGGCGCTGAAGCAGTCGGCCAACGCCGAGACGTCGCCGGTATCGGTCGCGTCGAAGTATCGGGCCACCACTGGGGAGTGCTCTCACTCATCAGGGTCTCCTTCAAGTCGGGTGCCTGATCGGCGTTCAGGGTTGCCGTAGGGAAGGTCAAGCCCCGATCTCGCGGGCGACGCTCTGAGCGGCGCGGCAACGAAAAGGTGCCCAACGGGGCGAAGGTTCGGCGTACGGTCATCTCATGAGTCAGTACATGGCTTGGCCAACTGCCGATGGGGTGTGGCACATCGGCACCGGGCTGACGCTGCCGCCCGGCGCCAGCCTGGCCGACCTGGACAAGCTGTTGACGCTGCGCCACATCGACCGCGACCAAATCGGGTTTCACCGGCCGCATGATCAGATCCGGTTCAACGAGCAGTTCGCTATCGCCGTCGAGCCGAATCGGCACTGACCTCGAAAGCCCGACCGAGCACACCACTGCGGCCGCGTCACGCTGGCATCCATGCCTACAGGTCGTGGCCCGGTGAGGGTTAGATAACGCCCGCCACGTCCGCGCATCACGGTTTATCGCCTGTAGACCAGATCTATGTCTCTGGTCGTGTGAATTCGACACTGTTCGCGAAGCTGGTATTGACAGACAGACTCGCCCTTGCGGCGAGATGGAACTCATCCCTCGCCAAGCCCGCCGTGCGGAAGAGTGCCATGAAGGTCAGCTGGTCGACCGACTTCGTTCCGTTCACGGTGCTGTGTAACTCCCAGACCGAGCTTTGCCACCGACGGCCGGCTTCGATTGTCGGCGCGTCGGCAAGGAGGAGCAACGCTTCGAAAAGATCCGACCTTCGTTCCTCGGCCGTATCCAGCATCGCCAATCCATCGGCTCGGGCAAGCGCTCCGACATCCATGGTGCCAAGACCCTCCGCTGCGGCGAGACGCAAACAGATGTAGACCTCACGCTTTACAGCGGCTGCGTAATCAACGTAGGAGCCGAGCCGCCGCTCATCCCACCGAGCGAGCTGCCCTCGACGCCACTTGCTGCGCTCGTTGACGAATGCTGCTGTCCAGGCTAGTCCGGCGCCGATGACCGCACTGATAACGGGAACCACAGTAAGCACGAGAGAATTAGCCACTGACCAATCGTGGCAGATAGAAGTCGCCTCATGCTGACCGTTCTGACTCCTGAGCGCCTGCGCCGAACGTAGCCACGGTGTGATTTGTTGGAAGGCGCCCCAAGTAGTTGCTTTGATCGGCGTTCAGGACGGCTGACGAACCCCTTACCATTCCAGAGTTTCGGAGCAGTTGAACCAATTGCGCATCGCGCCCGTATTGGAAGTACCCGTACCCCTACGGCCATCAGCACGATCTAGCCTTGGAGGGGCCATGCGACGTTTTGTCGTTCTTGCCGCTTTATCCACGGTCGCCGGTCTGTTGTGGCTTCCCACCACAGCCTCAGCGACGGGCATCATCTCCTCATTGTCGGTCTCCCCGGACACGGTCCAGGGCGGTGCGTCCTCCCAGGGGACGGTGACCCTGATCCCCGATACCAGCTCGACGACGGTCCTGTTGTTCAGCAGCGACCCGTCGGCCGCCACGGTGCCAGCCTCTGTGGTCGCAGCGGCCGGCCAGGGTGCGGTCACCTTCACGATCGCGAGCAACGCCGCCGCCCCGGCGACCATCGTCCAGATCACCGCGGCCGTCCAGAACGTCCCCCGCACGGCGAACCTCTCGGTCAACCCCGCGACGCCACCGGGCCCGTCGCTGTCAGCGGTGTCGGCGACCCCGTCCAACCTCACCGGCGGTAGCCCGACGACCGGGACGGTCACGTTCACCGGCGTCACCGATGGCGCGGACGTCCAGCTGTCCAGCAGCAACCCGGCCATCCTGCAGGTCCCGACGGACGCACTCGTCAACGGCGGGGCTGCCAGCGGCGCCTTCGCCATCACCACCTCGGCGGTCAGCGCAACCACCACGGCCACCATCACCGCCACCTGGTTCAGCGTCACCCGAACGGTGAGGCTGACGATCACCCACGGCGCGCCGGCACCTGCTGACCGGGTGGCGATCACCAAGGCCAAGTGGAAGGCCGGGCTGCTCACGATCGCGGCGACCAGCACGAAGCCGACCGCGATCCTGTCCGTCTTCTCCCAGTCCGGCGGCTTCATGTTCACCTTGACCAACCAGGGCGGCGGCCGTTACTTCGACCAGCGCGGTTTCATCTTCAGCCCTCAGGTCATTACAGTCCGCAGCAACCTCGGCGGCTCGGCAACCGCAACGCTGACCAGCTAGGCCGACTCGGCCCGACACCTCAGTGGCCAGACGCGCGGAATCAGTCGGCCTGAGGCCGTGGCTTGAATCGTCGAACCTCATGGGGCCAGCCGCACGCCTGCGCGACCTTTGCGGCCCACAGCGTGGCGGCCTCGTCATCGGCCACGTCCACCAGGGCGAAGCCGCCCAGAAACTCCTTGCTCTCGACGTACGGTCCGTCGGTGATCAGCATGGTGCCGCTGGTCGGGTCGGCGCTGCAGATCGGGCCGTCCTCTTCCTCCAGACCGCCGGCGAAGACATACACGCCGGCAGCCTTCATCTCATCCACGACCGCCCGTGCCAGCGGTCCACGCGAGCGAAACCACTCCTCGGTGTGATCGCCCACCCACTGCTGGTTGAAGTAGATCAGGTACTCCGGCATGAGGCTCCTTCGCTTCCCGCGGACTCCAGCGGCCCGCGTCACCTTCTCCACGAACGGCGACCTGCGAATCCGACACCGTCCGTCCGGAAAATTACCCGCTGGTCGGCGTGGCAGCTCCGGACGGTGCTGGCTCAGTCCGACGTACGGGCCCCAGCCAGTCGAGATTGACATGGCGCGACCATGCGGCCTGAGCTGCCGTCGATTACCTGTGGCCGAGGTTAGCCGTGGGTGAACACCAGCACGGGCACGGCGGTCGGCTCTCGGCGTCCGGCGGCGTCCATGACTGCGGCGGCATCGTCGCCGGACGCAATCACCACGCCGCCATGCACCGCGTGGTACGCGGAGCTGGGCGGCGGACCGGCGAGCAGCGCGAGTGCGGCTGCCAGGTCGGCGTCCGGGCGCTCGTAGCGCGGCTCGCTCGGCAGCCCCGGGTGGCGTGCCGCCTCGAATTCACCGGCGGTGCGCTCCTTCGGGTGCCGGCGGTGCAACCACCACCAGTGCGCCGCGATCGCCGGGCCGACCAGGACCATGGTCGGAATCGCACCGGTCAGCAGGCCGGCCAGGGTGAGCGTCGTGGTCACGGCGATGCAGCCCATCGTCACCACCATCGCAGCGCGCCCTGCGGCGGCCGAGTACGCCTTCGCCGCGACGAGCGGCCAGAGGGTGATGAACAGCAGATCACCGAGGCCGGTGAACGCCGCGTCCGAGCCGGTGCCCCAACCCAGCCACGGCACGAACGGCAGCCCGGACAACCGCCTGGCCAGCTCGACCGTCGTGGACAGCAGGCCGGTGGACACCAGGTCATAGCCAGCCACCACAACGGCAAAGATCGCGACATCGCGGGCCCGCAGACCGCTCTGTGCCCAGCTGTTGCAGATCCCGACCGCCAGAATCAGCAGCGCCAGATCGTTGACGGCGTGAAAGACAGGCGTGCCCGCGTGTCCGGAGATGACCAGCCCGACCTCGGTGCCACAGAGCGCGACGGCCGTGGCGATCCGGATCGGACGGCCGACGAGCGGGGCCAGCGCCTGGATGGTGAGCGCGAACCCGAGCGACGTGAGCACGCTGGCCAGCAACCACCTCGGCAGGTGCAGGTACAGCAGCGGGATCACCGACAGCACCACGACGGTGAATCCCACATCGCGCAGGTTGAACACGCCTATCGGCGGCCGCTCGATCTGCACGTGGTGCAGGTAGCCGAAGGCAGCTACCGCGGTCAGCACGAGCATCGAGTGGCTGACGATCAAGTTGATCAGGACAGGGTCCACGAGTCACCTCCTGGCGAACGCACGACGCTCGTCTCGCGCAGCAACGCGCGATAAAACCTTTGCCGCACCTGTGATTCGTCGCGCGTCAGCACGATCTTGCGGATCGGTAGATCGGCAGCCTCGGCGCGTGACTCCAGCCGCGCCACGACCGAATGATCGTCCTCCGGGGCCAGGACGTGCAGGTCGAAGCCGTCATCGACCAGTTCGACGTGGTAGCGCGCCGGTAGTGGAATTGCAGGTTCTGCCTCGATCAACTCCAGAATCTCGCGCTGGTAGAGCCGAAGGTCGGCCGTCTCAGGGCTGAAGTCGGCCTTGCCGAGCAGGTTGGACGTCGCGGGCTGCCCGGCGAGCTCGCAGCTCGGACGATCGATCAGGGTCCGCACCAGGTCGCCGGTGGCGTAGCGCAGCAGCAGCACCGTCTCGCGATAGGGCGGGAATGGCGTCACCACCAGCATGCCGACCTCGCCCGACGAGGTGGGCTGCCAGGTCACCGGGTCGAGGATCTCGACCAGACCGTGGTCACCGGCGAAATGCAGGTGCCGTTGCGAGCACTCCTGGCCGAAGACCGGAAACGTCTCGGTCATCCCATAGCTGTCCTGCACCGGCGCGCCGAACAGTCGCTCAGCACGAAGGCGCAAGGCGTCGGTGAGAATCTCGCCACCGGTGTGGATCTCGGCCAGGCCGAACCGGCGCGGGTCATAGCCCTGCCGTTCGCCCAGTTGCACGATCTCGGCCAGGTGGCTGGGTGCAATGGTGAGCGAGCTGACCAGTGGCTTCTTCCCGGGCAGGTGTACCGGTGAGGTGAGGCGGGCCATGGTCAGCGCCGGGTCGACAACACCGGTGAGCACGCAGCCTGCGCCGGTGATCTGCAAGGAACGCATCGTCGAGTGCACTGCCAGGACGGCCCGCGAGCTGAGACTTAGCTGCACCGTGTCGGCCGGGCCGAAACCGCGCACGATCGTCCGGAACATCGCGCCGTAGGCAGCGGCGAGGTCGAGTTCGTAGGCCGAGAACCAGCACGAGGTGGGATTGCCGGTGCTGCCGGTGGTCCAGGCCTGCAGCACCGGGTTCGCCGCGTCACTGACGAAGGCCTCGGGCAGGCCGCGCAGGGCGGCCTTGCCGGTCGGGACAAGTGCGTCGCGTCGTTCGTAGGTCAGCTCGGCGGGGGTGAGGCCGAGCCGGTCCAGCTGCGCGCGGTAGTACGGGGTGTGCTCGTAGGCGGCGCGGACAGCGGCACGCCAGCGGCAGGCATTGATCGTCGCGCGAACCCCTTCATCTGGTGCGCGATCCATCGCTTGTAGCACGTGGTCGCGGTCGGAGTGGCAGAACTCGGCTTGGGTGGTGGC
>JBPCPA010000089.1:0-14420 GCA_050999655.1 Jatrophihabitans sp.
ACGTAGAGGTCGAAACCCACCCCGGCGATGTGGCCGGACTGCTCGCCGCCCAGCAGGTTGCCCGCCCCGCGAATCTCCAGATCTTTCATCGCCACCGCCATCCCGGCGCCGAGTTCGGTGTGCTGGGCGATGGTGGCCAGCCGGTCGTGCGCCAGCTCGGTGAGCGGCTTCTCCGGCGGGTATAGAAAATAGGCATAGCCACGCTCGCGGGCCCGGCCGACCCGGCCGCGCATCTGGTGCAGCTGGGACAGCCCGAAAGTGTCGGCGCGATCCACGATCAGGGTGTTCGCATTGGGAATGTCCAGCCCCGACTCGACAATGGTGGTCGAGACCAGCACGTCGAAGTCGTTCTCCCAAAAACCGACCATGATCTTTTCCAGCGAGTCCTGGCCCATCTGGCCGTGCGCCACCGCGATCCGCGCCTCAGGCACCAGTTCGGCCAGCTTGGCCGCCGTCCGGTTGATCGACTCGACCCGGTTGTGAATGAAGAACACCTGGCCGTCGCGCAGCAGTTCCCGCCGGATCGCCGCCGAGATCTGCCGCGAGTCATAGGCGCCGACGAAGGTCAGGATGGGGCGGCGCTCCTCCGGCGGGGTGAGAATGGTGGTCATCTCGCGGATGCCCGTCAGCGACATCTCCAGGGTCCGCGGGATCGGGGTGGCCGACATGGTGAGCACGTCCACCGCGGTACGCATCGACTTGAGATACTCCTTGTGTTCCACGCCGAACCGCTGCTCCTCATCCACGATCACCAACCCCAGGTTCTTGAACCGGACGGTCTGCTGCAGCAGCCGGTGGGTACCGATCACGATGTCGACGCTGCCATCGGCCACCCCGGCCAGGATCTGATCCACCTCGGCGGCATGGGTGAAGCGCGACAGCTCCTTGATCGTCACCGGGAACTGGTTCATCCGGCCGGAGAAGGTCTGGATGTGCTGATGGGCCAGCAGCGTCGTGGGCACCAGCACCGCAACCTGCTTGCCGTCCTGCACCGCCTTGAAGGCCGCCCGGACGGCGACCTCGGTCTTGCCGTAGCCGACATCGCCGCAGATCACCCGATCCATCGGCAAGGCCTTCTGCATGTCAGCCTTCACCTCGTCGATGGCCGCCAGCTGATCGGGCGTCTCTACATAGGGAAAGGCGTCTTCGAGCTCGCGCTGCCAGGGCGTGTCCGGGCCGAAGGCATGACCGGTGGTGGCCATCCGCGCCGAGTACAGCCGGATCAACTCCGCGGCGATCTCCTTCACCGCCTTGCGGGCCCGGCCCTTGGTCTTGGCCCAGTCGGAGCCACCGAGCCGGGACAGCGACGGCGACTCGCCGCCGACGTACTTGGTGACCTGGTCCAGCGAGTCGGTCGGCACGAACAGCCGATCGCCGGGTTGGCCACGCTTGGCTGCGGCGTACTCGATGATCAGGTACTCCCGCTCGCCGCCGTTGACGGTGCGCCGCACCATCTCGACATAACGACCCACCCCATGCTGCTCGTGCACCACGAAGTCGCACGAGGCCAGCTGGATCGGATCGATGGCGTTGCGCCGCAGGGACGGCATCCGGGCCTTGTCCAGGGCGATCACGCCGCGCTGGCCGGTCAGGTCGGACTCGGCCAGGATGGCCAGTTTCAGCGAGGCGGACACCAGGCCCGAATCCAGATGGCCGGTGGTGACGATGACCGAACCGGGCAGCAGCTGGTCGATGCCCGGTTCGGACCGGGCGGCGATGTCGGCGCCGCGCAGCCGCTCCAGCGCGCGGTCGGCGGTGCCGTGCCCGTCAAAGATCAGCGCCACCCGCCAGCCGTGGGACAGCCAGCCGGCCAGATCACCCAGCAACGCCTCGGTGTCGCCGCGATAGGCCGGCGCCGCCTCGAACGACGAGCTGACCGCCGCGATCGTTCCCGGCCCGCCGACCAGGTCGTTGTCGGTGCTGAACGGTGACAGCGACCACCATGGCAGGCCGAGCTGGGCGGCCAGGTCGGCCACGTCGTCCAGGGAGCGCAGCGACGCCGAGCCCAGGTCGACCGGCGCCTTGCCACCGCCGGCCGCCGCCGCCCAGGACGCGGCCAGGAACTCCTCAGAGGTGGCCACCAGATCGGCGGCCCGCGCCCGGACCCGCTCCGGGTCACAGATCAGCAGGTGGGTACCGGCCGGGAACTCGGCCAGCACCAGCTGCAGCTCGTCGACCAGCACCGGCGCCAACGACTCCATCCCCTCGACCTGCACGCCCTGGCTGATCGGCTCGAGCAGCTCGCCGAGCTCCGGGTACTCGATCAGCAGCGCCGCGGCCCGCGCCCGGACCGCGTCGGTGAGCATCAACTCACGGCACGGCGGGGCCCACACCCCGCCGGGCGCGATCTCCAGGGAGCGCTGGTCGGCCACCTTGAAGTACCTGATCTCCTCGACCTCGTCGCCCCAGAACTCCACCCGCAGCGGGTGCTCCTCGGTCGGCGGGAACACGTCCAGGATGCCGCCACGAACGGCGAAGTCACCGCGCTTCTCGACCAGTTCGGTACGGGCGTAGCCGCCGGCCGCGAGCGCGGCGACGATGTCGGTCAGCTCCAGACCGGTCTGACCGATGGCGATGCTGACCGGCTCCAGATCGCCGAGATCGGGCACCTGCGGCTGCAGCACCGAGCGGACCGGCGCCACCACCACCTGCAGCGCGCCGGTGCCCTCGCCTGCCGAGTCGGGATGCCGAAGGCGGCGCAGCACCGCCAGCCGGCGGCCGATGGTGTCGGCACGGGGTGACAGCCGCTCGTGCGGCAGGGTCTCCCAGCCCGGGTAGAGGGCGACGCTCTCGGGGGCGAGCAGGCATTGCAGCGAGGCCACCAATTCCTCGGCCTCGCGGCCGGTGCTCGTCACCGCCAACACGGTCCGTCCGGCACCGGCCGCCAGGCTGGCCACCGCCAGCGGCCGCAGCGCCGCCGGACCGGAGACCGCCAGCCTGGGCGCACCGACCTGCGACAGCATCGTGGTCAGCGCCGGATCACCGGCGACCTCGGCGCCCGAGGCGGAGGTGGCCGGCTCGGCGGCCGCGGCGATCAGTCCGGACAAGCTCATTGACGTTCATCCTTGCTCTGGTCGCCGGCCGGGCAGCTGCCGGCCGGTGGGGTGAAACCCGCAACACGACGTGCCCCCGACCGAGCCGGCCGGGGGTTTCTTTCAGACTACGCAAGCCCTGCGACAACCGGTCGTGCGCGCAGCGGGACGCTCAGTGCCGGTGCCGGCCGGCCCGCGCGTCAACCCAGGTGGGCTGCACAGTTCTGTGCGACCAATCAGTCTGTGTGACCAATCAGTTCTGGGCGACGTAGCTGGTCGCCAGCGCGATCAGCACCGAGCGGATCTTGGCCGGGCTGGGCTGGCTGCCAGCGGCCAGGTAGCCGGTGTACTGCAGCGTGATCGCACTCGCGCCGTCGAGCACCTTCAGCGTTGTCGACTTCGGCACGTAGAACGCGCTGGTGCCCAGCCCGGTCACCAGTTGCGCGCCCGGGCTGCTCTTGCGGCTCTGGGCGAAAGCGGCGGCCGGGTACTTGGCGATCACCGACGCGGACAGCCCGCCGAAGGCGGCGCCCCTGGTCGGTGCCAGGGTGAACATGCACAGCGGTGAGCCGATGCCGCTGGTAGTGACCGTCTCGTGGGCGACCTTGGCGGCGAATGCGGCGGCCACCGAGGCGCTGCTGGTCACCGGGCACTTCTCCCCCGGCGTCCCGGTCGCGCCCTCGACCCCGCCGAAGCTGCTCGGGGTCGGGGTGGGCTTGGCAGTGCCACTGCCACCGGACGGGCCGGCCGGCGTGCTCGACGCGACCGTGCCTGACGTGCCGGCCGTCGGCGAACCGGACGCGCCGGAGGCCGCCCGGTGATGGCCGGAACTGCACGAGGCGAGCAGGACGAGCGAACTGATCGCCGCGATGCCGGCCAGCCCGGCTCGACCGTGGCCGGCGGTGATGGTGCGCATGTCGTCCCCCCGATCGTGAGTGCCGGTCCGAGACGCGCGTCGCGGCTCGTCGGGCCTTCTCACATGTTGTCGTCCTAGACTATGTGAGGTTGACGTTTGTGTCAGGGCGGGTGCCAGGACGAGGCCGGGCCAGGTCGGACCGGTCGGGCGGCCGGGGACGGGCCTGCTGGCCGGGGGGAGTGCGTGGATGTACCTGACTGAGCGCCCGTCGCTGGCCCGTTCCGGCACGCCCGGCGTCAAGCAACGGGTGGCCGGCACGGTCGTCCTGATGGGCGTCGTCAGCATGTTCACCGACATCTCCTCGGAGTCGGTCAACGCGATCCTGCCGCTGTACCTGACCGCGGTGGTCGGGCTCGGCCCGCTGGCCTATGGCTTCATCGACGGCATCTACCAGGGCGTCAGCGCGCTGGTCCGGATCCTTGGCGGTTGGCTGGCCGACCGTGGCGATCACCCGAAATGGATCGCCTTCTTCGGCTACGCCCTGTCGGCCGTCACTCGGATCGCGCTGATTCCGGCGGCCAGTTTCGCCATGATCACCACCGTGATCACCATCGACCGGCTCGGCAAGGGGGTGCGCACCGCACCGCGCGACGCGGTGATCACGGCCTCGTCGCCGCCTGACTCGCTCGGACGCGCCTTCGGCGTGCATCGGGCGCTGGACACCCTGGGCGCGGTCATCGGTCCGCTGCTGGCGTTCGCGATCCTGCAGGCGGTATCGGGTGATTCGCGCACGGCCGAGGATTTCAGACCGATCTTCGTGATCTCGTTCGCGGCGGCGGTCATCGGCCTGGCGATCCTGCTGCTGGTGGTGCCCGACGTGCGACCGCGCCGGCAGGCCGCGCAGGCCGGCCAGCCGGCATCGCAGCCACGGGCGATCCCGGCTGCCGAGGTCGCGGCGGCTCCGGTGGTCGAACCGGCCGCGTCCACCCGACCGTCGCTGCGACTGCTGGCCGATCGGCGGTTCGCATTGCTGGTGACCGCGGCCGGCATCCTGGGCGTTCTCACGGTCGGCGACGGCTTCGTCTACCTCGCCCTGCAACGGCGCGACAACTTGGCGATCAACTACTTCCCGCTGCTGTACGTCGGAACCAATCTGGCTTACTTCGTGATGGCCATCCCGTTCGGCCGGATCGCGGATCGGGTGGGCAGGTCCAAGATGTTCCTGGCCGGACATGTGGTGTTGCCGGTGGCCTATCTGCTGGCCGGTGGCCCGGTTTCCGGACCGGCCATCGTGGTGGCCTGTCTGCTGCTGCTGGGCACCTACTATGCCGCCACCGATGGCGTGCTGGCCGCGCTCGCCGGCCGGATCGTCGATGCTTCGGCAAGGGCCAGCGGCATCGCCACCGCCCAGACCGTGCAGGCGATGGCGCGTTTCGTGTCCTCGCTGGCGTTCGGGCTGTCCTGGGCGCTGTTCGGCCCGCGCACCGCGCTGTACCTGGTGGCCGCGATCCTGGCCGTGGTGGTGCTGTGCGCCTGGTTGCTGCTCGCGCGCACCGACCTCAAACCCGACCGGGCCAGCGGCCAGGAGGTCAGCGCGTGAGCACCCGGGTCCGGCTGATCGTCCTGGCAATGGTGTGCGTGCTCGCCGTCGGCGGGGCGGTCGGTTACGCGCTGAGCCTGCATTCCAAGCGGGTCAGCCAGAACTCCCAGGCGGCGCCGGTGGCCCAGGCCAGCCTCAGCCAGATCGAATCGGTGCCCCGGATCGTTTTTCGCAGCACCGCGCTGGGCAGCAGTTACGGCAAGATCGCGATGGTCTCGCTGGCCGATCCGGCCGGGCCCCGCGCCCTGACCGGCACCTCGTGCGATCGGGTGTACGCCTCGACGGCCAAAGTCCTGTGCCTGTCCTCGCAGCAGGGCATCGTGACCACCTATCAGGCGCAGGTGCTCGGCGCCGGCCTGCATCGCGAGCAGGACCTGCCGCTGGCCGGCATTCCGAGCCGGGCCCGCCTCTCGCTGGACGGCACGCTGGCTGCGACCACCAGTTTCACCGCCGGCGATTCCTACGCCGGCACCAGCTTCTCGACCCGGACGGTGATCAGCCAACTCACCGGCACGGACAGCAGCGCCAACCTCGAGGACTACACCCTGATCAACAACGGCTCGAAGATCAAGCCGCTGGACCGCAACTTCTGGGGCGTGACCTTTGCCCACGACGACAACACCTTCTACGCCACCGCGGCGTGGGGCGGGCACACCCACTTGGTGCGCGGGGATCGGGCCGCCCGGACGGTGACCACGCTGCACAGCGACGCCGAATGCCCGTCGCTGTCGCCGGATGGCACCACCATCGTCTACAAGAAGCGCAACGGTCAGCCGGCCGGGCACTGGCGCCTCGCCAGCTACACCATCGCGACCGGGCAGGAGACCCTGCTTGCCGAGACCCGCAATGTCGATGATCAGGTCGACTGGCTGGATTCGCACACGGTCATCTATGGAATCCCGCGCTCAGGCTCCCAGGCGGCCATCGACGACATCTTCGCGGTGCCCTCCGACGGCACCGGCAGCCCGCGGCTGCTCATCTCCCAAGCCTGGTCGCCAGCCGTAGTGCGCTGAACGGTGCGCTGAAGGGTGCGCGGACAGCACAAAACTGACCAGTGCGCTGACAGCGCACGCTCCTCACGAACGTGTCAGGCCCCGCGAAACAACCCGCGGGGCCTGAACGACGTGCGTGTGAGAGTTACTCGGAGCTGTCGGCGACCGCCTGGTCAGGCTTGTTGCGACCGACCTGGCTGGCCGCAATGGCACCGACGCCCAGCGCCACTGCTGCCGCGCCGATACCGACAGCCGGCATGGTGTTCGAACCGGTGAAGGCGAGCGACGGCTTGGCGGTGTTGCTGTTGCCGGCCACCACCGTGGTGTCGGACTTCGAGGTGGACGAGCCATCGTTGCCGCTGCCCGGCTCGGTCTGCTTCACCGGCACCGTGGTGATCGGCGGCGGCGGCGGGTTGTTGGTGGGCGGGCCGGCCGGCGGTGCGCTCGGGCTGTCGGCATGTGCCGGTGTCATGGACACGACCTGCACCAGCGGGATAGTCCACGCAGCTGCGGCGCCGACGACGGCACCGCGCTTGAGCAGGTCGCGACGGCTGACACCGGTGCTGGTGTCGGCCGGAAGTTCTGCGGTCATTTCGTCCCCCGAATGCCATTCAATACCAATTCACGTGGGTGCGGTCCCATGTGAAGGATGATCTTTCCACAAGCCTATTGGCTCACGTGGGGTTTACGCCAGTCAGTTGCGAAACTTCTCACGAATCGGGTAGCTATCCGGCTACCCGCGGTCATCGTAGGCTGTCAGCCGTGCCCCTTCGCGCTCACCACTCACCCGACGTCGTGGTCGAAGATCTCGACGATGACGTCTGCCTCTACCGTCCTGACATCGACGAAGTGGTCGTTCTCAACGCTACTGCCGGTGACGTCTGGCGTCTGGCCGACGGCCAACTGAGCATGGACGAAGTGATCCAGCGGTTAGCCAGTGCCTATCAGCTGAGCGTCGAGTCGGTGCGCGGCGATGTCGAGTCGGTGTTCATCGACCTGCTCGATCGGGGCTACCTGGTCGACGCCGGTGACCGCCCGGCATGAGCGCCGGCTGCGAGCTGTCGCTGCTCGGCGTCGGGATCCGGCTGCGTGGCGAGCCCCAGGACCTGTCAGCTGCGCTGGCCGGCCTCGGCAGCTTCGCCGCGGTGGCCGCCGAGACGTCCGTCCAGTCGGGCGCCGAACACCACGAACTGCAGCTTCGGGCCGGCGGGTCAGCCGGTGAGCTGCTCGCGGACCTGACCAGGCTGGCGGTGGAAAACTCCCCGCTGCTGTGCGTGCACGCCGGTGTGGTCCGGGCCGCGCAGGGCAGCGTGCTGATTCCCGGCAGCAGCGGACTGGGCAAGACCACCCTGGTGGCCGCCCTGGTCCAGGCCGGCTTCGGCTACCTCTCCGACGAGGTGCTGGCGCTGGACCGGCATACCGCGGCACTGACCGGCTTCGCCCGGCCGCTGGCGCTAGCCGCCGACTCGTGGCGGCTGCTCAGCCTGGCCCCGGATCTGGCGCCGGCACCGGGCCAGGAGCAGCTGGCCGATGTCGCATTGCTCGGCAGCTTCGGGCAGCCGGCTCCGGTCGCTGAGATCCTGCTGGCCGAACGTCGCCCCGGACCCGCCGAGCTGCTGCCACTACCGCGCGGCGCGGCAGTGCCGGCAGTGCTGAGCCGGTCGTTCAACCACTACCGCGATCCGGCCGCCAGCTTTCACTCGGTGGTCGCCCTGGTGCGCCAGGCGCGGGTCTGGCGAGCCGGCTACCAGGACGCGCCGGAGCTCGCCGCCCTGCTCGCCGAGCGCTGGCTGAACGGGTCGCGCCAGCACTGACCGGGTTCAGGTACTGCTCGCCACGGCCCGCAGATAACGCTCGCGAGCCGGCGCGTCGGGCACATCGCGCATCGCGCTGGCCGGGCTGTCGACCTCCAGCCAGTCCGGCCGCACGTAGCTGCGCGCAGCGCCCGATCGCAGCCACAGCCAAGCATGCCTGGCCAGCTCGCGGGCCGACGCCGGCGCGGTGGCCTGCAGCGACCTGGCCACCGAGCGGGCCAGCGCCGGCCGGTTCGGATCGGACTGGATGGGGCTGAGCCGGTCCAGGCCCCGCGCGATTGCCAGCCAGCCGCGACCGCCGGCCAGCTCCGCGGCCAGGTCCGGTTGCACCCGGGTGCCGAACAGCCGGTGCGCCCGGGCCAGCACCACCGCCAGCGATGGTCCGGCACCGGTTGCCCGGGCCGTCCGCAGTACCGCGGGCCATTCGGTGTCCGGCCCGACCGACAGGTGCAGATCCAGCAGCCAGCCGAGCCGGTTGGCTCCGGACAGCGCGGCGTGCAGGCCGAGGTGCACCAGCTGATCGGAAGCCGACAGGGCCGGCAGGCCAACCGGCTCGAGCACCCGGCGGCCGGCGAGCAGGCCGGCGGTCGGGGCGTGAAAGGCGGCTCGCCGGTTCGCGTCGTTGAAGATCGACCAGTGCAGATCGAGCAACACCCCGCGGGGCGAGCGCAATCGCAACTCGCCGGGAACGACACGCTCCAGCAGCGGCCAGTTGCGGTCGACCAGCTGGTAGCCGGCGTCGGCGAGCAGCCGCAACACCGCGGCGAAGTCCCCCGGCGACACCAGCAGGTCGAGATCGACGTAATGGCGCAGATCTGGCCTCGGGTACACGCTGTAGGCCAGCGCGGGGCCCTTGAGCACCAGCCACGGCAGCCCGGCGCCGTCGGCCAGTGCCCCGAAGTCACGCGCCGCAGCCAGGCTTCGAGCCTGCGCCGCCAGGAACCTGGGCCGCTGCCCGGCCAGCTCGGCCCAGGCCGGTTCGGTCAGCGGCGCGCGGGCCGCCAGCCAGGCCTCGACCCCGTGCTCGCGGGCCAGCGCTGTCAGGGCTGTCGCACGCGAGGCCGGCTGGGCCGCCAGCACCCGCGAAACCGGGGACGACAGCGGTTCGGCCAGCGCCGCGGTCAGCTGCCGCAGCGCGGCCGGGGGGCGTCCTGCTGACATTTGGCCACCGGTCACCGCAAATGTGTATCAGCATTCGGCTGGGCGGCGAAGTTGCCGATAGGTATCAGCAGCACGGGTGCGGTCTCTTTTGCCAGGTCGACTACCCAAGAGCTCCGGTGCGTGGCAGTCTGTCAATACGGTGTGAAATTTCGGGGGGATGGGAGTGCCGTGTCTAATACAGGTGTGACGGTGAGCGAGCGCGTTCAAGCAATGGACGGGATGCCGGATCGAGGTTCCATCGCGGCCGAGATCGATCGGCTGTGCGGCCTGTCACTCAAGGCGCTACCAGCGATGTACCTGGCTGATGAGCACGAGTTCGTCCAGACCGTCCGCAAGGATCCGACCGCACCGCACGGCCTGCGCCCGGAGGGACGCAACCTGCGCTACGCAGCGATTGCGGCGCTCGGGCTCGCCTGGGTTGAGCCGCAGGCTCAGCGCAGCGTGCTGTCGGGCTGGACGGCCGCCGACCTGGCCCGACACACCACCGAGCTCAGCCTGCGGCCGGGCACCGATCTCGGTGCCGCCGCGCTGGCCGGCTGGGCCCGCGCCGAGATTGCCGGCGAGCTGGCCGAGCCGGTCTATGACCGCCTGGTCCGCGAGGTCGAGCAGGCCGGCCCGCAACCGACCGTGGACTACGCCTGGACGTTGACCGCGCTGCTGGCCGCAGCGGAGTTCGGCGATGTCAGCCAGGCGACCAGCCGTGCTGCCGAGCGGTTGCTGGACGCCCAGGGCGGCAACGGCATCTGGGGGCATCACCTGCCCCGCACCGCGCTGGCCCGCTACCGCGCGCACGTCGGCTGCTTCGCCGACCAGGTGTACCCGATCCAGGCGCTGGCCCGCTATGCCAAGGCCACCGGCGACGGGGCTGCGCTGGTGGCCGCCAACCGGTGCGCGGACCGGATCGTCGAGCTGCAGGGCGACGCCGGCCAGTGGTGGTGGCACTACGACGCGCGGACCGGCGACGTCGTGGAGGGCTTTCCGGTCTACAGCGTGCACCAGCACGCGATGGCGCCGATGGCACTGTTCGACCTGTTGGAGGCCGGCGGCAACGATCACCGCAACGCCATCTCCGACGGGGTTGGCTGGCTGCGCCATCATCCGGAGTCGACCACGCCACTGGTGGATCCGCAGACCGGGGCGATCTGGCGCAAGATCGGCCGCAGGGAGCCGCGCAAGGCCAGCCGATCGCTGCGCGCCGTCTCGACCTCGATCTCGCCTCGGTGGAAGCTGTCAGTGCTGGACACGATCTTCAAGCCGGGAGTGCTGGACTACGAATGCCGGCCCTACGAGCTCGGTTGGCTGCTCTACGCCTGGCTGTCCGGTGGCATCAGCGGGGGTCGGCCGGCCGGGCCCGATCGCCCCGCGACCACCGGCAGTTGAAGTGCCAGGCATGAGTGGCAAACAACAACTGCTGTTCGGACTCGAGGTCGACGCGCTCACCATCGGTGAAGTGCTGGCGCTGAGCGAGCAGCGGTTGCAGGATCGCGAGCAACTGCAGGTGGGCGTGGTCAACGCCGCCAAGATGGTCAAGCTGCGCCGTGACGTCCTGCTGCGCGAATCGCTGCTGACCTGCGACCTGATGCTGGCCGACGGTCAGTCGGTGGTGTGGGCGAGCCGGATCCTGCGCCGGCCGCTGCCCGAACGGGTGGCCGGCATCGATCTTTTCGAACGGTTGCTGGAGCTCGCCGAGCGCACCGACCGATCGGTTTTCCTCCTGGGTGCCAAGGCAGAAGTCCTGGCGGCACTCCAGCTCTCGCTGGCTGAGCGCTTTCCCGCGCTGCGGATCGCCGGGGCACGCGACGGCTACTACAGTCCCGACCAGGCCGCCGAGGTCGCCGAGCAGGTCCGAGCCAGCGGGGCCGACATGCTGTTCCTGGGCATGGTGTCGCCGAAGAAGGAGATGTTCCTCGGCAGCTACGGCCAGGCCATGGGGGTGCCTATCATGCACGGGGTGGGCGGCTCCTTCGATGTGCTCGCCGGCGTCACCAAGCGGGCGCCGGTGCTGTGGCAGCGACTGGGATGCGAGTGGCTCTACCGGTTGTTGCAAGAACCGGGACGGCTCTGGAAGCGGTACCTGACCACGAACAGCGCGTTTGCCTGGCAACTGCTTCAGGAACTATTCCGTCCGACCCCCGCCTACCGGGCGGCCTCAGATCACCGGCAACGTTGACACACAGCACAGCAGGTAGGGACAGGAGTTGTAGATGAACGACATATTCTCCGGAACGGTTGCAGTGGTGGGGCTGGGCTACATCGGGCTGCCAACCGCCGCGGCGCTGGCGACCCGAGGCATCGAAGTGATCGGGGTGGACGTCAATCCCGAGACCGTCAAGGCCGTCAGCAATGGCGAAGTCCCTTTTGTGGAACCGGATCTGGCGATCGCAGTCAGCGGCGCGGTGGCGATGGGCCGGTTGAGCGCCACCCTGGAGATGCCCGAGGCCGACGCCTTCATCATCGCCGTCCCGACGCCGTTCCAGTCCGACCGGTCAGCCGATCTGAGCTATATCAAGGCATCCGTCGAGGCGATCGCGCCGAAGCTGCGCGGCGGTGAGGTGCTGATCCTGGAATCCACCTCGCCACCGGGCACCGCCCAACTGCTCAGCGAATGGGTCGGTGAGCTGCGGCCGGACCTGACCCTGCCGCACACCCTGGACGGCGTGCCGGACATCTACGTGGCGCACTGCCCCGAGCGGGTGCTGCCCGGCCGGGTGATGATCGAGATCGTCACCAACGACCGGGTGATCGGGGGCATCACCGCCCGCTGCGCGCAGAAGGCAGCCACCATCTACCGGGTCTTCTGCCAGGGCCAGCTACTGCTGTCCGACGCGGCCAGCGCCGAGATGGCCAAGCTGGTGGAAAACGCCTATCGCGACGTCAACATCGCCTTCGCCAACGAGCTGTCGCTGATCTGCGACAAGCTCAGGCTGGACGTCTGGGAGATCATCAAGCTGGCCAACCACCACCCGCGGGTGAACATCCTCTCGCCCGGCCCGGGGGTGGGCGGGCACTGCATTGCCGTCGACCCGTGGTTCATCGTGGCCTCGGCCCCGGAGCTGGCCCGGCTGATCCGGACCGCCCGCGAGGTCAACGACAACAAGCCACATCACGTCGCGCAGCAGGTGATCGCCAAGGCCGGCCGGTTCAATGCACCGACCATCGCGTGCCTGGGCCTGGCCTTCAAGGCCAACATCGATGACCTGCGCGAGAGCCCGGCGGTCGAGATCGTCGCCCAGATCGCTGATGAGCTGCCCGGCGTCGAGGTGTTGGCCGTCGAACCGTACGTCGAGAAGTTGCCCGCGGCGCTGGATGGCAAGAGCAACGTCCGGCTCAGCCGCGCCTCCGAAGCCATCGAGGCCGCCGACATCGTGGTGCTGCTGGTGGATCACGACCAGTTCCGCACCATCAACCGCAGCCTGCTCAGCGGCAAGGTGGTCTACGACACGCGTGGTGCCTGGCGCTAGCCGAGCGCCGGGACGGGGCCATGGAACCGGCGCCGGACGAACCACGCGAGGAAGGCCGTGATGCCACCGCCGATGACCAGGGTGATCGCCAATGCCCTGCTCTTGCTGCCGGTCTGGTAATAGATCGGCGGCGTCGGCGGGCTGAGTTCGGCGCGGATCAGGTTCACTGGCGCGACATGAGCGTCGCTCTGCAGGGTGCTCAGCTCGGTGGTGATCTGGTCCAGCACCTTGCTCAGGGTGGCGCTCACCTCGACCACGGTGGTGCCGGCAGCCTGCACGTCCAGCGCGGCCTGGTCGAAGTTGGTAGCGAATTGGCCGCCAGAATTGGGTAATCTGACTCCGTAGCCGTGCCGGATGCCCTCGCCGACCAGGGTGACCGTGTCCGAGACCACCGACGGTCCGGGTGGCGACGAGCCGACCATCTTGGCCACCACGCCAGCCGTGGTGATCAGGCTTTCCGAGCTGACCGACAGGCCGTTCGGGTTCGCCGCGCTCTTCGGGGCGACGAACAGCACCTGCACCTGGGACCAGTACACCCCGGGCCGGTGCGCGAAGTAGTTCGCGGTGGCGCCGCTGATCAGAAGTCCGACCAACACGATCACCCAGCTACGCAGGAACAACGGTGGCCGGCGACCGGTCGGGGCTTCGGTGACGGGCGGTGACTGCGACTCACCCAAGGTGCCGGTCAAGCTAGGTATTGCCACTGTCCCGCCTCTGTGTGTCGCCTGCGTGTCGCCGGATCATCAGCTCCTGCACTACTCTATGTAACAACGAGGTAGGTTGCTATCGTGCCGCGCGTCCATACGTGCGCCAACACGTCCGACTTCACGTAATTGGGGGGCGCGTGGCCGCCAGCACGACACGGTCGTTTTCGGATCTGCCGAGAATCATGCGACAGCGATGGTATTTCACCATCGTTGGACTGCTGATCACGGTAGGCCTGTGCGGCCTGGCCGCGATGGCGGTTCCAGTGAAGTACCAGGCCAAGGCCCAGATCCTGGTGCTGCCACCCAAGACCTCGGTGGGCAACGGCGGTAACCCCTACCTGGCGCTGGGCGGTCTGCAGGCCGCGGCCGACGTGCTCGCTCGGGCGATGTCTGACGGCGACACCTACACCAAGTTGCGCGGCTCGGGGATCACCGGTACGTACACGGTGGCTCGCGACCTCACCACCAGCGGTCCGGTGCTGCTGGTCGCCGCCGACGACACGACGTCGGCGGCCGCGCTGCAGACCCTGCGCGGCATCCTGTCCCAGGCCACGCCCAGGCTGACCCAGCTGCAGGATCGACTCAACGTCCCGCAGAGCACCAGGCTGACCGCGGACGTGTTCACCCAGGACCCGGCTGCGGCAGTACAGCGCAAGAGCCAGATCCGGGCCATTCTGGTCGCCTTCGCGGCCGGGATCTTCGCGACGGTGATGCTGGTCTCGGCCGGTGACTCGCTGCTGCTCCGGCGCTCGCGCCGGCGTGCCGCCAGGCGCGCCGCTGAGCAGACCCGTCAGGAC
>JBPCPA010000092.1:0-13631 GCA_050999655.1 Jatrophihabitans sp.
GGCCTCGACCATCTTCCAGGTCTTCTCGCTGGCGATCCTGACGCTGTACTTCCTGGCCTACCTGCGCGACATCACCGGCTTCGCCTACCGGTTGACGCCTGCCACGCGGCGGCCCCAGGTCAGCCGGATCGGGGACAAGATCGTCGCCCAGATCGGGCTGTACGTGGTCGGCACGGCCGCCCTGGCACTGCTGCGCGGCCTATTCACGCTGGTCTTTCTGTGGGTGGTCGGAGTGCCCTACCCGTTCGCGCTGGCCTTCATCGCCGCCGTCCTCGACCTGGCTCCGGTGGTCGGCACCGCGCTGGCAGCGTTGGTCGTTTCGACAGTGGTATTGCTGGAATCGGTGCCGGTGGGCATCGCGGTGATCTGCTTCTTCGTCGGCTACGAGGTGCTGGCGCGCCTGGTGTTCATCCCCCGGCTACTGGATCCGTCGGTGCGGATCAGCCCCGGCGCTGCGGTGGTAGGCGCGCTGGCCGGCTACACCATGCTGGGCGTGATCGGCTTTCTGATCTCGATCCCGCTGGTCGCCGTGCTGACCCTGATCCTGCGCGAGGTAGTGCTTCCCCGTCAGGCCCATCGCTGAACGCCTCCGGTCGCTAGCCGTAGCGCGGCGCGTTACGACTGCGCTCAACCGCAGGACCGCGTCGGCCACGGGCCTGCCAGCAGCCGGTGTGCCAGTGCCTGCGATTGGTCGCGGCCAGATCGTGGGCCGGCCACGCCACCACATGTGCGATGCCGGCGGCGAGCAACTGATCGCAGCCCGGGCAGCGATACTGCCCAGCCGACCCGGCGCCGCTCACCTGCCTCACCCGGTATTCCTCGCCGCGCCAGTCCTCCGAGCCCTCGAAGCCGGCGCCGCCGGTGACCGGTCGCGCCATCGGCTCAGCCCGACGGCGGGACGGGACGTTGCGGCGGGGCATGATCCGATTCTAGGTCGCTGCTCCCGGGTCCTCGCCCTTCGGCCGACAGCAGGACCTGGCTAGCCATCGGGAGGCACCGACGTGGCTGGTGCGCGGTTGATGACCTGTTGCGGCAAGTGCATGAGATTGCGCAGCGGTCGTTGTTCGGGATCTCGCCATCGAGGCGGGCGCCAGTGCGCAACGCCATTGATCATCAGGGTCTTCCAGCCTTGCCGGGGTGCCTCGTTGTTGTGATAGCCGCAGGCAATGACCATGGTCGTGATGTCGGTCAGGCCGCCATCGGCCCATTCGGTGGCGTGGTGGATCTCCGAGCTGGCGGCCGGCTTCGTGCAGTCGGGAAAGGTGCAGCCACGGTCTCTGGCGAACAGAGCCTTGCGCTGGCCCGGGCTGGCCAGCCGGCGGCCACGGCCGTAGCTGAGGATTCCGCCGGCATCGTCCAGCACGACAGGCAGCAGCGTCGCCTCGCCGGCCAGCCGCAACGCCTCGGCTACGGTGAGCGCTCCGCCATGATGCGTCGTTGCCGAGCCGGCGCGTCGTTCCAGCTCGCGCAGGCCGATCGTGACCATCAGGGTGGTCGGCGCACCGGCATGGCTGGGCAGTTCACCAGACCCGAGTAGCAGTCGGCCGGCCTCTTCGAAGGCATCGTGCATCCGCTGGGCGTGACTGCGAACATCCTCGCCGAGCGAATCGACTGGCCGCTGAGCGGCGAGTGGGGCGAGGATCGTCTCCCAGAGTGCTTGGCAGGTGGGCGACAGCGATCCGACGAGTTCACCCGACGAGTCCGGCCTTCGACTGAGGTGCAGCCGGTGTCGGGATTGCGGTCGCAGCTCGGAATCGTCCGGCGCGCGCCCGCCTGCATCGAGCTGGGCGGCGATTCGGGTCGCGAGGATCTGCACCGTTCGTGGATCACGGATCGTCGCCGCAGCTACCAGGGCAACCTCGACCTCGACGCCACGCTCGGCACGAGTGGCTGGCGGCAACTGACGGACCGCCTCAGCGATGACCTGCGCGTGTGCTGTGCTGATCTCACCGGACGCCATCGCCTGCGCTGCGGCCGGAAAGTGCGGTGGCAAGACCTGGCCGGACAATCCGCGGCGCGGGCTGAAGCGCAGCGCGGCGAGCGCGAGATTTTTTGCCGCCGGGCTGGTGCAGCACAACGTTGCCTGCAAGAACTGCGGTAAGCCCCGAAAGCCCAGCTCGCTCGGCAGCCTGCGTTCGTTCAGTTCGGCGGCGCGGATCATCAGCCCGTGCTGCAATCGCGATATCTGCGCCGCCAGCAGGGATAGCGAGCGGTGCAAGGCCGCATCGTCCTCGGCGGTCACCTGCGCCGCCAGTAGCGCGTCCACGCTCGCCGTGAGCTGGTCGAAGACGGCACCGCACGGCCCGATTCCCGATGTTGTCGATTCGCTCACAGGATCGATTATTTCAGGATTTCAATCGTACAGGCCGTGTCGCTCAAGGTTGTGGATAAGGCAGGCAGGCGACCGCGAGCCTGTGGACGAGCGACAACGAACAAGGCACCACCACGCACCACGTCAAACACAAAGCACAAAGCACAAGCCGTCCGAGGCCGGACGCCCGATTCTCAGCCAGCCAGAGCCTGGACCACCCGGGACGGGCTTGGCCGGCCGAGCTGCCCGTCCATCCAGACGCTGGTAGCGACCAGCGCGTCCAGATCCACGCCGGTCTGGATACCGAGGCCGTTGAGCTGCCAGAGCAGGTCCTCGGTGGCCAGGTTGCCGGTGGCGCTCTCGGCGTACGGGCAGCCGCCCAGGCCACCGGCTGAGGCGTCCACGATCGAGATCCCGGCGCGCAGGGCGGCCAGCGTGTTGGACAGGGCCTGGCCGTAAGTGTCGTGAAAGTGCACCGCGACCTGGGACAGCGCCACCCCGGACTCGGCGACCAGTTCCAGCAGCGCCTGCACCTGGCCGGGCGTCGCTACCCCGATGGTGTCGCCGAGGCTGAGTTCGGTGCAGCCCATGGCCATCAACTCAGCGGCCACCCGGGCGACCTGGGGCAGCGGCACCGGCCCCTCCCAGGGGTCACCGAAGCACATCGACAGGTAGCCGCGTACCGGCAGGCCGTCGCGGCGCGCGCTGGTGACCACCGGGGCGAACATCTGCAGGGATTCGGCCACCGTGCGATTGAGGTTGCGCTGGGCGAAGGTCTCGGTGGCGCTGGCGAAGATCGCGATCTCGTTCGCGCCGGCCTCGATGGCGCGGGCAAGTCCCCGCTCGTTGGGCACCAGCACCGGGTAGCGAACTCCGCTCTGGCGCGGCAGCAGTTGCATCAACTCGGCGGCGTCGGCCAGCTGCGGGATCCACTTCGGGTGCACGAAGCTGGTCGCCTCCACCACCGTGTGTCCGGCCGCCACCAACCGCTGGATGAACTCGACCTTGACCGCGACCGGCACGATCGCCGACTCGTTCTGCAGGCCGTCGCGCGGTCCCACCTCACAGATCGTGACCCGCTCGGGCAGGCCGGCAAGCGACACCACATCGGGCAGTCCGGCGGCAACCATGGCTCACTCCTTCGGCACGGGTCTCATCGGCACGGGTCTCAGTCGTACTCGCGGAAGCCCTTGCCGGTCTTGCGGCCCAGCCGGCCGGCCCGTACCAGATGTTCCAGCAGCGGAGCCGGCGCGAAACCCGGCTCGCGGAACTCCTGGTAGAGCACCCGCTGAATCGCCAGCGAGACGTCCAGGCCGACCACGTCGAGCAGCTCGAACGGGCCCATCGGGTAACCGCAACCGACCTTCATGGCCGAGTCGATGTCCTCGCTGGTCGAGTAGTGCGCCTCCAGCATCTTCACCGCGTCGTTGAGGTAGGGAAACAGCAGCGCGTTGACGATGAACCCGGCCCGGTCACCGCAGCTGACCGGGTGCTCGCCGAGCTTGGTCGCCACCTCGAGCACGGTGGCTGCCACGTCCGGCGCGGTGGACACGGTGCTGACCACCTCGACCAGCGTCATGATGGCGGCCGGGTTGAAGAAGTGCATGCCGAGGACGTCGGACTGCCGGTTGGTGGCTGCCGCGCACTCGATCACCGGCAACGACGAGGTGGTGGTGGCCAGCACCGCGCCCGGCCGGCAGATCTCGTCCAGGTTGGCGAACAGGGCCTGTTTGACCGACAGTTCCTCCACGACGGCCTCGACCACCAGGTCCACGCCGGCCAGGTCGTCCAGCCGGGTCGAGCCGGTCACCCGGGTCAGCGCCGCGTCCCGGTCGGCTTCGGCGAGCTTGCCGCGTTGCACGGCCTTCTCCAGCGAGCGGCCCAGGCCGGCCCGGACCTTGGCGACCTTGTCGGCCGAGCGGGCGATGAAGATCACCTGGTAGCCGGCCTTGGCGAACACCTCGATGATGCCGGTCGCCATCACCCCCGAACCGACCACTCCGACCACGTCCACCGGACGCGCGGCGGGCTCAACCGCATCGACGCCAGCGTTGTCGTCGGCGATCACGTTGGGTGAGTCCGGGCCGTCGTAATTGTAGAAGCCGGCGCCGACCTTGCGGCCGAGCAGGCCGGCGGTGATCATCAGCTTGAAGATCGGGGTCGGCGCGTGCAGCCGGTCCCGCGACTGCCGGTACATGGTGTCCAGGATCTCGAAGGCGGTGTCCAGGCCGATCAGGTCCAGCAGCGCCAGCGGCCCCATCGGCAGGCCGCATCCCAGTTTCATGGCGGCGTCGATGTCCTCGCGGCTGGCGTAGCGCTCGGAATACATCGCCGCGGCATGGTTGAGGTAGCCGAACAGCAACGCGTTGGCGATGAACCCGGCCCGATCGCCGATGGTGACATCGGTCTTTCCCAGCGAGGCCACGAACGCCTCGATGTCGGTGACCACCTCGGGATCGGTGACCACGCTGCGCACCACCTCGACCAGCTTCATCACCGGCGCCGGGTTGAAGAAGTGCAGCCCGACCACCTTGTCCGGCCGCGAGGTGGCCACCGCGATCTCGGTGACCGACAGCGAGGAGGTGTTGGTGGCCAGGATCGTCTCGGGCCGGCAGATCTCGTCCAGCGCGGCGAAGATGGTGCGTTTGAGATCCAACTGCTCGGGCACCGCCTCGATCACCAGGTCGGCGTCGGCCAACGCCTTCATCTCGGTATCGAAGGTGATCCGCGACAGCAGCGCGGCCTGGTCGGCCTCGGCCAGCTTGCCGCGCGCCACCGCGCGTCCGGTGGAGTGCTCGATGTGGCCCCGGCCCCGGGCCACCGCGGCCTCGTCCCGGTCGACGGCCAGCACCGTGAGCCCGTTGCGGGCGAACACCTCGGCGATGCCGGCGCCCATCGTGCCCAGACCCACCACGCCGACCCGGTTGAATTCCCGCGCCATATACCCCGAGCTCCTTCCACGTCCCGCCCCGTCCGGGCCGGATCCTCGACGGTATCCGGCCACGGCAGTACCGGCGGACCGGTTGGGGCAAGGGTCACAACCGGCAACTGCCCGGCTGCGGGCGGCTCAGCGGCGACTCCAGCGCAGTCTAGCCAGCTGCTTGAGCTGACCGATCGCCTTGTCCGGACGGTTGAAGGTTGCCACCCTGAGCGGGATCTCGAACCGCTCGGCGGTGATGGCCCGGGATCGGGCGAACTCGCGCAAGCCGTCCGGGCCGTGGATCCGGCCGAAGCCGGAATCACCGGTACCGCCCCAGGGCAGACCGGGCACCGAGGCGTAGGTGAGCACCGAGTTGATGCTGATCATGCCGGCCGTCAACCGCCGGGCGATCGCCTGCCCCTGATGCTTGCTGAAGACCGACGCGCCGAGACCGTAGCTGCCGGAATTGGCCAGCCGCACCGCCTCGTCCAGGCCGGCCACCTTGCTGAGCACCACCGTCGGGCCGAAGGTCTCTTCGGTCAGGGCGGCGCAGTCGGGTGGCACGTCGACCAGGACCACCGGCCGGACGTAGGGGGCCTGCACCGCCTCCGGGCCGCCGACCAGGGCACGACCGCCCCGGCGCAGCGCCTCGTCCAGGTGCCGGCCGATGACCTCGAGCTGGCTGGGCATGGTGATCGCGCCGTAGTGGGCCGACTCCCCCGGCCCGGTACGGATGGTGCCGGCCAGCGCGACCACCAGTTCGGTGAACCGGTCATAGACCGCGGCCTCGACGTAGACCCGCTCCACCCCGGCGCAGGTCTGGCCGCCGTTGAACATCGCACCCCAGACCGTCTGGTCAGCGGCCGCGGCCAGGTCGGCGTCGGCGGCCACGATCAGCGCGTCCTTGCCCCCGCACTCGACCACGCACGGGGTGAGGTTCTGGGCGCAGGCGGCCATCACCAGCCTGCCGGTGGCCGCCGAGCCGGTGAAGGCCAGCTTGTCCACGCCGGACGTGCACAGCGCGGCCCCGGTGGCGCCGTAGCCGGTCAGCAGTTGCAGGACGGGCTGCTCGGGCACCACCTCGGCGAACGAGTCGACCAGCCAGGCGCCGACCGCCGGGGTGAACTCGCTGGGTTTGAACACCACCGCGTTGCCCGCCGCCAGGGCGTAGGAGATCGAGCCCAGCGGGGTGTGCGCCGGGTAGTTCCACGGCCCGATCACACCGACCACCCCGAACGGCAGGTACTCCAGGCTCGCCGAGTGGTTGACCGCCAGCAGCCCCGGACTGACCCGGCGCCGGCCGAGCAGCTTGCGCGCGTGGCTGGCCGCCCAGGCCAGGTGCGCGATCGCGATGGTGACCTCGATGACCGCGTCGTCGACCGGCTTGCCGTTCTCCCGCGCGATCAGCGCCGCCAGTTCGTCGGTGCGCGCGACCAGCAGCCGCCGCCAGGCCGCCAGCCGGCGTCGACGTCCCGGCTCGCCCAGCTCGACCCACCACGCCGCGGCCGGGCGGGCCCGGGCCACCGCCGCCGCAACGTCGGCCTCGGTGTGCACGTCGAAGCTGGCAATCAGCTCGCCGGTAGCCGGTTGCAGGGATGGGAAGGTCGTGCGCTCGGCGCTATCCGGCTCGCTGTGCAGGGCGGTCATGTGCCGAGGTTACTGACCGGTAGTCAACAGCGCCAGACATCGCTCAGAAGAGCCTGATGGACGGGTCGTCGCGGCCGCGCAGCTGGTCATAGTCCAGCACCAGGCAGTCGATGCCGCGGTCGGTGGCCAGCGTACGGGCCTGCGGCTTGATCTCCTGGGCCGCGAACACGCCGCGCACCGGCGCCAGCAGCGGATCGCGATTGAGCAGTTCCAGGTAGCGGGTCAGCTGCTCCACGCCGTCGATGTCACCGCGCCGCTTGATCTCGATGGCCACGGCCAGCCCACGGGCGTCGCGGGCCATGATGTCCACCGGGCCGATCGCCGTCGGGTACTCCCGGCGGACCAACCGGTAGCCGGGGCCCACCGTCTCGATGTGCTCGGCCAGCAGCACCTGCAGGTGCGCCTCGACCCCGTCCTTGACCAGGCCGGGATCGACGCCGAGCTCGTGGGCGGAATCGTGCAGGACCTCCTCGAGGGTGATCAGCAACTGCTCGCCGGCCTTGTTGGTGACCGTCCACCGCCCGCCGGACGGCGCGTCCTCGGCTCCGGAGTTGTCCTCGACCAGCTTGCAGGGCGGCGACATCCAGTTCAGCGGCTTGTAGGAGCCGCCGTCGGAGTGCACCAGCACCGACCCGTCGGCCTTGACCAGCAACAGCCTGGTCGCCATCGGCAGGTGGGCGGTGAGCCGTCCGAAGTAGTCGACCGAGCAGCGAGCTATCACCAGGCGCACCGGGAGAGCTTACCGAGGGCAGCCAGCCAGCCAGCCGGCCGGCCCACCCTGCCGATTGGCTCAGCCGAGTAACCCCGCCGGCTCAGCCGGTGGCCGCACGCAGCCGGGCGGCCGCGGTCTCCGGCGCGATGTCGTTGACCCACACCCCGGCCCCGGACTCCGACCCGGCCAGGTACTTCAGCTTGCCGGCAGCCCGCCGGATGGTGAACACATCGGCAGACAGGTGCCAGGCCGCACCGAGCGGACCGACCGGCGCCTGGTCCCAACCGGCGATGTAGGGGGCCGGGTCATCCCACAGCCGGTCGAAGCGGGCCAGCACGTCCAGGTAGATCTGGGCCAGCTCGGCCCGCTCGGCACCGTCGAGTTCCGGCAGCGTGCCGACATGCCGGCGTGGCACCACCCGCACCTCGTAGGGCCAGCGGGCCGCGAACGGCACGTAACACAGCCAGTGCTCGCCGGCCGTGACCAACCGAGAGCCATCGGCCAACTCCGCCTCGATCAGGCCGCACTGCAGGCACTGCTCACCGGCGGCCGCCGCCTGCAGGAACGATCGCGCGGTCCGCGCGATCCGGGTCGGGACGAACGGGTAGGCATAGATCTGGCCGTGCGGATGCGCCAGGGTCACCCCGATCTCGTCGCCGCGGTTCTCGAAGCAGTAGACGAAGCCGACGTCCTCGCGCGCCCGCAGCTCGGCGCTGCGATGGCACCAGGCCTCGATCACCGTCTCGACGCGCTGCTGGCTGAGCGAGGCGAACGAGGCCCGGTGGTCATCGGTGAACACCACCACCTCGCAGCGGCCGGCACCCGGACCGGAGCGGAACGGCAACGCCTCGTGCACCGGCACCTCCAACGCGGCCGAGGGCGACAGCGAGGGGAACCGGTTCTCGAACACCACCACGTCGTAACGGTCCTCGGGCACCTCGGTCAGCGCGCCGTCGCGCGACGGGCACAGCGGGCAGTCCGAGGTGGCCGGGCGAAAGGTGCGCTGCTGGCGGTGGCCGGCGATCACCGTCCACTCGCGGGTCAGCACGTCCCAGCGCGCCTGGGACAGGTTCTGCGGCGCGGACAGGTCACGCTGATCGACGGCCCGGTGGCTGATGCCGGCCTCGTCGTCGAAGTAGAGCAGTTCCCGGCCGTCGGACAGCCGGGTCCGGGTCGGCCGGCCCACCGGTGAGTGCTTGAGGCCGTCCATCAGCCGGCCACCGGGGTCAGGCGCACCGCGAAGCGCGCCGGCTCGGCAGTCAGGCGGTACTGCGGCAGCGCGCCGGGTCCGCACGAGGCGCTGCCCAGGCCTTGCTGGGCCAGGTCGATGTTGAGGTAGAGGGCATCGCGGGCCCGCAGGTCGCTGGTGTGGCGGGCCGCGTCGAGGTCGTGGCTGGTCCAGCGCCGCGCTGTCAGCTCCACGGTCGGCTCACCGCTGACCAGCAGGCCGCTGCCGTCCGGCGCGGTCAACCGGGCCCAGCGCACCCCGGTGCGGTTGCCGTTCTCCTGCGGGTAGACGTACGGACTCTGCCAGCCGGCCACGCTGCTGCGGTAGCGCCCGATCCGCGCTGCGGCCCGGCTGTCCGGGTAGGCCTCGCCGGGGCCACCACCGAACCACTCGATGTCGGCGAGCTCGGCAGGCAGCTGCATCAGCAGTCCGAGCCGGGGCAACGGCACCGGCCAGTCCCCCACCGGCTCGACCTCGACGGCGACGCGCAGGCCGCCGTCGGCTTCGGCCGTCCAGACGTAGCAGACCTCGAAACCGCGCTGCTCGCCCGAGGCCGCCACCCGGCTGCGCACCGTGAACGCCTGCTCGCTCGACTCCAGGGCCACGGTGCGGTGGCGCAGCCGGTGCAACCCGAGCTCTCGCCAGGTCCGCTCCAGCGGATCCCACTCGCCCCGATCGTTGTCGGTCGGCGCTCGCCACAGCTCCAGTCGGGGCCCGCGCACCGCCAAGCCGCCCAGCCGCCGCAGGACGCCGGTGGCCGGATCGAAATCGGCCGGATCCGGTGCCACCGCAGGGCTGACCGGACGTGCCGGCGCGGCGGCCAGCAGGCCCTGGCCCCAGCCGATCTCATGACCGGCCGCCGCCCAGGAGCAGTCGCCGGCCAGCACCGCCTGCACGCTCAGCCAGATCTCGCCGGCCGGCGGGGTGCGGGCGGCCACCGGCAGCTCCACCGTGACCGAGCCGCCGGCTGCGATCACCGGCACCGCCAGCTCTCCACGAGCCAGCGACTGGCCGTCGCGCTCCATCGTCCAGAGCAGTCGCAGACCCGCGGTGTCGATGAAGGTGTAGTGGTTGGCGATGTCGATGCCGCCCCGGTGCACCGCGATCCGGATCGGCTCGATCACCTTCTTCAGCTCCAGCAGGCCCGGTGACGGCGTCCGGTCGGGAAACACCAGGCCGTCGGCGATGAAGTTGCCGTCGGAGTACTCCTCGCCGAAGTCACCGCCATAGCCGAAGTACTCCAGGCCCTCAGCGGTGTGCTGGCGCACGCCATGATCGATCCACTCCCAGACAAAGCCACCCATCAACCGCGGGTAGCGCTCGAACAGCTGCTGGTAGTCGCTCAGGCCGCCCGGGCCGTTGCCCATCGCATGGGCATACTCGCATTGCACGAAGGGGATCGCGCGCCGGTGGGCGTCGTAGGCAGGGTCGGCGGTGGCCGCTTCCATTCGCTGGCCGATTTCAGCCACCTCCGCGTGCGAGGCGTACATCCGGCTGTAGACATCGACGTAGGCCGAGTCCCAGTCGCCCTCGTAGTGCACCGGACGGTCCGGGTCGCGGGCGTGCACCCACTCGGCCATCGCCGCCAGGTTGGCCCCGGTGCCCGATTCGTTGCCCAGCGACCAGATCAGGACGCTGGGATGGTTCTTGTCCCGCTCGACGGTGCGCTCGATCCGATCCAGGTAGGCCTCACGCCAGCGCGGGTCATCGCTCGGGTTGCCCACCCAGCCACCCGGTTGAAAGCCATGCGTTTCCAGGTCGCACTCCAGCATCACCCACAACCCGTACTCGTCGCACAGGTCGAGAAAGTCCGGGTGCGGCGGGTAGTGGCTGGTGCGCACCGCGTTGAGATTGTGCTGTTTCATCAACAGCACATCGGCCAGCATGGTCGCCCGGTCCATCGTCCGGCCGTGATCGGGATGCCACTCGTGCCGGTTGACTCCGCACAGCAGGATCGGCATGCCGTTGACGGTGAACAGACCGTCGGTCACCGCCACCCGGCGGAAGCCGACCCGGACGCTGAGCGTCTCCGCCGGCAGTGTTTCGGATTGCGAGGACACGGTGAACTCGTACAGTCGGGGCGTCTCGGCGGTCCACGGCTGGACCGCGGCGATGTCGTGCCGCGTTCCGGTCTCCAGCGCGTCCAGGCCCAACTCCGGGCAACTGAGGGTGGCCGGAACCGAACTGTCCACGGTCAACAGGCCGGCCCCGGTCGCCGGGTCGAAGTCGGCATGCACGAACACGTCGTCCAGACCACCGGCCGGGCGCTCCAGCAGGCTGACGTCGCGAAAGATGCCCGACAGCCACCACATGTCCTGGTCTTCGAGGTAGCTTGCCGCCGACCACTGGTGCACCCGGACCGCCAGCACGTTGCGTCCTGGCCGCAGCAGCGTGCCGACCTCGAACTCGGCAACCAGTCGGCTGCCGACCGACCAGCCGAGTTCGACGCCGTTGAACCATACGGTGAAGGCAGAATCCACCCCGTCGAAGCGCAGCACCGCCTGCTCCCAGACCGTCTGGAGGTCGAAGGCGAGCCGGTACTCCCCGGTCGGGTTCTCATCAGGAACATAAGGCGGATCGACCGGGAACGGGTAGCGGACGTTGGTGTAGTTGGGCGCGCCGTAGCCCTGCAGTTGCCAGTGCCCGGGCACCGCGATCTCGGCCCAACCGCTGTCGTCGAAGGCCGGCTGCTCGAAGTCCGGGCTGGGCTGCAGCGCGGTCGGCGTCCAGCGGAACCGCCAGGTCCCGGTCAGGTCCAGCCGGCCGGCCGAGGAGTGCAGCCGGGCTCGGGCCGGCCGGCGACCGGCGCCGGGAGCGAAGCTGGTGAGCAGGGCAGGTGCGGCAGGCATATTGACAGCAGCCTTTCAAACGATCACGCGGCATGCGGGCAGTCAATCGGGTGCCCGACGGCCGCCGAGGCCGCCGGGCCCGGGTCAACCCTTGCTGCCACCCAGGGTCAGCCCGGCCACGAACTGGCGTTGCAACAGCAGGTAGACGATCAGGGTCGGGATCAGGGTCAACGTGGCCCCGGCCGCGATCAGGCCGTAATCGCTGAGGAACTGCCCCTGCAGGTTGTTGATCGCGGTGGTGATCGGAAGCCGGCTGCCGTCACTGATGAACAGCAGCGCCCAGAAGAAGTCGTTGTAGATCCAGATGACTTCCAGCGTCCCCAGGGCCGCCAGTGCCGGCCGGCACAGCGGCATGATGATGCTGCGGTACTGCAGCCAGACGCTGGCGCCGTCGACCATCGCCGCCTCGGTCAACTCGGCCGGCAGCGCCTTCATGTAGTTGCTCATCACGAAGGTGCAGAAGCCCAACTGGAAGGCGACGTTCACCGCGATGACGCTGTAGTAGGTGTTGAGCAGGCTGCCCGAGTCGCTGATGCTGAGCGGGATCGGGGTGTGCTTGAACATCGTGAACAGCGGCGCGGCCAGCACCTGGGGCGGCAGCATGTTGCCCGCGGTGAACACGATCAGCAGCGCGATGTTGAATCTCCAGGTGAAGCGAGAGACCGCGAAGGCCATCAGCGAGGCAAGCAACAGGGTGAGCAGCACGGTCGGCACCGTGATGTAGATGGTGTTCAGGAACGACTGCTGCATGCCGCCCTGTGACCATGCCTGGCTGAAGTTGTGCAGGGTCAGCGAGCGCGGCAGGCTCCAGTAGCCGTACTTGTCGGTCTCGGACTTCGGCCGCAGCGAGGTGTAGATCGTCCACAGCAGCGGGATCAGCCAGAGCACCGACATCGCCAACAAGAAGACGTGTGTGCCGTAGCGGGGCCGACCACCGGGCCCGGACGGCCGGCTGCTCCGTCCGATCGGATCCAGGTCGGCCGCCGATCCAACCTCGGTCATCGCTGACATTACCGATCCTCCTTGCCGAAGGTGCGGGACAGGTAGCTGACGATCGGGATCAGCGCGACCACCAGCAGGATCACCGCGAGGGCTGAACCGACCCCGATCACCTGACCCTCACCGACCAGGTTCTGGATGACCAGCGCACTGATCAGTTCCAGGCCGTTCGTGCCCCGGTTGATGACGTAAACGATGTCGAAGGCCCGCAATGCCTCGATGATCGTGATCACGATGACCACGATGTTGATCGGACGCATCGCCGGGAAGACCACCCGGAAGAAGGTCTGCCGACCAGTCGCGCCGTCGATCGAGGCCGCCTCCTTCAGGGACGGATCGACCCCCTTGAGCCCGGCCAGGTACAGGATCATGATGTAGCCGGCGTGCTTCCAGCCGGCCGCTACCAGCGCTGCCCAGATGTTGATGCTGGGGTTGCCCAGCCAGTCGATCGCGTTGGACTTTCCGGCAGTGCCTAAAAGGTTGTTGATCAGACCGAGGTCGCGGGAGTACATCAGCTGCCAGACGATGCCGACCAGCGCCAGCGACATCATCACCGGGATGAAGAACACCGTCTGGTAGATCCTGCTGCCCCGGATATTCTGATCGAGCAGTACCGCCAGCAGCAGGCCCAACGGGGTTGCCACCAGTGACAGGAACAGCAACCAGAGCACTTTGTGCCGGATCGCCGGCCAGAACGGCGGGTAGTCCTTGACCACGAAGTGGTAGTTCTGCACACCGTTGTTGTGGATGTTGGACAGTGACAGCCCGTTCCACCTGGTGAACGAGAGCAACACCGACAGCAGCGTAGGTACCCAGATCAGCACCAGTTCGATCAGCACCGGAATGGCAACCATGATCGCCAGGGTTATCTTGTCCCGCTTGGTCAGTCGCTGGACCCGGCGGTTCTTGACCGGCCGGCGCGCGTCCGGTCGGGGAGGGGTGGGCACCAACCCGACACCCTCCCT
>JBPCPA010000099.1:0-7451 GCA_050999655.1 Jatrophihabitans sp.
GTCGGCGCGCTGGCCCGGCACGCCGAACTCGAACGCCACCCCGCCGCCCGATCCAGCCAACCGCTGCTGGCCCAGGCCCTGAAGCTGGTCGCGCACCCCACCATCCGCAACCGGGGCACCACCCTGGGCCGCATCGTGCACGCGGACCCCTCCGCGGAGATGCCGGCGGTGCTCAGCCTGCTCGGCGGGACCGTGACGGTCAGCTCCGCGACCAGGCGCCGAACGATCGAAGCGGCCGAGCTGTTCCGCGGACCACTGGAGTCCGCACTGGCCGCCGATGAGCTGGCCACCGAGGCGTTTTTCCCTTCCCTGTCCGCACAATCAGGCACCGCCTTCGTCGAGGTGTCGCGCCGGCACGGGGACTATGCGGTCTGCGGGGTCGCCGTGCTGGTCGGCCTGGACGACGACCTGCGGGTGAGCACCGCCCGAGCCGGTTACCTGTCCGTGGCCGGCACTCCGCTGGTGCTGGAGCTGACCGAGCCGATCCGGGGCCGGACGTTCGACGCCGACCTGTCACCGGCCGCAGATCTGGCCCGGGCCAGCGTCGACCCGGAACCCGATATCCACGCGAGCGCCGAGTACCGGCGCCAGCTGGTCGGCGTGCTGACCGCGCGTGCCCTGCGTAGCGCCGCCCGAACCGCCGCCGGAGCCGGCGCGTGAGCGAGAGCCGGCACGAGATCGAGCTGACCGTCAACGGCGTCGTCCGGACCGCGACGGTGCCGGCCCGCCGGCTGCTCTCGGACTGCCTGCGCCACGATCTCGGCCTGACCGGAACGCACGTCGGCTGCGAGCACGGCGTGTGCGGCGCCTGCACCGTGCTGGTGGCCGGTGTACCGATGCGCTCCTGCCTGCTGCTGGCGGTCAGCATGGACGGCGAGCACATCACCACCGTCGAGGGACTGGCCGGCCCCGACGGCCAGATGTCACCGGTGCAGCAAGCCTTTCAGGACTGCCACGGCCTGCAGTGCGGGTTCTGCACGCCCGGTTTTCTGACCACGATCACCGCCGGACTGAAGGACAAGACCGATCCGAGCCCGGACGATGCGCGCGAGATGATCGGCGGCAACCTCTGCCGCTGCACCGGCTACCAGAACATCGTGGCCTCGGTGTTGCGGGCGGCGGAGCTGGGCGCCGCTGCCGTCACGCCTGCCGTCCAGGACGCCGGCGGGACGAGCCGATGACCACCCGGATGGTCGGCGAACCGATCAAGCGCGTCGAGGATCCCCGGCTGTTGACCGGCGGCGGGCGCTACCTGGATGACCTCGGCGCCGACGCGGTCGAGGTGGCCCTGGTCCGCTCACCACACGCTCACGCCCGGATCCTCGACATCGACGTCAGCGCCGCCCTGGAAGTCGAAGGCCTGCTCGCGATCTACACCTACGAGGATCTGGCCGGCCCACTTGCCGACCCGCTCCCGCTGCTGATCCCGCACCCGGCGCTGACCCATGGCCGAACGCAGTACGCCCTGGCCCGCGACGAGGTGAACTACGCCGGCGAGGCGGTGGCGATGGTGGTAGCCGAGGACCGTTACCTGGCCGAGGACGCCGCGGAGCGGATCGCGGTCAGCTACCAGGTGCTGGCCCCGGTGGTCGGCATCGACGCCGCCAGGGCCGCGGAGCAGCTGGTACACCCCGACGTCCCGGGCAATGTGGCGGCGCACTTCGTTCAGGCCGTCGGCGACGCCCCGGCGGCGATCGCCGCCGCGCCGCACCGGCTGCAGCTGGACCTGCGCATCGAACGTTCGGCGTGCACCCCGCTGGAAGGCAGGGGAGTGCTGGCCCGCTGGGACACCGACTCGCAACGGCTGCGGCTGTGGACCTCGACCCAGACCTCGACCGGCGTGCGTGCCGCGGTCGCGGTGAAGCTGGGCCTGGATCTGAGTAGCGTCGAGGTGATCACTCCCGACGTAGGCGGTGGCTTCGGCGTCAAGATCATGCACCCGTGGCCGGAAGAGGTGCTGGTCCCGATGGCTGCCCGGTTGCTGGCCCGGCCGGTGAAGTTCACCGAGGACCGGCGCGAGCATTTCATCTCCTCGGCGCACGAGCGGGCCCAGCAGCACCAGGTCGAGGTGGGCTTCGACGACGACGGCCGGCTGCTCGGCCTGTCGGTGCGGTTCTGGCACGATCACGGTGCCTACATTCCGTACGGCCTGATCGTGCCGAGCATCACCTCGACCCAGCTGCGCGGGCCGTACAAGCCCGGCGCGTACCGGGTCGAGTTCGAGTCCCTCTACACCAACGCGGTTATCGTCACGCCCTATCGTGGCGCCGGCCGCCCGCAGGGTGTGTTCGCGATGGAGCGGACGCTGGATGCGATAGCCGGCTATCTCGGTATGGATCGGACCGAAGTGCGGTCGGTCAACTTCATCCAGCCCGAAGAGATGCCCTACGACCACGGCCTGATCTTTCAGGACGGCCGGCCCCTGGTGTATGACTCAGGCGACTTCCCGGCCTCGTTGGACAAGCTGAAGAAACTGGTCGGCTGGGACGAATGGCTCGACTACCAGGCTGTCGCACGGGCGCAGGGGCGCCAGGTCGGGCTGGGATTGGCCTGCTACGTCGAGGGAACCGGTGTCGGGCCGTACGAGGGCGGCCACGTTCAGGTGGAGACCTCGGGCAAGGTCAAGGTGGCCACCGGCCTCACCTCGCAGGGTCAGGGCCACCAGACCGCGTTCGCCCAGATCGTCGCCGATGAGCTCGGGGTGTCGATGTCTGATATCGAGGTGGTCACCGGCGATACCCGGCGATTCCCCTACGCGGTAGGGACGTTCGCCTCCCGGGCGGCGGTGATGAGTGGCTCGGCGATCGCGCTGGCGGCCAGGGCGGCCCGGGCCAAGATCCTTCGGGTGGCTGCCGACGCCCTGGAGGCCGATGTGGCCGACCTGGAGATCGTGGCCGGCAAGGTCCGAGTGGTCGGCAGCCCGGGCACCGAGATCTCGCTCGGCACCATCGCGGTGCTGTCCAACCCGTTGCGCTACGCCTTCGACGAGGCGTCCAAGGCCGCGACCCAGTTCGTGGTGGGCGATCCGGACCAGCCACCGGTCGCCGAGGATGACGAGCCCGGCATCGAGGGCAAGGACTACTACTCGCCGCTACGATCGACTTTCGCCAATGGAATGCATGCTGTCATCGTCGAGACCGATCCGGACACCGCCGAGATCACGGTGCTGCGCTACTGCGTGGTGCACGACTGCGGCACGCTGATCAACCCGATGATCGTCGAGGGCCAGGTGCACGGCGGGGTGGCCCAGGGCATCGGCGGCGCGCTGTACGAGCGGATGGCCTATGACAGTGACGGGCAGTTGCAGAACGCCTCGTTCATGGACTTTCTGATGCCCTACGTCTCCGAGATGCCTCGCCAGATCGAGATCGACCACCTCGAGACGCCGTCCCCGCTGAACCCGCTGGGCATCAAGGGCGCCGGCGAGGCCGGGGTGATCCCCAGCGCGGCCGTCTTCGCCTCGGCCATCTCCGATGCCGAAGGCTTCGCCATCACCTCGATGCCGATCTCGCCCAGTGAGCTTTTCGAGCTTCGGCTGACCCGTTCAGCCCGTACCGGATCGGCCAACCCCGAAGGAGCTGCCCGATGAAGGTCGCCGGCCAGGCCACCCTGCACGCACCGATCGAGGCGGTCTGGGCCGCGCTGAACGACCCGGCAGTCCTGGTGCGCACCATTCCCGGCTGCCAGCGCCTGGAGACGACCGGTCCGGACAGCTACGCGATGGCGGTCACCGCGGGGGTGGCCAGCATCAAGGGCAGCTACGCCGGCACGGTCGAACTGGCCGACCAGCAGCAGCCGAACTCGTTCGTGATGCGGGCGGCCGGCGCAGGCGCGCCGGGCACTGTCAGCGCCGACGTCCGGGTCACGCTGGCCGAGATCGACGGTGGCACCGAGCTCAGCTACGACGCGGATGCGGTGGTGGGTGGCGTGATCGGCGGGGTCGGGCAGCGGATGCTGGCAGGCGTGGCCAAGAAGCTGGCGGCCGAGTTCTTCGCCGGGGTGGACGACGTGCTCACCGGGCGGGCGGGGCCGAGCACCGCGAGCCTGCCGGCCCAGCCGACGCCAGACCAGCCGACGCCGGACCAGAGGGCCGGGGTCTTCACCGCCCCGGAGCCCGGTCGGCGGCTTAAGGCCGGCCCCGGCGAGGCGACGCCGTTCGTGCTGGGCGCGCTCTTCGGCGCCACGGCCGCACTGCTCGGGGTGCTGGTCGGTGCCCGCACAGCCCGTCCGCGAAGGAGGTTCTGATGCGTGAGTTCGTTGCTGCGGCGGTGCAGGTGGCGCCGAGTTCGGCCCCGCTGACCGCCGGATCGATCGCCGGCAATACAGCTCGGGCGGCCGAACTCACCCGGCAGTGCGTCGCGGCGACCGGTGCCGAACTGGTGGTGTTGCCCGAGTCGGTCACGACCGGCTTCACCCCGGGCATCGATGCCGAGACGTTGTGGGATCTGGTCAGCGAGCTTCCCGGCGACATCATCGCCCCGCTCGCCGACCTGGCCGCCGAGCTGGGCATCCACCTGGTGGCCGGAAGCTACGAGCGGGGGCCTGCCCGCGGCGTCGTCTACAACGCGGCGGTGGTGCTCGGCCCGTCCGGCGCGCTGCTCGGCAGCTACCGCAAGACCCATCCGTTCGGTAGCGAGCGGGCCGACCGCGGCGGCTGGGTGACCCCGGGCGAGGACGTGCTGGTGGTCGACACCGAACTCGGCAAGCTCGGGGTGATCATCTGCTTCGACGGTGACTACCCGGAGCTGTCGCGGATCACCGCGCTGGCCGGCGCCGAGCTGATCTGCCGGCCGTCGGCGTTACTGCGCTCGGCGGACCTGTGGGAACTGACCAATCGGGCCAGGGCGTATGACAACCACGTCTACCTGATCGGCTGCAATGCCACCGGGATCGACCCGGCCGGGGTGATCTACTTCGGCAACTCGATGATCGTCACGCCGATCGCCGAGGTGATCGCGCGGGCCGCCTCGCACGAGTGCTGGGTGTCGGCCCGGCTCACGCCGGACACCGCGATGAGCTCGCTGACGCCGGGCTCGTCCATCCCGCAGTCCTTTGACCACCTGGCCGATCGCAACCTCGCGCTGATCCGCAAGAACGCCGAGTTGTTGCTCGGCGAGGCCCGAACCGGCTTCCCCCTGGGGTCTGACCCAGCGATCTGATCCCGGCCGGCCAAGCCTGCGCGCCGGCCAAGCCTGTGCGCAGGCCAAGCCTGTGCGCAGGCCGCGCCGGGCCCGTCCCGGAGACCGGATGCCGGAGGCCGGGTCAGTTGACGGGCGTGCCCGGGCAGTTGAAGACCTGCTGGACGGTGTACTGCGAGGTCTGGCCGTAGTGATAGGTCGATCCGCAGCCGCTGATCATCTCGCCGATGTAGTTGGTGTGACCCGGGTCCGAGTAGTAGCGGACCACCAGTTCCTGATTGCGTCCGATCGCCGGGCTGGCGCTGGCCGCGCCGGTCAGGCCCACCGGTACCAGCAGGCCGGCGACGGCGGCGGTGATGAGGATCGGCCTGGCACATCTGGCGGTCAGCTTCATGGGGTCCTCCCACGGACGGAAAAGGCACCGGATCGGTACCGGAACGAACGGCGGCGAAATGGCACGGAAAAGGCTGTAGCGCATAATCGCATGAAAAGCCTCGAACGTTAAGACCCAGCACTATCGGACGCAGGCCGCCGGCTGGGGCGGCCGGTCAGGAGGACCCGTCGCCTGGGCGAACCGGGCCGGCACTAGCGGCTGGACACGCTTTCGGCAGCATTCGCCGAAGCGAGCGGCTGATTGCGCCAGTTGACTTCGACCATGGCAGTTCGACGGATCCGGGTGGGCATCGACACCGGCGGCACCTTCACCGACGTGGTGGCCTTCGACGAGGCCTCCGGCGAGCTGGTCACCACCAAGACGTCCTCGACGCCCGAGGATCCGGCCGAGGGCTTCATGACCGCGATCGACAAGGTGCTGGACGTGCTCGGCATCGCCCGCGAGCAGGCCGGCGAGGTGCTGAGCGCGATCAGCCACGGCACCACGGTGGCGACCAACCAGCTGCTGGAGGGAAAGGTCTCCGAGCTGGGCTTCATCGCCTCCTAGGGGTATGAGGTCATCCTCGAGATCGCCCGCCAGTCGGTGCCGGACGGGTACGGCAACAGCTACTTCTGGGTCAAGCCCGACCGGATCGTGCCGGCCGACCTGGTCCGGACGGTGGGCGGCCGGCTGGACTACACCGGCGCCGAGCTGCGTCCCTTCGACGAGGCCGGCGCCGTGGCGGCCGCACGGTGGTTCCGGGACCAGGGCATCCGGACCGTCGGGGTGTGCCTGCTGCACTCCTATGCCAACCCCGACCACGAGCAGCGGATGCGCCAGATCCTGGCAACCGAACATCCCGAGGCGGTGGTGTCGATCTCTTCGCAGGTGCTGCGTGAGTACCGCGAGTACGAGCGGTCCATGACCACCCTGGTCGATGCCGCGGTCAAGCCGAAGGTGGCCGGCTACGTCGGTGCCATCCAACGCCGGCTGGACGAGCTCACCGGGCCGGCCAGCAGGATCCCGTTCTACGTGATGAAGTCCAACGGCGGCGTGCTGTCGGCCGACGAGGTGGTGTATCAGCCGATCAGCACGGTGCTGTCCGGGCCGGCGGCCGGCGCGCTCGGAGCCGCGCTGATCGCCGCCCGCGCGGGCTTCGACCGGGTACTGACCTGCGACGGCGGCGGCACGTCCACCGATGTCTCGGTGGTGCTCGGGGGCGAGCCGACGTCGACCACCGAGGGGACGGTCGGGGCCTACCCGTCCAAGATCCCGATGATCGATGTGGTGACCGTGGGCGCCGGCGGTGGCTCGATCGCCTGGATCTCGGCCGAGGGCGCGCTCAAGGTGGGCCCGAAGTCGGCCGGCGCCGAGCCGGGGCCGCTGTGCTACGGCAACGGCGGCAGCGAGGTCACCGTGACCGATGCCCACCTGCTGCTCGGCCGGATCCCGCCGCACCTGCTGGGCGGCGAGATCCCGCTGCAGCCGGCGGCGGCCCAGGCCGGCCTGCTGGCACTGGCCGCGGGGCCGAACCTGAGTCCGTAGGCCTGCGCCACCGGCGTGCTGGAGATCTCGGCGTGGAACCAGGCCAATGCGCTGCGCCAGATCACCGTCAAGCGCGGCCTGGACGTCCGGGACTTCACGCTGACCACCTTCGGAGGTTCGGGCTCGCTGTTGCTCTGCCGGCTCATCGACATCCTGTCGTTGGCGGGCGTGCTGGTGCCGCCGAACCCGGGCAACGTCTCGGCGTTCGGGCTGCTCACCGTCGATGTCAAGAACGACTACGTCCTGACCGCGGTCGCCAAGCATTCCGAGCTGGACCCGGCGGAGGTGGCGGCGGGCTTCGCCGAACTTCGCGAGCAGGCCGCGTCGGCGCTGCGCCGGGAGGGTTTTCCCGACGCCGAGCACCGCTTCGTCCGCACGGCCGACCTGCGCTACTT
>JBPCPA010000131.1:0-9181 GCA_050999655.1 Jatrophihabitans sp.
AACTCGAACATGGGTGGGGCGGCGACTTCCGCGGCGACCGCGCTGGTGTCACAGCTCGGCAGCATCTTTACCGGCAAGACCTCGGCCCAGCTCTGGGCGATGGTCGGCATTACCCCGATGATTGGCCAGAACGACAGCCAGGGCGAGATCTTCAGCCTCAACGATGCCCAGACCGTGCTGTCCTTCGCCAATGCCCACGGCATCACCGAGCTGTCGTTCTGGTCAGCCGGCCGGGACAACGGCGGCTGCCCGGGGCAGAGTTACGCCTCGCCGTCCTGCAGTGGCCTCAGCCAGGCCCAGTGGCAGTTCACCACGACCTTCAAGCCGTTCACCCCCGGTGGCATCACGCCCCCGCCCCCGCCGCCGCCGGGCACCTGCAGCACGCCGGCCTGGTCGAGCGGGACCGCCTACGTCGGTGGCTCAGTGGTCTCGTACAACAACCACAAGTGGACGGCCAAGTGGTGGACGCAGGGCGATATCCCGGGCAACAACGGCCAGGGCGTCTGGGTCGACAACGGCGCTTGCTAAAGAACAGCCCCATACTGGAATGGCAAGTGGCCTCCCGTCCCGTCGGGAGGCCACTTGGCTCAGGGGCAGCAGGGGTGCCGGCGCTGCTACCTGAGCAATTCGGATTACTAACGGTATTGGATTGGCTACTCTGAGTCAGATAATCTGAGTCACAGCGCGCGGCCATCCGCAGGCTCATCGCTATGGCGGCCCTCCAGCGTTTGCAAGAAGGTGTCGGCCCAGCGGGCGATGTCGTACTCGCGCACCCGGCGGCGCATCGAACGCATCCGGCGCCGGGATTCGGCCGGTGAGATCTCCGCTGCCCGCACGATCGCATCCTTCAGACCGGCGATGTCATGCGGGTTGACCAGAAACGCGCTGCCCAGTTCGTCGGCCGCGCCGGTGAACTCGCTCAGCACCAGCGCGCCGGTCTCGTCGTAGCGGCACGCCACGTATTCCTTGGCGACCAGGTTCATGCCGTCGCGCAGCGAGGTCACCAGCATCACGTCGGCGGCCAGGAACAGCGCCGCCATCTCCTCCGGCGGGTAGGACTGATGCAGGTAGTGCACCGGCGCGCTGCCGACCGCGCCGAACTCGCCGTTGATCCGCCCGACGGTGACCTCGACCTCGTCGCGCAGCGCCCGGTACTGCCCGACCCGTTCCCGGCTGGGGCTGGCGACCAGCACCAGGACCGCGTCCGGAGAGGCCAACCGGCCCTCGGCCAGGATCTCCCGGTAGGCCTTGAGGCGGTGTGAGATTCCCTTGGTGTAGTCGAGCCGATCCACGCCGAGCAACAGGATCGTGGGCTCGCCGAGGGCCGCCCGGATCTCCGTTGCCCGGGCCCTGACCTCAGGCCGGTGGGCGATCTGCTCGAAGCCGGCCGAGTCGATCGAGATCGGGAAGGTGGCGACCCGGACGGTCCGGTCCGGGCTGTCGGCGACCGGTACCCGGACGGTCGCGCCCTTGGTGGTCAGGCCGGCCGCCCGCCGGCAGGCCCGCAAGAAATTGGTGGCATCGCCGTGCCGCTGGAAACCGAGCAGATCCGCCCCGAGCAGGCCCTGGATGAGCTGGCGCCGCCAGGGCAGCTGGGCGAAGATCTCATAGCCGGGAAACGGGATGTGGTTGAAGAAGCCGATCCGCAGGTCCGGTCGCAACTCGCGCAGCATGCCCGGCACCAGCTGCAACTGGTAGTCATGCACCCAGACCAACGCACCACTCGAGGCCTGCGTCGCGGCCGCCTCGGCAAAACGCCGGTTCACCCGCACGTAGGCCTCCCACCAGGCGCGGTGAAACCGGGGCGGCACGATCACGTCGTGGTACAGCGGCCAGAGCGTGCCGTTGGAGAATCCCTCGTAATAATCTCGGACCTCGTCATCGGACATGCCGATGGCAACCAGTCGCATGCCGGCCTCGTCGAACGGCTCCAGAGCCGGACCGGAACTGCCCGACCAGCCGATCCAGGCTCCGCCGGTCTTGCGCAGCACCGGTTCCAGGGCGGTCACCAGCCCACCCGGGCTGCGCCGCCAGGCTGAACTGCCATCCTCTTCGGTAACCCGGTCCACCGGCAACCGGTTGGCCACGATCACGAACTCGTATTCGCCAGGTGCGGGCCGAGGATGCTCGCCGGCCGAACTGGTATTCACCTCTGGCCTCCGTGCCGGGCAGTCAGGTGCGCCGCCCGGACGTTTCGGCTAACAGCGGGGCGGGCTACGCATGCCAACCTGACCCTAACCTGTACCGGGTTCTCCTCGGTTGCCCGGTAGCGGGGGCTAGGATTGCGCAAACTCCGAAACCTCGCCGATGTCACCACCCAGTACCGGATCGAGTTGCGTTATCGGTGCCTGCTGATCGGAGATCGAGATGAATGACGATGAATAACAAAGCCCAGGCCAGCCACAGGGTGCCACCGACCACGCTGTCGCTGGCCCAGGACTTCGCCGAGCTGGCTCGCACCCTCTACGGCCAGCCGACCGAGGACGCCGCCTGGCAGGCGATCGTGCAAGCCGCCTCCGAAGCCATTCCGGGCGTCGAGGACGCCGACATCACGATCATGCGTGGCCACCAGTTCCGCACCGTCGCGCCGACCAGCGACCTGCCCCGCCGGGTGGATGAGATCCAGTACGAGCTGCGGTCGGGCCCGTGCGTGGACGCGATCCTGGAGGAGACCATCTTCTGCACCGGCAATCTGGCCGATGACCAGCGCTGGCCCGAGTTCGGAAAGCGGGCCGCCGCCGAACACGGCGTCCACAGCATGCTGGCATTCCGGCTGTTCGTGGAGGGCGATGACACTATCGGCGGCCTGAACCTGTACTCCACCCGCCAGGACGCCTTCGACGACACCGCCATCATCGTCGGTGGGGTGTTCGCCACCCACGCCGCAATCGCGCTCAGCGGCGCCCGGACGCTCAGCCAGGCCGAGAACCTGCGGCGCGCGCAGGAGTCCAATCGCGAGATCGGGGTAGCGATCGGCATCCTGATGAGCCGGCACCGGATCACCCAACAGCAGGCGTTCGACCTGCTGCGGATGGCCAGCCAGCACACCCACCGCAAGCTGCGTGAGATCGCCGTCGACGTCACCGAGACCGGCATGCTGGACTTTCCGCCCGGCACCGGCTCCGGCATTGGCTCGGTGGCGGCCGGCGTCAGCTGACCGGGTCGCTACACCGTCCCCCGTAGGGCCCGCCGCTCAGCGCAGTCGGGCCAGCTGGTCGGTCGGCAGCGCCGCTAGGCTGGTGGCGACCACCGTGACGCTGGCGTCCGGGTGCACGGTGGTGGTGTCCACCGTGACCGCGCCGGTCGCCTTGTCGATGTCGAGCATGACGAACGGCGCGTCGTTGCGCGGGGTGGACAGGCCGCCGAAACCGTCGCCGGCGCCGTGGCCGCCGGTGCTGCCCAGGGTCACCGTCCGGACCGTGCCGTTCGGGGTCTGGACGTTGGCCGGCGGCTGGCCGGTGTAGTCGTGCCCACCGATGACGATCGGCACGCAGCCGCTTGCGGTCAACTCATCCAGCAGCTCCTTGTCGTGGGCGAACACCCCGAGTGGCTGCTCGGCGCAGGCCGCCTCGCGCAGGCCGGTGCGAACGGTGTCGTCGGTGATCTCGGGGTTGATCAGCTGGGCGGCGTCGCCGAAGTTCACCACGTACGGGCTGTTCACCCCGATGAACCGGTTGCCGGCGATCTGCTGCGGGGTGCCGTCGGCGACGGTGACGTGCACCCGTCTGGCGTAGGCGGCCACTGCCGGAGTGTCATGTCGGCCCAGCGAACTGTAGACCGGGATCCGGCCGGCGTAGTGGGCCAACACCTCCACGGTGTAGCTCTTCAGGTAGGACAGGTAGGCCTCCTGCTCGGTCCCGGTGGCGGTCAGGTCGCCGAGGTTGACGATCGCGTCGGCATGCAGCTGCTGGGCCGCCTCACCGACGATGCGCGCCATCCCGCTGGTGCCCTGCAGGTCGTCCAGAATGGCCAGCCGGATCACCCGCGGATCATGCGCCGGCTCGGCGGTGCCGAACTGCCTTGCGTAGGCGGCGTCCCGGTTGGCCGAGACCTTGTCGTAGAAGGCCTGCTCGCTCTTGCTGAGCGAGTCGATGCTGGTGACCGCCTGGCCGAGCAGGTTGCTGAACGGACCGGTGACCTGCCAACCGGCCAGGAACGTGCTGGCCAGCCGGGCGTCCGGGCTCACCTGCTCGGAGCTGCTGGACAGCGGCGAGAGCACGTAGCCGGCGGCCAGCAGCAGGCAGAGCGCGGTCACGGTCACCAACGAGATCGCCAGCCGGCGTTCCAGTCGCTGCTCGGTGCGCACCAGCTCGCGTTCGGCCTGGCTCAGTTCGGCACGGGTGCGGCGGCGGTACTTGAGGTAGGCGTAGCCGAAGATCTCCAGCATCGCGACCAGGTACACCGCCAGCAGGCCGAGCCCGGCGTAGTGCCGGATCACCTTGGCCTGCAGACCATGTTGCTCGTCGGTGCGGGCCTGCCGGTCGGCGAACAGGTGCCCGGCGACGTCGATGGTGGCCGGATCCAGCGCGCCGGAGGAGTCGAAGAGTCTGAGATCGACGTCTTCCGGGCGGATGTCCAGGCCGAGGTGTTTGCCCAGCACGCTGGGGCCCTCGCGGCGCAGGCCGCCGAGCAGCGCCGAGTCGATCCGGGTGGTGTTGCGCCCGATCTGCAGGCTCACCTGCACGTTCAACCCGTCCAGGCCGACATCGGTGATCCGGGCCGGCGGCGCCACCGCGACCGCGCTCACCCCGGCGGCCAGCGGCACCAGCACCAGACCGGCGGCGACCAGGACGCTCAGCGGCCACCCTGGCAGGCCCGGCCGGCCCCGGCCGGTAGCGGACCGGCGACGCAGGCTCAGGGTCAGAGGTGGCATCCACCCGATGCTACGGCCGCCGCGGCCTGGCAGTTCTCGAACGAGGCGCAGTCGCGGCCGACAGCAACGTCGGAAGGTGGCTAGTCGGCGTGCCGGGCGGCGCGGCGGCGGCCTCGTCCGCGTCCAGCTGGGCGGCCTGCTCCGGGGTGGGCGCGGTGCCGCCCAGCCGGGCCGGCAGGTAGACACGCTCGGCCCCGGTCAGCGCCGGGTAGCCGTCCTGAGCGGCGTGGAGCAGCGCGGTCATCGAGACCCGCAGCCGCTCGGTCACCGCCTCGGCATCGTCACGCCGACCGGTCAGGATCGGCTCGCCGACGCTCAACACGATCGGAATGTTGGTGCGCCCCAGCCGTTTCGGGTGACCCTTGGTCCAGACCCGCTGTGAGCCCCAGATGACCGTCGGCAGGATCGGCACGCCGGCCGAGGCGGCCATCCGGGCGGTGCCGCTCTTGAACTCCTTCAGCTCGAAGGAGCGCGAGATGGTCGCCTCGGGAAACACCCCGACGATCTCGCCGGACCTCAGCGCCTTCATCGCTGCCCGGTAGGACGCAGCGCCGGCGTCGCGGTCGACCGGAATGTGGTGCATGCCGCGCATCAGCGGCCCGCTCACCCGGTGCCGGAACACCTCGTCCTTGGCCATGAACCGCACCAGCCGACCGGCCGGGCGGGCAGCGAGACCGGCGTAGGCTAAGTCCATGTAGCCGGTGTGGTTGATCGCCATCACCGCGCCGCCGGTGCGCGGCACGTTGTCGGCCCCGAGCAGCTCGAAGCGCAGGCCCTGGCCGGCGAAGATGACCCGCGCGAGCGCGACGACCGAGCTGTATACCGGCTCCATGCGGTTACCGTAGCGGCCCGCCGGCGCCGACCGACACGGAGGCGGGCGTGGCGCGCCGGCGCTCGGCAGGCCATTCTGGTGGGATGGCAGCCCTCGATCCCGAGTCCACCGATCCCGGCGAGTTGGCCGAGGCCCTGCGTGGCACCGGCTACCTGCCGGACGAGGGGCTGGCCACTGCCGCCTTCCTGGCGCTGCGGATGCACCGGCCGCTGTTCCTGGAGGGCGATGCCGGGGTCGGCAAGACCAGCCTGGCGCACGCGCTGGCCGAGATCACCGGCGCCGAACTCGTCCGGTTGCAGTGTTACGAGGGCATCGACGCCACGCAGGCGCTCTATGACTGGGACTTTCCGCGCCAGATCCTGCATCTGCGTGCTGCCGAGGCCGATCGCCGAGTGGGCGGGCCGGACGGCAAACCGGGGGCGGACGGTGACTTGGGCAGTGACTCTGACGGTGACCGCTCGGCCCTGGAGCGGTCGCTGTACAGCAGGCGGTTCCTGATCGCGCGGCCGATCCTGCGAGCCATCGAGCACAGCCCGTCGGTGCTGCTGATCGACGAGATCGACCGGGCCGACGACGAGTTCGAGGCCTTCCTGCTGGAGGTGCTGGCCGACAACGCGGTCACCATTCCTGAGCTGGGCACCATCCGGGCGAGCCGGCCGCCGCTGGTGGTGTTGACGTCCAACCGCACCCGCGAGGTGCACGACGCCCTCAAGCGCCGCTGCCTCTACCACTGGGTCGCGCACCCGTCCTACGAGCGCGAGGTGGCCATTCTGCGCCGCCGACTGCCCGAGATCACCGAGACCCTCGCCCGCGACGTGGCGGGGGCGGTGCGCCGGATGCGCTCGGCGGACCTGCTCAAGCCGCCGGGAGTGGCCGAGTCGATCGACTGGGCACAGGCGCTGCACCTGCTCGGCGCGCAGTCGCTGGACCCGGAGCGGGCCGCGGCCAGCCTCGGCGCGGTGCTGAAGTACCAGGAGGACGCGGTCCGGATCCGGGACACCGTGCTCGCCGAGCTGGCCGGATGACCGGCGTCCAGCCGCTGCGGCAACGCGACTTCGTCGACGTCCTGGTCGGTTTCGCCCGCACCCTGCGCCATGCCGGGGTGCCCGCCGGGCCGGATCGGGTGCAGGCGATGGCCGCCGCCCTGGCGCACCTGGACGTGCTGGATCCGAACCAGGTCTACTGGGCCGGCCGGCTGACCCTGTGCGCCGAGCCGGCCGATCTGGAGCGGTATGACTCGGCGTTCGCGCTGTATTTCGGCGCCCGCCGGCCGAGCGAGGGGCGCAGCACCAGCACCCCGCCCCGGGTGCTGCGGGCGGCCCCGTTCGAGGTGGATGCGGCCGGCGAGCCACAGCAGCTGGACGAGGACGAGCCGAACTTCGCGGTGCGGGCCAGCAGGCAGGAGATCCTGCGGCACAAGGATGTCAGCGCCCTGGACCCGGCCGAGCGCGAGCAGCTGCGCCGGTTGTTCGCGCTGCTCGTGCCCAGAGTGGCCGGCCGCAGGTCGCTGCGCCACACCCCGTCCCACCGGGGCCCGGTGGACCTCGACCGCACAGTGCGCCAGCTACTGCGAGATGGCGGCGAGCCCGGCCAGCTGCGGCGGCGCCGGCGGCTGCACAAGCCCCGGCGGCTGGTGCTGTTGATCGACGTCAGCGGCTCGATGGCCCCGTACGCCGACACCCTGCTGCGCTTCGCGCACGCCGCGACCCGGGCCGCCCCGGCCAGCACCGAGGTTTTCACCGCCGGCACCCGGCTCACCCGGGTGACCCGCGAGCTGCGACTGCGCGACCCCGATCAGGCGCTGGCCGCGGCCGGACGGGCGGTGCCGGACTGGAGCGGTGGCACCCGGCTGGGCGAGGCCGTGAAGGCCTTCCTGGATCTGTGGGGTCAGCGCGGGGTGGCACGCGGAGCGGTGGTGGTGCTCTGCTCGGACGGCTGGGAGCGTGGCGATCCGGCCGAACTCGGCAGTCAGCTGGGCAGGCTGGCCAGGCTGGCGCACACGGTGGTGTGGGTCAACCCGCACAAGGGACGCGACGGCTTCGCACCGAGCACCGGCGGCATGGTCGCGGCACTGCCGCACATCGATCGGCTGGTCGCCGGCCACAGCTTCGCCGCCCTGCAACAGCTGGCGGAGGTCATCTCGCATGCGTGACGTGCTCGATCAGCTGGCCGGCTGGTGGCAGTCGGGAGCCGAGGTCGGCCTGGCCACCGTTGTCGGCACCTGGAGTTCGGCGCCGCGCCAACCCGGCGCGGCGATGCTGATCGGGCCGGACGGCACCGCCAGCGGCAGCGTGTCCGGCGGCTGCGCCGAGGGCGCGGTCTACGAGCTGGCTGCCGAGGTCCGGGCCGGGCACGCGCCGGTGCTGCAACGCTACGGGGTCAGCGACGACGACGCGTTCTCGGTCGGACTGACCTGCGGTGGCATCATCGACATCTTCGTCGAGCGGATCGGGCCGGACACATTCCCCGAGCTGGGCGCGGTGGTGGCCGACATCCGGGCCGGCCGGCCGGTCGCGGTGGCCACCGTCGTCGATGCCCCCGACGAGCGGCGTGGCCGCCGGCTGATCGTGCGGCCGGACCGGATCGAATCCAGCCTGGGCTCGCCACGGCTGGACGAGGCGGTGCGCGACGACGCCCGGGGTCTGCTGGTGCAAGGTCGCACCCGGATGCTGCGCTACGGCAATGACGGCGAGCGCCGGGTGGACGACATCGGGGTCTTCGTGGCCAGTTACGCGCCCCGGCCCCGGATGATCGTCTTCGGAGCCATCGACTTCGCCGCGGCGGTCGCCCGGATCGGCTCGTTCCTGGGCTACCGGGTCACCGTCTGCGATGCCCGGCCGGTGTTCGCCACCGCCAAGCGGTTCCCCGACGCCGACGAGGTGGTTGTCGAGTGGCCACATCGCTACCTGGCCGGCACCGAGGTGGACGAGCGGACGGTGGTCTGCGTGCTCACCCACGACCCGAAGTTCGACGTCCCGCTGCTCGAGGTGGCGCTGCGGCTGCCGCTTGCCTATCTCGGTGCGATGGGTTCGCGGCGCACCCATACCGACCGGCTGGCCCGGCTGCGCGACCTCGGACTCACCGAGGCCGAGCTGGCCCGGCTGCACGCGCCGATCGGGTTGGACCTGGGCGCCCGGACGCCGGAGGAGACCGCGATCTCGGTCGCCGCGGAGATCATCGGCAGCAGGTGGGGCGGCAGCGGCGCGCAGCTACGCACCGCCGACGGCCCGATCCACCTCGCCGGTGACGGCCATCGCGGCGGGACGACGATGGCCGGCGGCTGACCGGTGTCACGGCGAAGCGTGCCGGGCCAAACCTGTCCGATGTGCGGGTTGCGCGTTTGACCAATAGCGGCTTGGCTGTGATTGTCGGCACAACGAGTACCTGAACACACGAGCAACAGCGAGCTGGAGGTCTACATGGCCAGGGTCAACATCACCGTCGACGGGGTGGGCTACACCGACGAGGTGGAACCG
>JBPCPA010000149.1:0-3053 GCA_050999655.1 Jatrophihabitans sp.
CCGGCCGGCAGCTGCGAGGTGCCGGCCGGGTGGCCCGACAGCAACTCCACCAGGCTGGCGCCGGGGGGCTCGCGGCTGCGCCGTCCCTGATCGGCCAGTTGCTCGGCGGCCAGGCGCGCGGCCCCGAGCAACGCCCGCCGGGCATGCGGTTCGAAGTCGGTGGCGCCCTGCTGCAACCAGATTGTGCCCAGCTGCCGGCTGCCGGCGAACACCCCGACGGCCAGCCGGCGGCGCACCCCCGACTGCGGGTGTTCGGCGATCTCGACGACCTCTTCCGAGCCGGCCAGCCGGTCATAGACCCCCCACTCGCGCAGCAGCGCCAGGTAGGCCGGCGGTCCGCTGCGACCGAGAATCGACAGCCGGCGCAGCTCGTCGACCTCGTCGCTGGAACGGGAGTACGCCAGCACCCGCGCCGAGGTGTCCTCGATGGTCACCAGGCCGCCGGTCAGGGTGGCGATGGTCTGGGCAAGGTCGGCGAGTTCGTCGTCGCCACCGACCGGCGGCGGCGACGAACGCTCGCTCAGCTGCCGGTGCAGCTCGCGCCAGCTCAACGCGGTCGGCCGCCAGCTCAGCCGGACCGCCAGCTCGTCGGCCAGCCCGGCCAGAACCTGTTCAGCTTGGCCGCCCGGCCGGTAGAGCACCACCGCGGCGACCCGGGCCTGGGCCGCCGCACGCAGCAGGGTCGCCGCGCCCGCCGGCTCCAGCCCCACGCCCAGCACGACCTCATCGGCGGTCAGTGGGGCGCCGGGCTGCTGCGGATCGGCCAGGCCGACGGAGCGGCCGGCCGGTAGCCGGTCCAGCGGCAGCGCGTCTGCCCGGTCCGGCGGTGTCATTGGCGGGCTTTCACTCGGATCAGAGTCTGGCATGAGCCAATCTTATTGTTTCCGAGCAAGGCGGCGCGGCTCGCACGGCCTACGGTGAGAGGACGCAGCCACAGCGGCCAGTCGCCGCGGGCGTTTTCGACCAGCCGCTCTGTGATCAGGAGACCGCGATGGACGCCATCAGCAGGATTCCCACCCCCCGCAACGAGCCGGTGCTGGACTACGCGCCGGGCTCGCCGGAACGCCAGGCGCTGCTGGCGCAACTGGCCGAACTGTCGGCCGGCCAGGTCGAGCTGAGCTGCACCATCGGTGGTCAGCGGCGACTGGGCGGCGGCGAGCGGGGCACCGTGGTGGCACCGCACCGGCACGCGCAGGTGCTGGGCGAGTTCGGCCAGGCCACCGCCGAGGACGCCCGCGACGCCATCGCAGCTGCAGCCAGGGCCGCTGCCGGCTGGCGGGCGCTGTCCTATGACGACCGGGCCGCGATCTTCCTGCGGGCGGCCGACCTACTGGCCGGGCCCTGGCGCGCCAGGCTCAACGCCGCCACCATGCTCGGCCAGTCCAAGACCGCGATCCAGGCCGAGATCGACGCGGCCTGCGAGTTGATCGACTTCTGGCGGTTCAACGTTGCCTTCGGCGCCCAACTGCTCACCGAGCAGCCGGTGTCCAGCCCGGGCATCTGGAACCGGCTGGATCACCGTCCGTTGGAAGGTTTCGTCTACGCCATAACGCCGTTCAACTTCACCGCGATCGCCGGCAACCTGCCCACCGCGCCGGCCCTGATGGGCAACGTGGTGATCTGGAAACCGTCCAACACCCAGCTGCTCGCAGCCCAGCTGACCATGCGGCTGCTCGAAGCGGCCGGCCTGCCGCCCGGCGTGATCAACCTGCTCACCGGGGACGGGCCGGTGATCTCGGAGGTGGTGCTGAGCCATCCGGACCTGGCCGGAATTCACTTCACCGGTTCCACCGCGACCTTTCAGCACCTCTGGCAGCAGGTCGGCAGCCGGCTGGCCGGTTACCGGACCTACCCGCGGCTGGTCGGCGAGACCGGTGGCAAGGACTTCGTGCTCGCCCATCCCAGTGCCGACCTCGACGTGCTGCGCACCGCGCTGGTCCGGGGCTCGTTCGAGTACCAGGGCCAGAAGTGTTCGGCCGCCTCGCGTGCCTACATCCCGCAATCGGTGTGGCAGGACCTGCGCGACAGCCTGGTCGCCCAGACCGAGTCGCTGAGCATGGGCCCGGTCACCGACCTGTCCAACTTTCTCGGCGCGGTCATCGACCGGCGCGCCTTCGACCGGCTGGCCGCGGTGTTGGCGGCGGCCAAGAACGATCCCGAGCTGGAGATCATCGCCGGCGGAACAGCCGATGACAGCGAGGGATTCTTCGTCCGGCCGACCATCCTGCTGGCCAGCAACCCGGATCACCAGGTGCTGTGCACCGAATACTTCGGCCCGATCCTGTCGATCTACGTCTATGACGACACCGACCCGGTAGCCGCCTTCGACCAGATCCTGGACGTGGTCGACCGGGCAACCCCGTACGGCCTGACCGGCTCGATCATCGCCACCGACCGGGCGGCGATCGTCGAGGCCCAGCACCGGTTGCGCTTCACCGCCGGCAACTTCTACATCAACGACAAGCCGACCGGCGCGGTGGTCGGCCAGCAGCCCTTCGGCGGCTCGCGAGCCTCGGGCACCAACGACAAGGCCGGTTCGATCCTGAACCTGCAGCGCTGGATCTCACCGCGCGCCATCAAGGAGACCCTGGCCGGCTCGACCGCGGTGAGCTACCCGCACCAGGCACCCGAACCCGGCACCGGACAGGCTGGTGGCTGAGGTGGCGCTGCTGCGAGAGCCGCTGCTGGCCGCCGCCCGCTCGCCACGGCTGCGCCGGGTGGCTGAGCGGTCCCGGCTGACCCGGCCGGTGGTCAACCGGTTCGTCGCCGGCGCCAACCAGGCCGACGCGCTGCGGGTCACCGGCGAGCTGGTCGGGGCCGGCCTGCGGGTGAGCCTGGACTTTCTCGGCGAGGACACCACCTCCATCGAGCAGGCCCGGCACACCGTGGCCGCCTACCGCTCGGCGCTGGCGGCGCTGGGCGAGGCCGGCCTGGCCGCCCACGCCGAGGTGTCGGTCAAGCTGTCGGCCATCGGCCAATCCCTGCCGGACGGCAACGCGATCGCGCTGGACGGCGCTCGCCAGATCTGCGCGGCGGCCGCCGCGGCGGGCACC
>JBPCPA010000198.1:0-13365 GCA_050999655.1 Jatrophihabitans sp.
GCTTCGGTCCTCGCTCGCTGGCGCTCGCTGCGATCCTCACTTGGGCCTATCGGGCTTGTCGCGCGAGCGCTCATTGCGGTGTTCGCGTCGGTCCTCGCTCGCTGGCGCTCGCTGCGATCCTCACTCACTGGGCCCGCCGGCGGGTCATGGCGGCGTCGGCGGGCTGCTCGTCGCGATCGCGCCAGTCCTCGGGCAGCAGGTGGTCGATGATGTCGTCGACACTGACCGCACCGAGCAACCGGTCATTGTCATCGACCACCGGCACCGCGACCAGGTTGTAGGTGGCCAGGTGCCGGGTCACCTGCTGCAGGGTGGACTCCGGGGTCAATGGGGCGATGTCGTCGTCGAGCACGCCGGACACCAGCGAGGACGGCGGCTCGCGCAGCAGCCGCTGAAAGTGGGCCACCCCGAGGTAGCGGCCGGTCGGGGTCGCCTGCGGCGGGCGCACCACATACACCTGTGCGGCCAGTGCGGGACTCAGGTCGGGGTTGCGCAATCTGGCCAGCGCCTCGGCCACCGTGGCGTCGGGCAGCAGCACCACCGGCTCGGAGGTCATCATGCCGCCGGCGGTGTACTCGCCGTAGGTCATCAGCCGGCGGACCGGCGCGGCCTCCTCGGGCTCCATGATCTCCAGCAACCGCTCCTGGTCGTCGGTGGGGAGCTCGCGCAACAGGTCGGCGGCGTCGTCATCGTTCATCTTTTCCAGCACATCGGCGGCCCGCTCGTCGGTCAGGCCGGTGATGATGTTGATCTGGTCCTCTTCGGGCAGCTCCTCCATCACGTCGGCCAGCCGGTCGTCGGTGAGTGCCTCGGCGACCTCCTGTTGGCGCTTGTCCGGCATGTCCTGCAGCTGTGCGGCCAGGTCGGCCGGTCGCAGGCCGGCCAGCACCGCCAGCAGCGACTCCGCGCCCTGGCCGCTCTGGGCGGCCAACCCGTCCACCTCGTTCCAGTCGATCTGATGCAGTACCGAGCGCCGCCGGCCGAGCTTGGTGGCGGTGCCGCGCACCGCCAACCGGGTGATCACCCAGTCCTTGGTGCGGCTCTGCTCCATCGCGGCGTCCACCACCACCAGTCGGGCGCCGTCCTCGATCCGGACCACGCCCCGGTCGAGCACCTCGCCCAGCACCAGCAACTCGTTGGGACGCTGCTCGAAGCGCTTGATGTTGACGCTGCCGGTGGTCAGCACGATCGCCTCGGGCTCGATGCTGGTGACCCGTCCCATCGGGACGAAGATCCGTCGGCGATGCTGCACCTCGACCACCAGGCCGAGCACCCGTGGTGGCAGCCGGCCGACCCGCAGCGTGGCCACCGCGTCGCGCACCCGGCCCAGCTGGTCACCATTCGGGTCGAATACCCCGATGCCCGCCATTCGGGCGATGAAGACGCGGGTCGTGGTACTCACGGCGACAGCTTAATGGCGAACCACCCCGCGGTCCGGCCAACAGCCCGAGCTGCGCACATGATCGACAACGGTGCCCGAGCGGCTGCTGCCAGGATGGTGCGGTGCAGCCGGCGTCGCGATCCCACGAGTCCCTGGCTCTGCCACCGGCCCGCGACGCCGCGCTGCTGGCAGTCGCGCTGGCCGGGGTGTCGGCCTCCGGTCCGATCATGGCCGCCACCGCCGCCCCGGCGCTGGCCATCGCGTTCTGGCGTAACGCGCTGGGCACGGCCACCACCGCGCTGCTGGCCGGCGCCCGGCAGCGGGCCGAACTGGCCGCGCTCAGCCGGCGAAGCTGGCTGGTGGCGGTCGGGGCTGGCCTCCTGCTGGCTTTGCATTTCGGCACCTGGGTGCCCTCGGTCAAGCTCACCTCGGTCGCCTCGGCCACCGCGCTGGTCGCTACCCAGGCGATCTTCAGCGGCCTGTTCGCCGTGCTGGCCGGACGTCGGCTACCTCGCGCGGCCTGGTTCGGAATGGCACTGGCCAGCGTCGGCACCGCACTGGTGGCCGGCACTGATTTCGGCGTGTCGACCCGGGCGCTGACCGGCGACGCGCTGGCGGTGCTGGGCGGGCTGTTTGCCGCCGCCTACGTAACAGCCGGGGCGGACGCGCGGCGCAGCATGTCGGCGGCGACCTACACCATCATCTGTTACGGCACCTGCGCGCTCGGCCTGCTGCTGGCCTGCCTGCTCGGCCACCAGCCGCTGACCGGCTACCCGAGCCGGGCGTGGTTGCTGATCCTGGCGGTCACGGGCTGCGCCCAGCTACTCGGGCACAGCCTGATCAATGTGGTGCTGGCCACCATGAGCCCGACCCTGGTCAGCCTGGCGATCCTGTTCGAGGTGCCGGGCGCCGGTCTGATCGCCGCGATCTGGTTGCACCAGCGACCACCGGTATGGGCATTGCCCGGCCTGGCGCTGCTGTTCGCGGGCCTGCTGATCGTGGTGCGCGCCCGCGAACCGGCAACCGCGCTGGCGGCCGACCTCGACTGACGGCCGCTCAGCGAAGGTGGCGACGATCAGCAGTACTGGCGGAACGTCCTTGCGTAGCTGGTGTGCACCCCGTTGTCGACCTGCCCGCAGGGCCCGTCCTCGTACTCGCCGACCCGGACGGTGTAGGTCGCATCGGAGTAGTACTCGATGAGCACATCGCAGTGATCCACCGTGCACTGCGGTATGCCTGCCTGGGCCGGCAGTGCCGGGCTGAGCAGCGCACCGGCTGTGACCGCGGCGGCCACCAGTGCCGTCCTGGTGATGAAACTAGGGGTTCTCATAGCGCCTCCTATGCATGAAAAGGGTAATAGTGGATGATGTACTAGTAATGGGGTATATCACCAACATCGGACGCGACGGCTGTGGTGCCGGCCTCCGCACGCTGTGACCCCGCGAACATCGCGCTGCTGACACCCTGGCGGCGATGGCATTGTCTGGGCATGACCGAAACCGCGCATCGTGCAACCTCGCAGTCTGAGAGCTCGCAGCCGCAGCGCCTGCGTCCCCGCCGGTCCTGCCTGGCGGTGCCCGGCTCCAACCCGCGCTTTCTGGAGAAGGCCAAGGGACTACCGGCCGACCAGGTGTTTCTCGACCTCGAGGATGCCTGTGCGCCGCTGGCCAAGCCGGGGGCGCGCAAGAACATCGTCGCCGCGCTGAACGAGGGTGGCTGGGGCGACAAGCTGCGGGTGGTGCGGGTCAACGACCTCACCACCCACTGGACCTACCGCGATGTCATCGAGGTGGTCGAGGGTGCTGGGGCGAATCTGGACGCGATCATGCTGCCGAAGGTGCAGTCGGGCGCCCAGGTGCAGTGGTTGGACATGCTGCTCAGCCAGATCGAGAAGACCGTGGAGCTGCCGGTCGGCCGGATCGGCATCGAGGCGCAGTTGGAGAATGCGGCGGGGCTGCTGGACATCGCCAACATCGCCAAGGCCTCGCCACGGATCCAGACGCTGATCTTCGGGCCGGCCGACTTCATGGCCTCGATCAACATGAAGTCGCTGGTGGTCGGCGAGCAGCCGCCCGGCTATGACGTGGGCGATGCCTACCACCACATCCTGATGTCGATCCTGATGGCGGCCCGGGCGAACAACCTGCAGGCAATCGACGGCCCGTACCTGCAGATTCGCGATGTCGAGGGGTTCAGCCGGGTGGCGCGCCGCTCGGCAGCGTTGGGCTTCGACGGCAAGTGGGTACTGCATCCCGGCCAGATCGATGCCGCAAACGAGATCTATGCCCCGTCCCAGGACGACTATGACCATGCCGAGCTGATCCTGGACGCCTACGACTACTACACCTCCGAGGCCGGCGGGCTGAAGGGCTCGGCCATGATTGGCGAGGAGATGATCGACGAGGCGTCCCGCAAGATGGCGTTGGTGATCTCTGCCAAGGGCCGGGCGGCTGGCCTGTCCCGCAGCACCGCCTTCACCCCGCCGACGGCCTGACCTGCTCCACCTGCAGGGCCAATGCCGGCTGAGAGCCTTGTCACCGGGTGCTCGGCTGGCTTCATAAGGCTTACAGCCCGGATACTGGCCGGTAACACGCGACTGCTGGAGGAATGTCAGCCATGGCCCGACTCGCCCAGACCGCGGATCTCACCGATATCCAGAAAGAGATCCTGTCCACCGTCCGAGAGTTCGTGGACAAGGAGATCATTCCGAACGCGACCGAACTCGAGCACGCCGACTCCTACCCCGAGCAGATCGTCAAGGGGATGGCCGACATGGGCCTGTTCGGCCTGACCATCCCGGAGGAGTTCGGCGGCCTGGGTGAGTCGCTGACCACCTACGCGCTGGTGGTCGAGCAGATCGCCCGGGGCTGGATGGGCGTGTCGGGGGTGATCAACACCCATTTCATCGTTGCCTACCTGGTGATGCAGCACGGCACCGACGAGCAGAAGCAGCGGTTGCTGCCGCAGATGGCCACCGGCGACGTCCGCGGTGCGTTCTCGATGTCCGAACCGGACGTCGGCTCGGACGTTTCGGGTATCAAATCAAAGGCAACCCCCGATGGTGACGGGTTCAAGTTGGACGGCCAGAAGATGTGGCTGACCAACGGCGCCCGGTCCCGGGTGGTGGCGACGCTGGTCAAGGACGAACTCGGCGCGGACTCGGTGTACAAGAACATGACGACGTTCCTTGTCGAAAAGGAAGCGGGTTTCGGCGAGACCCGGCCGGGCCTGACCATCCCCGGCAAGCTGGAGAAGATGGGCTACAAGGGCGTCGAGACCACCGAGATGATTCTCGACGGCGTTTCGGTCGCGGCCGAAGACATCCTCGGCGGAGCTGAGAAGCGGGGCCAGGGTTTCTACCAGATGATGGACGGCGTCGAGGTCGGCCGGGTCAACGTGGCCGCTCGCGCCTGCGGAATCTCGATCAGGGCCTTCGAGCTGGCCATCGCCTACGCCCAGCAGCGCAAGACCTTCGGCAAGCAGATAGCCGGGCACCAGGCGATCGCCTTCAAGCTGGCCGAGATGGCCACCAAGGTCGAGGCCGCGCACCTGATGATGGTCAACGCCGCCCGGCTCAAGGACGCCGGCAAACGCAACGATGTCGAGGCGGGGATGGCAAAACTGCTGGCGTCGGAGTACTGCGCCGAGGTCACCCAGGACTCGTTCCGGATCCATGGTGGCTACGGCTACTCCAAGGAGTACGAGATCGAGCGGTTGATGCGCGAGGCGCCGTTCCTGCTGATCGGCGAGGGCACCTCCGAGATCCAGAAGACCATCATCAGCCGGGGCCTGCTCCGCGAGTACCGAGCCTGACCGGACGGCTCAGCGCCGACCCGGCATGAAGCGCCCGGCGGGCACAGCCAGGCCCGGACCGACGATGACCAGGTAACTGCCGAAGGCCAGCGCCGCGGTCACCGGGCCGCTGCCGAACCGGGTGGTGGCCCGGCCGACCAATGGTTGCCGTCACCGGCTCTATGAGTCGATTCTATGAGCCCGATTCGATGAGGTCGGTGCTGCGGGCCGGAAAGACCGGCAGCGTCTTCACCAGCGAGTCCGCGTCGCCGGAACGAACCCAGCTGCGAATCTGGTTGTCGCTGCGCCGACCGAACCAGGCGCGCCAGAACTCGAACATCGGCGCGTCCACCACCAGGTCGGGCTCGCCCTCGCCGTAGGTGCGGGACTGGCCGTCCACGATCAACTCGACGGTGCCCAGCTTGGCCAGTTGGCCCGGCAGCACCTGCTCGATCAGCGGAAAGGCCGCGGCCAGGACGTCGGCCGGCAACTGCGGCGCGCCGATTGCGGCCCGGATGTCGGCCTCGTGGCTGAGCGCGTCGTGCACCACCGGCAACCAGGCACCATGATCGGGCGGCAGCTCGGTCAGCTTGGTGCTGTGCCGGCGTCGCTCCGCCAGCAGATCCGCCAGCGGGACGCCGCGCCGGCTGGCGACGTGCTCGGCCGTCCACGGGTCGGTGCCGACCCCGGCGAAGGTCTCGGTGCCGAACGACTCGGCCGCACCGGCCAGGTGGGCCAGCACGTCATGCACCGACCACTGCGGGCAGGCCGGGGTGATCACGTCCAGCGCGGTCGGCTCCAACGGCTCGACCAGGTCCTGCAGACGGTTCTGGGAATCTAGGTACTGCTGGTAGGACATGCCGCCTCCTTGACGCCGCGTCGGGCGCGCTCTCTACGATCGGGGGTGCGGTGGACCGGCCAACGTCACTAAGCCGGGCACCTACGACAAATGTATAAGGCCGAGGTTGGACGGGATCTTGCGGATGACAGCTCAGCGCACCTATGACGCCGATCGTGCCTACGTCTTTCATTCCTGGTCAGCGCAGGCCGGCCTCACACCGCTGGTGATCACCTCGGCCCAGGGCAGCTACGTCACCGACGGGGACGGCAACCGGCTGCTGGATCTGAGCTGTCAGCTGGTCAACACCAACATCGGACACCAGCATCCCAAGGTGGTCGCGGCGATCAAGGCCCAGGCCGACCTGCTCTGCACGGTCGCCCCGCAGCACGCCAACGCCGCCCGCGGCGAGGCCGCCCGGCTGATCATCGAACGGTCACCGGCCAACATGGCCAAGGTGTTCTTCACCAACGCCGGCGCCGAGGCGGTCGAGTACGCGGTGCGGATGGCGCGGCTGCACACCGGTCGCAACAAGGTGCTCTCGACCTACCGCAGCTACCACGGCGGCACCCAGACCGCGGTCAACCTCACCGGCGACACCCGGCGCTGGGCCAATGACCTGGGCACCAGCGGGGTGGTGCACTTCTTCGGGCCGTTCCTCTATCGCTCGGCCTTTCATGCCAGCACCGAGGCCGAGGAGTGCGAGCGCGCCCTGCAGCACCTGCAGCAGGTGATCGAGTTCGAAGGGCCCGGCACCATCGCCGCGATCATCCTGGAGACCATCCCGGGAACCGCCGGCATCATGCCGCCGCCGCCGGGCTACCTGGCCGGGGTCCGCGCGCTGTGCGACCGGTACGGCATCGTCTACATCGCCGACGAGGTGATGTGCGGCTTCGGCCGGACGGGCAGCTGGTTCGCCTTCGATCTCTACGACGTGCAGCCGGACCTGGTGACCTTCGCCAAGGGCGTCAACTCCGGTTACGTCCCGCTGGGCGGCGTGATCGTGTCCGAGGCGATCTGCCAGACCTTTGCCGAGCGGGCCTTTCCGGGCGGCCTCACCTACTCCGGGCATCCGCTGGCCTGCGCCGCCGCTGTCGCCAGCATGACCGCGATGACCGAGGAGGGCATCATCGACAACGCCGCCCGGATCGGCGCCGAGGTGTTGGGGCCGGGCCTGCGCGAGCTGGCCGAGCGGCACCCGATCATCGGCGAGGTGCGCGGGGTCGGGGTGTTCTGGGCGCTGGATCTGGTCACCGACCGGGCCAGCAAGCAACCGCTGGCCCCGTACGGCGCGAGCTCGCCGGCGATGGCCGAACTGGTGGCGGCGCTGCGGGCGAACGGGGTGCTGCCGTTCACCAATTACCACCGGCTGCACGTCGTGCCACCGTGTACGGTCAGCGACGGCGAGGTGCGTGAGGGGCTGGCCGCCATCGACCAGGCGCTGACCGCGATCGGGCACCACTACACGGGGGCAGGGCCATGACCGACTATTCGACGACGACCGTGCCGGCGGTCAGGGCGCCGCTGGGCAAGCAGCGCGGCGGCATCGCCGTCGTGCTACTCAGCCTGATCACACTGGGCATCTACTGGCTGGTGTACGTGTTCAAGACGCATCGCGAGATCAAGGCCAACAGCGGGGTCGGCCTCGGCGGCGGGGTGGCGCTGGTGATTGCCATCTTCCTGGGCTTTCTCACCCCGTTCCTGCTCGGCAACGACGTCCGGGCCGTCCGGCAGCGGGCCGGCCTGGCCGACCGGGTGTCCTGGCTGACCGGTTTCTGGAGCTGGATCCCGATCGTCGGGCTGTTCATCTTCACCGTCAAGCTGCAGAACGCCCTGAACGAGTACTGGGTTCGCCAGGGCGCCACGCCGCGTTGACCGGCCCTCCTCACGAGCCGGGCAGGATGTTCACCGCGCGAGCCGCGATCAGCGCCACGGTGACCAGCGAGATGGCCGACTGCAGCATGAACAGCAGTTTCGCCCAGCGGGACAAGGGCATCGTGTCGGTCGGTGAGAACGCGGTGGAGTTGGTGTAGCTGACGAACAGGTAGTCGAAGAAGATCGGCTCCCAGTTCGCGGCCAGCTTCTCGTCGGTCATCTGCGGAAACAGCAGGTCCGGCACGTGCACCAGGCCGCCCGCCCGGCTGGCCGGACCGCCCCGGTCATACTCCCAGTACCACAGGCCGAACACGATCGTGTTGGTGAACCAGATCTCGCCGCCGCCGAGCAGCAGTTCCACCGCCGGGATGTGGCCGCCCGAGGTGATCTGGTGGATCAGCAGCCCCACCGAGACAGCGTTGGTCAGCGCCACCACGGCGAGCAGGGCCTGGCTGGCGGCCCGCACCCGGTCGCCGCGCCGCGACATCCGGTCGGGGTGACTGAACACCAGCGCCGCCAGGGCGACCAGTTCGACGGCCTGCAGCAGGTAGCGCGGATGGATGGTGAACCGGTCCGGGAGCAGGCTCTGCAGCACCACCGCCAGCAGCATCGACAGTGCCACCCACCAGCGCCGCTCGCCCTCGGTTTCGCGCCGCCAGGCCGGTATCGGGTGGTTCTGGGTGAGAGGCGACTGAGCGGCGGGCGTGGGATCGTCGGTCACATCGGCATTCTGACCCGCCGGAGCAACCGATCAGGGAGGTACCGCGGAGTGGCTGACGTGACGCATCACTTGAGCTGGCTGGAGGCCGGCGTGGTGGGGTCCATGCAGGGTGTTGCGGAGCTGTTCCCGGTGTCCAGCCTCGGGCACAGCGTGCTGTTGCCGGCGGTGATCGGCGGTGCCTGGTCGCGTGACCTGAACGTGTCCACGCCCGAGTCGCCCTACCTGGCGTTCATCGTCGGGCTGCACGTGGCCACCGCGATCGCGCTGGTCATCTACTTCTGGCGGGACTGGCTGCGGGTGATCGGCGGCCTGATCAGCTCGGTGGCGCACCGCGAGATCCGCACCAGCGATCAGCGGCTGGCCTGGCTGCTGGTACTGGCGACGATCCCGGTCGGACTGGTCGGGCTGTTCGCCGAACACTGGCTGCGCACCAACCTGGCCAAGCCGGTGCCCACCGCCATCTTCCTGATCGTCAACGGCCTGGTGCTGATCACCGCCGAGCAACTGAGACGCCGGGACCCGGACCTGGATTCGGAGTACCAGGACGAGCGACTCACCGGCCCGGAGTCCGATGCCCGGCTGGCGGCGCTGCCGGCGCGCCGGGCGCTGCTGATCGGCTCGGCCCAGATCCTGGCCCTGGCGCCCGGGCTGTCCCGCTCGGGCGTGACCATGGTGGCCGGCATGCTGCGCGGGCTGTCGCGCGAGGACGCGGCCCGCTTCTCCTTCCTGCTGGCGACACCGGTGATCCTGGCCGCGGGCGCGTTGAAGCTGGGGGACCTGACCGGCCCGCTCGGCTCCGGAATCCGGGGCCAGGTGGTGTTCGGTTCGGTGCTGTCCGGCGTTGGCGCCTACCTGTCGGTCCGGTTCCTGACCCGTTACCTGGCCGGTCGGTCCTTGCGGCCCTTCGGCGCGTACTGCATCGTTGCCGGAGCGGCTAGCTTGGCGTGGTTCGCCGTTCGCTGAGGCAGGACGGCCGACGACGGCGACGGCGACCGCCGCTGGCTGGGAGGAGCTGAGAACGATGGGAAACGAGGCGCGGGTGTTACGACTGCTGGCACGACTACTCATCCTGGCGCTGATCATCGGCCTGGTGGCCAAGCTGGTGCCCGGCATCGACGTCCACGGCGGCTTCTGGGCCCTGGTCTGGATCTCGGTGCTGTTCTCGGTGGTGAACGCGATCCTCGGGCCGGTGTTCAAGCTGCTCAGCCTGCCGGTGATCGTGCTGACGCTCGGGTTGTTCCTGCTCGTCGTCAACGCAGCCCTGCTCGCCATCACGGCGGGGTTGAGCAGCCACCTCGACATCAGCGGCTTCGGCGCCGCGGTGCTCGGTGGCCTGCTCATCGCGATCTTCAGCTGGCTGGCCGAGATGGTCTTTCCCACCAAGCGCAAGGCTTTCGACGAGCGGTGGGGACGGACCGGGCAGTAGCCCGGCCGCCGCGGATATCAGACGGTTGCGGATATCAGACGGTTGCGGATATCAGACGGCTGCGGATATCAGGAACGGGCCCGACCTAGAGCGGCAGCTTCTCCCGGACGCTCTGGCTGGCCGAGTGCAGCGCGAGTTCGCTGTCGCGGCGCAGGTCGCTGGCAGCGTGGCTGATGGCCGCCGGGGCGTGCCGCGCCCGCCAGCCGAGCGAAGGGCGCCCCTCGGTGTCCACCGCGGCCAGCAGCAGGCCGCCGAGCATGCCGGCGTTCTTCAGAAAGTGCAGCTGCTGGGCCTTGCGCTTGGTCGGATCGGACTCCTCCCAGAACCGGTGTCCGGCCAGCGTGGTCGGCACCAGGCTGGCGGCCAGGGCGGCCGCCGACAGCCGCGGGAAGCGGCCGAAGGCCAGCAGGGTGCCGGCCACCACCTTCACCGCCCCGTCCAGCTTGACCACCTGCTCGGCGTCCGACAGCTGCGGGACGGCGTCCACCAGCGGGCTGACTACCTTCTCAGCAGCCGGGACCTTGGACCCGGGGTTGCGGACGGCGTCGATACCACCGGAGATGAAGGTGGCCGCGAGCATGGGACGGGCGAGTGCGCGGATGAGAGGCATGACCCCATCATGCCAAGCTCGGCGGCGACGCGTCAGCCACGGCTGGGATACTGCGGCGGTGAGCAGCTGCCCGTGCGGTCTCGGCGAGCCGTACGAGGCCTGCTGCGGGCGCTACCACCGGGGCGAGGCCACGGCGCCGACCGCGCTGGCGCTGATGCGGTCCCGGTTCACCGCCTTCGCGCTCGGCGAGACCGACTACCTCACCACCACCTGGCATTCCAGCACCAGGCCGGCCGATCTCGAGCTGGTGGCCGGCCGGCGTTGGACCGACCTGCAGATTCTCGGCCACACCGGCGGTGGCCTGTTCGAGGCCACCGGCAGCGTGGAGTTCCGGGCGCGTTATCGCGAGAATGGCCGGGCCGGCGAGCAGCAGGAGAACAGCCGGTTCGTCCGCGAAGACGGTCAGTGGCGTTACCTGGCCGGTGCCTGAGCGTCCGGTCGGCCGATCGCGGCACACACAGCGGCACGCGGCGGCACAGCCCGGCGGCACACACTGCGGCACAGCCCGGGCGACACGCCGTACCGTCATAGCCGTGCCCGCAGCTCCCAGCATGCTCCGGCTGCTTCACCCGAAGTGGCTGGTGCTGCACGTGCTGACCGTGGCCGCCAGCATCACCATGGTGCTGCTCGGCCGTTGGCAGTGGCAGGTGGCCCACCGCCACCACGGCGACATCCGCTACTACGCCTACGCCTTCCAGTGGTGGGCGTTCGTCGGCTTCGCGGTGCTCATGTGGTATCGGATCATTCTCGACTACCGGCGCAAGAGACCGGTGGAGCAGACCATCGAACCCGCGCCGGCCCCGGCCAGCCGCTACCTGGCCTACACCCCGCCGGTGCCGGGCGCCGATGCCGATCTGGAGCGGTCCCGGTTCAACGCCTACCTGGCCGGCCTGGCCGCCGCCGACGGGGCTGGTGCCGACGGGGCTGGTGCCGCCGGCCAAGCCGGTGCCGCCGACCGTCCGGGTGCCGCCGATCGTCCGGGTGCCGCCGACCGTCCAGCACAACAGACCGCCGACCGAAAGGGCGTTGAGTGACCAGCGTTATCTCCCGGGGCCTTGCCGGCTCGTTCGTCCGCTACCGGATCATGGCCTTCACCACCGGGGTGCTGCTCATCCTGCTGGTGTTCGTCGGGGTGCCGCTGCAGATCTGGGGCGGCAACAGCCTGCTGGCCGAGCTGATCGGCATCGCGCACGGCTACCTGTTCATGGTCTACCTGGTCACCGCCTTCGACATCGGCATCCGGCTGCGCTGGCGCTGGGTGAGGTTTGCGTTGCTGCTGCTGGCCGGCACCGTCCCGTTCGCGGCGTTCTTCGCCGAGCGCCAGGTTCGCCGCGATGTCGCGTCCCGCCCGGCCGAGCCCGTCCTGGCCGCGCCGGTCTGAGGATGAACTCAGCCGAGCCGCCGCCGGTAACCCTCACCGAGGCCGGCCACCAGAGCGGTGCGGGCGCGGGCCACCCGGGACCGGATGGTGCCCACCGGGCAGCCGATCACGTCGGCCGCCTCGGCGTAGGACAGGCCCAGCACCTGGGTCAACACGAACGCCTCCCGGAACGGGGCGTCCAGGCGATCCAGCAGGAGCCGCAGGCTCACGGTGTCGGCCGGGTCGGCGCCGCGGCCGGCCGGTTCGAGTTCGGCCACCGGCACCACCGGTTTGCGGGCCCGGATGGCGTCGGCGCACACCCGCCGGGCGATCGAGAGCAACCAGGTGCGAGCCGAGGAACGTCCGGCGAAGCGGTGCAGCGAGCCGAACGCGCGGGCGAAGGTTTCCTGGGTGAGGTCATCGGCGTCGGCCGGACTGCCCAGGTGGGCGCACAACCGCCAGACATCGCCCTGCGAGCGCCGGACGAAGTCACCGGCCGCCAGCCGATCACCGGCGCGGGCCCGCAGCGCGGCCAGGGTGAGCTCGTCGAACTGCGGCGGCCCCTGCGGCTGCATCGCTCGCCCTCCCCGTCCATCCCGGCGGATCTCGCCGGCATGGTGATGCGCGCCACAGACCTGGAACCGAAGCCGGTGTCGGACCGACTGCATTGGACGTGAACTGCGCGCGCTACCGCGAGAGCGCCTCGGCACGGCTGGACGGTGAACCCCTGGGGATGCCGGCCACCGCGCTGGCGAGCCATCTCGCGATCTGCCTCGATTGTGCCGCATGGTTGTCAGAGGCCGAAAGGGCCGGACGTGCACTGCGGATCTCGGGGACCACGCCGCCGGATCTCAGCGAGCAGATCCTGCGGCGGGTGGTGCTGCCGGCCGCCCGGCTGGCCGGCCGGCGGCGCTGGCTGCGGGCCGGGCTGATCGCGCTGGGCTTCGTCCAGTGGGCGCTGTCGATGCCGGCCCTGTTCGGCCAGAACATCGGCATGCACGCCCCGATGGCGATGGGTGCGCACGCCGCGCACGAGAGCGCGGCCTGGAACCTGGCGATGGGCGCGTCCTTCCTGGCGGTGGCGGTGAAACCGGCCAGGGCGACCGGGGCGCTGCCGATCCTGGCTACCTTCGTCAGCGTGCTGGCGGTGCTGTCGGTGCCCGATCTGCTGGCCGGCGCGGTCGAAGCCGCCCGGCTGGCCAGCCATGCCGGGGTGGTGGCCGGGCTGGTGCTGTTCGCCCTGATGTCGCGGATGGAACGGCTGCCGGCACTCGGTCCGGCACAGACGGCTACCGATCTCGGCTCGGTCGACTCCGCCGGTGGACCGCGCCGGCGCGGTGTCGCGTGAGGCGGTTACTGCAC
>JBPCPA010000229.1:0-9968 GCA_050999655.1 Jatrophihabitans sp.
CGTCAGCGACGCGGCCGAGCTCGCGCTGACCCGACTGGAGCTGGCGGTGGCCCGGGCCGGCGCCGAGCGCGAGGCCGTGCAGGCGGGCCGGTCCGAGCGGGAGCGGGCGCTGGCCGGGGCGCGGACCGCGGTGCGCGAGCTCGGGGCGGAACTGGCCAGGCTCACCGACGCGGTGCATCGCGACGAGGTCGCGCGGGCCGAACAGCGATTGCGTATCGAGCAGCTGGAGGCCCGGGCCGGCGACGAGTACGGCATCGAGGTGCCGGCGCTGTTGGCCGAGTACGGCAACGATCAGCCGGTGCCGCCCTCGGCCCAGGAGCTGGCCGAGTACCAGCAGGCCGCCGAGCGCGGCGAGCAGGTGCTGGCGCCTCAGCCCGGACCGTTCGACCGGCGTTCGCAGGAGAAGCGGGCCGCCCGGGCCGAACGGGATCTGACTCTGCTGGGAAAGGTGAATCCCCTCGCGCTGGAGGAGTTCGCGGCACTGGAGGAGCGCCACCAGTTCCTGGCCACCCAGTTGGAGGACCTGCGCAACACCAGGCGCGACCTGCTGACCGTGGTCAAGGAGGTGGACGACCGGATCCTGGAGGTGTTCACCGCCGCCTACCATGACGTGGCGGCCGAGTTCGAGATCGTGTTCTCGACGTTGTTCCCGGGCGGCGAGGGTCGGCTGATCCTGACCGATCCGGACGACATGCTGCTGACCGGCATCGAGGTCGAGGCCCGGCCGCCGGGCAAGAAGGTCAAGCGGCTGTCGTTGCTGTCCGGCGGTGAGCGCTCGCTGACGGCGGTCGCGATGCTGGTGGCGATCTTTCGGGCCCGACCCAGCCCGTTCTACGTGATGGACGAGGTCGAGGCAGCCCTGGATGACGTCAACCTGGGCCGGCTGGTGGGCCTGATCGGCGAGTTGCGGGCCAGCAGCCAGCTGATCATCATCACGCACCAGAAGCGGACCATGGAGGTCGCCGACGCGTTGTACGGGGTGGCCATGCGCGGCGACGGGATCACCCAGGTGATCAGCCAGCGGTTGCGCGACGGTGCGGACGGCCCGGTCGGCTCGCAGCCGGCCACGGTGTAGCGACGGCATAGCGCCGGTGTAGCCGCAGTCTTCGCCGATCGCAGACGGCTGGCTAGGCCCAGGCCTCGACGGTGGTCGTGACGCTCCGGTCGGTGTCGGCAGCGTCCTCGATCGCCAGCGCGATCAAGTGATCCTGCGCACCGTCGGCCAGCGGGTACGGCGGAGGGCCGTCGCCGCGCACCCAGCCGGCCGTCGCCTCCAGCAGCGGGGCGATCGCGATCTCCTCGTCCATCCCACGCCGGCCCGGGTAGGGGTTGCGGTAGAGCAACTCGGCCCCGAGCGTGATGTGGTCGGTGTCGAAGCCGTCCAGATCGAGGTCGTAGCCGGTCTGGCGGCGGACCAGCGGCGTCCGGATGATCGTGCGCGGTGCCGGCATCCGGACCAGCTCGTCGTCGCGCAGCTCGCCGTGGCTACCGCGCACCAGCAGCCGGCGAAACCGGAGCTGGTTGTGCCACTGGTTGTCGGTGAAGTCGTACAGGCCCGACCGGCCGTCGCCGAAGTCGAGGGTGGCGATGGTGGTCACGGCCGGCTTCGGCGCCGGCTCACCGGTCCAGCCGTCCCGGCTCAACGGGTCGACCAGCGGAGCGGTGTGCCGGCTCGCCCGCACCGTGACCGGACCCCGACCGGCGCCGAGCAGGCCGCGGATCAGCGCGACCGCATGGTAATGGTGGGTGGAGGAGACCTGCACCTGGCCGGGCACGCCGATCAGGCCGGCCCGGACGGCGGCCAGTCGCGCGGCGTGTGAGGGCATCAGCAGGTACTGCTCGGCCACCTGTACCAGGCCGGAGCCGCCGACCTCGTTCCACAGCGAGCGCAGCCCGGCCAGGTCCGGTGCCGGCGGGGTCTCGGCCAGCACCGGCAGGCCAAGGCCGGCCACCTCGACGACGACCTCGGGGGTGACCTCCCAGGGCAGCGCGGTCACGAAGAAGTCCGGCCGGGCGGCGCTCAGGCAGCCCTGGACCGAGTCGAAGGTGGGCACCGGCAACGGCCGCGGTGACCGGACCACCGCGCCGACACATCGCAGGCCCGGCAGGTCTGCTGCCAACCGCCAGAACATCTCCGCGCGCCAGCCGGCGCCGATCACCGCGAAGGACGTCATCGCTGCACCCTAACCAGCGTCCCGCCCTCAGACCAGGACGCGTTGCCGGTCAGGCGGAGCCGAAAGCTGCCGATCGTGAGGTGGACACTCATCGATCTCGAAGGCGGGCCATGACGGCACAGCTGTGGATGGTGGTTTCGCGCGGCCAGCCGGTGGGGGAGTTCCCCGAGCAACAACTGGTGCAGTGGGCCGCCGAGGGTCGCATCGACCGCAACGACCTGTACTGGCGTGACGGCATGGTGGCCGCCGCGCCGGTGCACACCCTCGCGCCGTTCGCCGACTACTTCGGCCTACCTCGGGGGGTGGACGATCCGGCCGTCCGCTGGATACTGCCGGTCGGCCGCGCGCCGTGGGCGATCGTGGCCGGCTACCTCGGCCTGTTCTCGATCCTGCTGGTGTTCGGCCCGCTCGCCGTGCTGGCCGGGTTGCTCGGCCTGCGCCAGCTCCGGCGCAACCCGCGGCTGCTCGGTCGCGGCCGGGCGGTGTTCGGGATCATCGCCGGCTCGGCGGCGACCGTGGCGCTGCTGGCGATCCTGGTGCACGGCGCCTGACTGGTCCACTGCCTGACTGATCGGCTGCCTGACTGGTCAGCTGCCGGTCCGGCCCACTGCCGAGCCGGGCCGGCTGGGACACTGGACCGGTGCTTGAATTCATCCTGATCGCCATTGTCATTCTCGTTGTCGCCGTCGTAGCGGTCGCCGGGCTGGTGCTGCCCCGTACCCGGCGTGGCAGGCAGGTTCCGCCGCCCGCCGGCACCGAGTTGGCTCCGCCACGAGCTGACCGGCCGGCTGCCGGGGCGCCGGTGCTCACTGAACCCGATGCCCAGCAGCTCGATGCCCAGCAACTCGAGGCCCAGCGGCTCGATGCCCAGCAGCTCGATGCCCAGCAACTCGATGTGCCCGAACCGACCGCGGGCCGGATGCAGCGGCTGCGGGCGCGGCTGGCCCGCTCCCAGAACGTGCTCGGGCGCGGATTGCTGGCTGTGCTGGCCCGCGACAACCTCGACGAGGCAGCCTGGGAGGAGGTCGAGGAGGCGCTGCTGGGTGCCGATGTCGGCCTGGCCGCCACCACCGACATCGTCGGCCGGTTGCGCAACCGCACCCAGGTGATGGGTACCCGGGATCCGACGCAGTTGCGCGCGATGCTGGCCGAGGAGCTGATCACCGCCCTGCAGCCCGACCTGGACCGGACGCTGCACCTGTCCCGCGAGCCCGGCGAGCCGGCGGTGGTGCTGGTGGTCGGGGTGAACGGCACCGGCAAGACCACCACCTGCGGCAAGCTTGCCCGGGTGCTGGTGGCCGACGGGCGCACCGTGCTGCTGGGCGCGGCCGACACCTTTCGCGCGGCAGCGGCCGATCAGTTGCAGACCTGGGGAGCCCGGGTGGGCGCCGACACCGTGCGTGGCCCCGAAGGTGGTGACCCGGCCAGCGTGGCCTTCGAGGCGGTCAAGGCCGGCCGGGAGGCCGGGGTGGACGCGGTGCTGATCGACACCGCCGGCCGGCTGCACACCAAGGTCGGGCTGATGGACGAGCTGGGCAAGGTGAAGCGGGTGATCGAACGGCACGGTCCGATCGACGAGACCCTGCTGGTGCTCGATGCCACCACCGGGCAGAACGGGCTGATCCAGGCCCGGGTGTTCACCGAGGTTGCTGATGTCACCGGCGTGGTGCTGACGAAGTTGGACGGCACCGCCAAGGGTGGCATCGTGATCAGCGTGCAGCGCGAGCTGGGGGTGCCGGTCAAGCTGGTCGGCCTGGGTGAGGGCGCCGACGACCTTGCCCCGTTCGACCCGGCACAGTTCGTCGACGCGCTGCTCGGCTGACGGCCGGCGCGGTCGCGGCGGTCCGCGGCCGGCGGGCAACCCACCTCTATCGCAACGACGCGGGGAGAACCAGTCCAGTGAAAGCATTGTTCAAGTCATCGGCCGCCCCCGGCTTCGAGTTCGTCGACCGGCCCGAACCCGAACCGGCAGCCGGTGAGGTCAAGATCCGGGTGCTGCGTACCGGGCTGTGCGGCACCGATCTGCACATCCAGGCCTGGGACGCCTGGGCCCAGGGCGAGATCAAGGTCCCGCTCATCCCCGGGCACGAGTTCTTCGGCGAGGTGGTCGAACTGGGCGACGGGGTGCGCGACGTGCGGGTCGGTAACCGGGTCTCCGGCGAGGGCCACATCGTCTGCGGCATCTGCCGCAACTGCCGGGCCGGCCGGCGCCAGATGTGCATCCGGACGCTCAGTGTCGGGGTGCACCGCGACGGTGCGTTCGCTGAGTACGTGGTGATCCCGGAGAGCAACGTCTGGGTGCACCCGGACGACCTCGACCCGGACCTGGGCGCCATCTTCGACCCGTTGGGCAACGCGGTGCACACCGCGCTCAGCTTTCCGCTGGTCGGCGAGGACGTGCTGATCACCGGCGCCGGCCCGATCGGGCTGATGGCCGCGGCGATCGCCCGGCACGTCGGGGCCCGTTACATCGTGGCCACCGATGTCAGCCGGACCCGGCTGGAGCTGGCAACCCGGATGGGCGCGGACCTGGCCCTGGACGTGCGTAGTTCGAACATCGCCGATGCCCAGCGCACCCTCGGGATGCGGGAAGGTTTCGATATCGGCCTGGAGATGTCGGGGCATCCGAGCGCGCTGCCGGACATGATCGCCAACCTCAACCACGGTGGCCGGATCGCGATGCTCGGCCTGCCCAGCCAGCCGATCTCGGTGGACTGGGCGCGGGTGGTCACCCGCATGATCACCATCAAGGGCATCTACGGCCGCGAGATGTATGAGACCTGGTACGCGATGAGTGCCATGCTGCAGTCCGGGCACCGGCTGCGCGAGGCGGTCACCGACGTGATCACCGACCGGATGCCGGCCCAGGACTGGGCACGAGCATTCGACATCGCCAGGTCGGCCAGCGGCGGCAAGGTCGTTCTCGATTGGACCGAGGTCTAAGGAGCATCATGTACGGCAGCACTCGCGCCCATCTCACGGCGGCGCTGGATGACATCCGCTCGGCCGGGCTGTTCAAGGACGAACGCCAGCTCAGCTCGCCGCAGGCCGCCCACATCAGTTCGGCCGGTCGCGAAGTGCTCAACTTCTGCGCCAACAACTACCTTGGCCTGGCCGATCACCCCGCCGTGATCGCAGCTGCCCACCAGGCCCTGGACGAGTGGGGCTTCGGCCTGGCCAGCGTCCGGTTCATCTGTGGCACCCAGACCCGGCACGTGGAGTTGGAACGGCGGCTGTCGGAGTTTCTGGGCACCGAGGACACCATCCTGTACTCGTCCTGCTTCGACGCCAACGGCGGGCTGTTCGAGACCCTGTTCGGCCCGCAGGACGCGATCATCTCCGATGAGCTCAACCACGCCTCGATCATCGACGGGGTGCGGCTGTCCAAGGCTCGCCGGCTGCGTTATCGCAACCGCTACATGGCCGATCTGCAGGCGCAGCTGGTGGCCGCGGCCGACGCCCGGCAGCGGGTGATCGTCACCGACGGGGTGTTCTCGATGGACGGCTACCTCGCGCCGCTGGCCGCCATCTGCGAGCTGGCCGAACGCCATGACGCCCTGGTGATGGTCGATGACTCGCACGCGGTGGGCTTCATCGGCGAGCACGGCCGGGGGACCCCGGAACTGGCCGGCGTGCTGGACCGGGTGGACATCCTGACCGGGACGTTCGGCAAGGCACTCGGTGGCGCGTCCGGCGGTTATGTCTCCTCCCACGCCGAGGTGGTCGCGCTGCTGCGCCAGCGTTCGCGGCCTTACCTGTTCTCCAACAGCGTGCCGCCGCCGGTGGTGGCCGGGGCGCTGGCCGCGCTGGAGCTGGTCGCGCAGAGCGGTGAGGCCCGGCTGCGGTTGCAGGCCAACGCCGGACTGTTCCGCCGCCGGATGACCGAGCAGGGCTTCGAACTGCTCGATGGCGAGCACCCGATCATCGCGGTGATGGTCGGTGACGCCGCTCAGGCCGCCCGGATCGCCGACGCGATGCTGGCCCACGGGGTGTTCGTGGTGGCCTTCAGCTACCCGGTGGTGCCGCAGGGCAAGGCCCGGATCCGGGTGCAGCTGTCGGCCGGTCACACCGAGGCCGACATCGACCAGTGCGTGCAGGCGTTCGTCGCCGCCCGGGCCGAGGTCGGTTAGCTAGCGCTCGTCACCAGCCGGGCCGGCCTGCCCGATGACCACGGTGGCGCCCAGTTCGGCGTCGCTGCTCACCCGCCCCCGCAAGCCGGCGCCGGTCATGGTGGCCGCCAGTTCGGCCGACTGCTGCCGGCTGGTCTCGATCAGCAGCTGGCCGGCCGGGGCGAGCCAGTGGCCGGCCTGCTCGATCACCCGGCGCTGGACGTCCAGGCCGTCCGGGCCGCCGTCCAGGGCCAGCCCCGGTTCGTGCAGGCGCGCCTCCGGTGGCAGCTGGGCGATCGCCTCGCTCGGCACGTAGGGCGCGTTGACCACCAGCACGTCCAGCCGGCCGCGTAGCCGGGCCGGTAATGCCTGGTAGAGGTCGCCCTGCAACACCGGTACGCCTGCCAGATTGCGCCGGGCGCAGCGGACCGCGGCCGGATCGAGTTCGGCGGCGTAGAGCTCGAGGTCATCGAGGTCACCGAGCATGCTGGCCAGCGCGGCGGCGACCGCACCCGAGCCGCAGCACAGGTCGAGCACCACCGGCACCCCGCTCACCTGGCGGGCCAGTGCGGCCGCCTGCCGGGCCAGGAACTCGGTACGACGACGGGGCACGAACACGCCCGGCTCCACGACTATCCGCAGGCCGCAGAACTCGGCCCAGCCGAGCACCTGCTCCAGCGGCGTGCCGGCCGTCCGCCGTCGCAGCATCGCGCCGAGCTCGGCGGCCGTGCCTGCGGCCGACACCAGCAGGCCGGCCTCGTCCTCGGCGAACACGCAGCCGGCGCCTCGAAGCTCGGCGATGACCTGGGCCAGCTCACGGGGTGTTACGGCGGGCATCTGAGCACCTTCGGTTCCCGGTGACGAATGCCAGGCTACCGGAGCCCGTTCGGCGGCACCGTGAGCGCCGATCCATTGTGTACCGTTGACGATCGTAACGAGAACGGTTCACATCCGGGCGGGAGGCGCGACGATGCCAGCGTTCCGGTTGACCGACGCCGAGCTGGCCTACACCGCCCGGTTGCGCGAGCTGGCCGGCGAGCAGCTGCGGCCGCTGGCCGAGGCCGGGACGCCGGGCCGGCTGAACCGGCCGCTACTGCGCGCGCTCGGCGAGCTGGGCCTGTTGCGGGACCTGTTCGGTGGCAGTCCGGAGGCTGCGCCGCGCGACGCGGCGGCCATGAAGCTCTGCCTGCTGCGCGAGTCGCTGGCCCGGGTGTGCGGCGAGGCTGAGACCGCGCTTGCGCTACAGGGACTGGGCAGTTACCCGATCCTGCAGGCCGGCAGCGATGCGCTGATCCGGCAGTGGCTGCCCCAGGTGGTCACCGGCGAGGCGGTCGCGGGCTTCGCGCTGTCCGAGCCCGAGGCCAGATCAGACGCCGCCGGCCTGCAGTTGCGCGCCGAGCGCGACAGCGACGGGTGGTCGCTGTCGGGCACCAAGACCTGGATCTCCAACGCCCCGGATGCCGATATCTACACGGTGTTCGGCCGTACCACGCCCGGCGCACGGGCTCGCGGTATCACCGCCTTCGCGGTGCCCGGTGACAGCGCCGGCCTGAGTGGAGAGCATCTGGAACTGTTGTCGCCGCATCCGATCGGCCGGCTCGACTTCGACCGGGTCCGGGTGGGTCCGGAATCGGTGCTCGGCGAGGTCGACGCCGGGTTCGCGGTCGCGATGCGCACCCTGGACCTGTTCCGTCCCAGCGTCGGGGCCTTTGCGGTGGGGATGGGCCAGGCCGCGCTGGATGCGACCGTGGCGCAGGTGCGGTCCCGGCGGGTGCACGGCGGCCGGCTCGGTGACCAGCAGGCCGTCTCGCACTTGGTCGCCGAGATGGCCAGCAGGCTGGAGGCAGCCCGGTTGCTGGTCTATGCCACCGCCACGGCCTACGACGACGGCTTCGAGCCGGCCGGTCGCAGCAGCCGGGCGGCGATGGCCAAGCTGCTTGCCACCGAGACCGCCCAGTTCGTGGTCGACAGCGCGGTGCAACTGCATGGCGCGGCCGGACTGCAGCGCGGGCACCTGCTCGAACACCTCTATCGTGACGTGCGTTCGTTGCGGATCTATGAGGGTGCCAGCGAGATCCAGCGGGGCATCATCGGCCGCGCCATCATCGGCCGCGAGGCCACGAGCGGGGAGTCGACCCGATGAGCGAGGACTACCGGTTTCGGGCATCGGCGCCGCTGACCACCGACTGGCGGCACTTCCGGTTCGAAGTCGAGGACGGCATCGCCACCCTCACCCTGAACCGGCCGGACCGGCTCAACCCCCTGACGTTTCAGAGCTACGCCGACCTGCGCGACCTGCTGCTGGAGATCGGCCATCACCGCGACGTCCGGGTGCTGGTCATTCGCGGCGAGGGCAAGGGATTCTGCGGTGGCGGCGACGTCAACGAGATCATCGGCGAGCTGTTGAAGATGGACGCGGGCGACCTCATGCGGTTCACCAAGATGACCGGGGACGCCATTCGCGCGATGCGGGAGTGCCCGGTTCCGATCATCGCCGCGGTGCACGGCATCGCGGCCGGCGCCGGGGCGGTCATCGCGCTGGCCGCCGACTTCCGGGTGGTCAGCAGCTCCGGCCGGTTCGCCTTCCTGTTCACCAAGGTGGGCCTGTCCGGTGGCGACATGGGCGCGGCCTACCTGCTGCCCCGGGTGGTCGGGCTGAGCCGGGCCACCGAGCTGCTGATGCTCGGCGACACCATCGACGCGGCCACCGCCGATCGCTACGGCCTGGTCAGCAGGCTGGTCGGCGACGCCGACCTGGCCGAGGCGGTGCAGCAGCTCGCCCAGCGGCTGGCGGCCGGTCCCACCTTGGCGCTGGCCCAGACCAAGTCGCTGCTCACCCGCGAGCTCGACCTGCCGCTGTCGGCCGCCATGGAACTGGACGCGATGACCCAGGCGCTGCTGATGACCACCAGCGATCACGCGGAATTCCACGCGGCCTTCAACGAGCGCCGGCCACCGCGCTGGACCGGTCGCTGAGCCCCAGCCGGCGGCGCTGAGCCCCGGTCGCTGAGCCTCAGCCGCCGGACGGTCGCCAGCGCCGGTGTGCGGTGCCACCGGCCGGTCGGCGGATCAGGTCCAGCCGGGGACGGGCCTCACCGGCCCGGCCGGCCTGCGGCTTGCGGGCGCCGGCCAGCCACGACACCGGCCACTGGGCGCCCGGCCCGGCATAGTCCTGCTCGGCGGCGGCGTGCAGCGTCCAGTTCGGGTCATAGAGGTGTGCCCGCCCGAGCGCGCACAGGTCGGCGCGGCCGGCCAGCACGATCGAGTTCACGTCGTCGTAGGAGGAGATGATGCCGACCCCGATGGTGGCCAGGCCGGTCTCGTTACGGATCCGGTCGGCAAACGGGGTCTGGTAGGACCTGCCGAACTCCGGTCGCTCGTCCGGGGTGACCTGGCCGGTGGAGACATCGACGACATCAGCGCCGACCTCGCCGAAGGCCCGTGCCATCCGGACGGCGTCGGCGGCGGTGATGCCGTCGCGGTGCCAGTCGGTGGCCGAGATCCGCACGCTCATCGGCTTGCCGGCCGGCCAGCGGGCTCGGACGGCGGCGAACACCTCCAGCGGGTAACGCAACCGGTTGTCCAGCGAGCCACCGTAGCGGTCGGTGCGCCGGTTGGTCAGCGGTGAGATGAACGAGGACAGCAGGTAGCCGTGCGCGCAGTGCAGCTCCAGCAGGTCGAAGCC
>JBPCPA010000018.1:0-5253 GCA_050999655.1 Jatrophihabitans sp.
GCGCCGAGCGGTTGCTGGTGCCCTTGAACAGCAGGTGTTCCAGAAAGTGACTGGAGCCGGCCACCGTGATCGCCTCGTCCCGGGAGCCGACGCCGACCCAGATGCCCACGCTGGCCGAGCGCACCCCCGGCATCGACTCGGTGACGATGCGCAGGCCGCCGGGCAGCACCGTCCGCCTGATCAGACCGCCACCGGTCACCGGCAGGGTACGGGTCGACGCGCGTGAGCTCACCAGGACAGCCTATTCGCTACCCAGCAGCCGGCGCGCCGTGGCCGCCAGCTCCGCGGTCCAGAGCACCAGCCGGGCGGTGCCGGCATAGTCGGCCGCCTCGATGCTCTGTCCGGCCAGCTGGACCGCCTGCTCCACCGGCCACAGGTATGCCCCGGCCGAGATCAGCGGAAAGGCGACGGTCCGGGCGCCGAGTTCGCCGGCCAGTCGCAGCGACTCGGCGTAGCAGGAACGCAGCAGCCCGGTCCGGTCCTCGGCCTGGGAGTACACCGGGCCGACCGTGTGGATCACCCAGCTGGCGGCCAGCTCGCCCGCGGTGGTGGCCACCGCCTGGCCGGCCGGCAGTCCGTTGCGATACGGCTGGGTCCGGCGCAGTTGCCGGCAGGCCGCCAGCACCGCCGGGCCGCCCCGCCGGTGAATCGCCCCGTCCACCCCGCCGCCGCCCAGCAGGCTGGAGTTGGCAGCGTTGACGATGGCGTCCACCACCTGGTCGGTGATGTCGCCCTGCACCAGTTCCAGCCGGGTCACCGGCGCGGACGGGTCGGCGCTCGATGGCCGATCGCATCGCCGGTCACGGGGTGCGGCGGGCCCAGGACTGCGGGTCGTCCACCATCTTGCGCACGTGCGGCGGCAGCTTGCCGGTCAGCAGCTGCTGCAACGAGGTCTCGTCCAGCACCTTGCGCAGGCTGGCCCGCACCGCCACCCACAGGCCCGGCAGGTGCTCGGCCAGGCCGGGGGAGTTCATCTCTTCCGGCCGGAGCCCCCGCACTTCGGCCAGCGGGCCGTCGACCGCGCGGATCACCGCGCCGATCGAGATCTCGGTGGCCGGCCGGGCCAGCGCGTAGCCGCCGTCGGCGCCGCGCATCGATCGGACGATACCGGCCCGGCGCAGGTCGCCCAGGATCGCCTCGACGAACTTGCGGGGCAGTTGCTGTTCGCCGACCACCACATCGATCTTGACCAGGTCGGGGGCCTGCGCGGCCAGCGCCAGCAGCGCTCGGACGGCGTAGTCACTCTTCGCTGAGATCTCCACCCCGGCATTCTCCCAAATTCCTGGGGGAATATCGGCAAACCCGCCCGGTTCAGCGTGCCGCGCTCAGCCCACCGCCAGCGAGGCGCCGAATTCGGCGCGGCGCAGCCAGACGGCGCTGCCGGGGGCCAGCGCCAGGGCTTCGGCCTGACCCCGGGTGAGCTGGTCCCAGCTCAGGCCGAAGGCGGTGTCCAGCTCGGCCCGCACCTCGAAGCCGAGTCGCACCAGCCGGGTCACGGTGGCCGGCACCGCCGCGTCCCGGGCGTCGGCGAGCACCTCGATGTCGTGCGGGCGCACCAGCGCCCCGCCCAGCCGGGTGACGGGGCCGAGAAAGCCCATCACGAAGTCGTTGGCCGGGTGGTCATAGAGCTCGTTCGGGCTGCCGACCTGCTCGACCCGGCCGTGGTTGATCACCACCAGCGAGTCGGCCACCTCCAGTGCCTCCTCCTGGTCGTGGGTGACGAACACGGTGGTCACCTGCACCTCGTCGTGCAACCGGCGCAACCATTCGCGCAACTCCTTGCGGACCTGGGCGTCCAGCGCGCCGAACGGCTCGTCGAGCAGCAGCACCTTCGGCTCCACGGCCAGCGCCCGGGCCAGTGCCATCCGTTGCCGCTGGCCACCGGACAGCTCCGAGGGCAGCCGGTCAGCGAACTGGGACAGGTGGACCAGGTCGAGCAGCTCAGCCACCCGGCGGCGGATCTCGGCCTTGGGCCGCTTGCGAATCTCCAGGCCGAAGGCGACATTGCGGTACACCGACAGGTGTTTGAAGGCCGCGTAGTGCTGGAACACGAAGCCCACGTTGCGCCGCTGGGCCGGGATGCCGCTGGCCTCGACACCGTCGATGATCACCGAGCCCGAGTCGGCGTCCTCCAGGCCGCCGATGATCCGCAGCAGCGTCGACTTACCGCCACCGCTCGGGCCGAGCAGTGCGGTCAGCTGGCCGCTGCCGACGTCCAGGCTCACGTCATCGAGCGCGACGAAGCTGCCGAACCGCTTGACGATGCCCACAACCGCGATTCCCATCAGCTACCTTCCTTCGGTCGGATCAGCGAGATTGCCACGATGCACAGGGCGGCGACGGCGATCAGCACCACCGACAGCTGGTAGGCCCCGGGCTCGAACTGCTCGGCCCGGCCATCGACCAGCAGCGTCACGGTCTGGGTCTGCCCGACCACGTCCCCGGACACCACCCGGACCGCGCCGAACTCGCCAAGGCACCGGGCGACGCTCAGCACCACGCCGTAGGCCAGCGCCCACTTGATGGTCGGCAGCGTGATCCGGCGCAACCGCTGCAACGCACCGGCGCCGAGGGATCGGGCGGCCTGCTCCTGCTCCAGGCCGGTCTCGGTCAGCACCGGCAGCACTTCGCGCACCACCAGCGGCAACGACACGAAGGCGGTGGCCAGCACCATGCCCGGGGTCGCGAAGATCACCTGCCAGCCGGCCTGCTGCAACGCCGGGCCGAACCAGCCGGTCTGCCAGCCGAACACCAGGATCAGCGCCAGCCCGACCACGATCGGTGACACCGACACCGGCAGGTCGATGATGGCGTTGAGAACACCCTTGCCAGGAAAGCGGAACCGCGCAAGTAGCAGCGCCACGCCGACGCCGAACACGGTATTGAGCAGTACCGCGGCGCCGGCCACCTCGGCGGTCAGCCGGTAGGCGTGCACCGCCTCGGCGCTGGTCACCGCGCTCACGAATGTCGAGCCACCCTGCTGGAGCGTCCGCCAGAGCACCACACTCAGCGGCAGCACCACCAGCACGCCGACGTAGCCCACCGCCAGCAGCCGGAGCAGCCAGCGCGACCTGCTCGAGGCCGCCAGGCCGCCCCCGCTAGCCACGGCGGGCCGCCCATCGTTGCAGGCCGCCGAGCAGCACGATCACCAGCATGCTGATCACCAGCAGCACCACCGCGGTCGCCGCCGCGCCAGCCAGGTCGTCGTCCTGCACCTGCTTGTAGATGTAGCTCGAAGCGACTTCGGTGCGGTACTGCAACTGCCCCGAGATGAGCACCACCGAGCCGTACTCCCCCATCGCCCGGCCGAAGGCCAGCGCCGCACCGGAGACGATCGCCGGCAGCAACGCCGGCAGCACGATCCGGCGGAAGGTGGTGATCGGGTTGGCACCGAGCGAGCGGGCGGCCTCCTCGGCGTCGGTTTCCAGCGCCAGCAACACCGGCTGGACGGTGCGCACCACGAACGGCAGCGTGACGAACAGCAGGGCCAGCAGGATGCCGGGCTTGCTGCCGTAGGCATTGATGCCGATCGGGCTCTGCTGCCCGTAGAGGCTGAGCAGCACCAGGCCGGCCACGATGGTGGGAAGCGCGAACGGGATGTCGATCAGGATCTCGAGCAGCCGCTTGCCGACGAAGTCATCGCGAACCAGTACCCAGGCGATCACCGTGCCCATCACCGCGTTGACCACGCTGACACCCAGCGAGCACAGCAGGGTCAGCCGGATCGCGGTGAAGGCCTCGCGGTCGGTCAGGGCGTTGCCGAAGCCGGACCAGCCGTCACCGGTGCCCTTGACCACCACGGCGGCCAGCGGCAACAGCACCAGCAGGCTCAACCACAGCACCGCCACCCCGAGGCCGGTACCTGACACCAGGCCCAGTCGTTGCTGGCCGGGATCGGCCGACCGGCCGGCCCCCCGCGACGGCTGCCGCGGAGGGGCCAGCACCGTGTCAGCGCTCACCCGGCGCTTTTCAGGATCGTGGTGACGATGCCGTTGGCCTTGTCGAAGTATTTGGTGTTCACACTGCTCCAGCCGCCGAGCTCGGCGACCGTCGTCAGGGTTTTCACCGTCGGAAACGGGTTGTTCGGGTCGTTGGCGCCCGGCACGGTGCCGACCGGGACGCCTGCCAGCACCGGCCGGTAACCCTTGATCGCAAAGACCTGCTGCCCCGCGGCGCTCTGCACGAAGCTCAGGAAGTCCCTGGCCGCCTGCGGGGCCTTCTTGGTCACCGCGGCCGGGTTCTCGATCAGGAAGCTGTCATCGGGAACCACATAGTCCAGGGACTGGCCCTTCTGTCGCGCGCCGATCGCCTCGTTCTCGTAGGAGATGAGCACGTCACCGGTGCCGGACAGAAAGGTCTGGGTGGCATTCGCGCCGCTGGACGGCTTGCTCACGATGTTGGCCGCGAACTGCTTCAGGTACGCCTCGCCGCCGGACTCGCCGCCGCCGTTGATGTAGCCGTGCGCGAAGGCCGCGAGCAGGTTCCACTTGGCCGAACCGGACGAGCCAGGGTCGGGCGTGACGATCTTGACGCCGGGCTTGACGATGTCGGCCCACCCGCTGATGTGCTTCGGGTTGCCCCTGCGCACCGCGATCACCACCACCGAGTCCGACACCAGCCCCTTGGTCGGGCCGGAATCCCAGCCGGTCGCCACGAAGGCCGGCACCAGCTTGGTGAGGTCGGGAAGGATCGAGAACGCCACGTAGTCGGCCTTCTGCCCGTTGGCCACCGCCCGGCTCTGGTCGCCACTGGGCCCGTAGGACGCGGCGAAGCCGGCGCCCTTGCCCTGGGCGGTCTTGGCGAAGGCGGCTTCGAGGGCGTCATAGGCCGGCTTGGGCACCGAGTAGGCCACGATCGAGACCTTGCTCGATCCACTCGAGGAATCGGCCGAGGACGACGAACAACCCGTCAGGCCGATCGCGGCGAGTCCGGCCACGGTCAGCAGCACCGCGCTCCTGGCGCGATACGAACGGGCGTTCAGCATGTCGACTACCTCCAGTGAGTCTGTAATTCCTATGGGCGGTGAAGAGATAAGGATACTGAAACGGGTCAACCCCGCCGAGCCCGCTCCCATTCCCGCCTCTGCGCGCTGATTGCCGCGCCGTTACAACCCGTGCCCGCCAGGCGAATCGCGGCGCGACGAGGGGCCCGCGCACCAGCGAGGGAGGTACGCGCAGCATCGGGAGACGGCCGCTCGACACCCCTGGCGGACATGCGACAGGGGGGGGGGGGGGGGGGGGAGGGAGGGGGGGG
>JBPCPA010000152.1:0-5896 GCA_050999655.1 Jatrophihabitans sp.
GTTGGCCTTGTCCGGACTAAGCCGGCCCTTGGCGAGCTGGGCCTCCAGGTCATTGTGGACGTAAGCAACGCCCTTGTCCAGCCGGTCCTGGTCGAGGTCGGTGAGCACCACCGGCACCTCGAGCCGCCGGGCGAACAGCAGCGCCAGTTGGCTGGCCATCAGCCCGGCGCCTACCACGCCGACCTTGGTTATCTTGCGGGCCAGCGCCTTGTCCGGGGCGCCGGCCGGCCGCTTGGCCCGCTTGTTCACCAGGTCGAAGGCGTACAGGCCGCTGCGCAATTCTTCGCTCATGATCAGCTCGGCCAGCGCCTCGTCCTCGGCGGCGGTCCCGGTGGTGAAATCGGCGGTCTTGGCCAGCGCGATGAGCTCCAGCGCGCGGTAGGGCGCCGGCGCGCCGCCGTGCAGCTTGGCGTCGACGAACGCCCGGCCGGCGGCCACCGCGTCGTCCCAGGCCGCGCCGCGGTCCGGCTCGGGCCGCCGGATCGGCGTCGAGCCGTCGAGCACCTTGGCCGCCCAGCGCAGCGACTCGGCAAGAAAGTCGGCCGAGTCGAGCAGTTCGTCGAAGATGCCAAGTTCCACAGCCTGGGCCGGCCGGAGCATCTTGTTCTGGTTCAGCGGGTTCTCCACGATCACCCGGACCGCGTCGCGGGCGCCGATCAGGTTGGGCAGCAACTGGGTGCCACCCCAGCCCGGCACCAGTCCCAGGAAGCATTCGGGAAACGCGATGGCGGCCGCCGAGGATGACAGCGTCCGGTAGTCGCAGTGCAGCGCAACCTCCAGGCCACCGCCCAGCACCGCGCCGTTGACGAAGGCGAAGCTCGGCACGTCCAGGTCCTTGATCCGGCGGAACGTCCGGTGCCCGGCCTGGGCGATGCCCAGCGCCTGCTCCCGGTCGGCGACCAGGCCGACCCCGGAGATGTCGGCGCCGACGGCGAAGATGAACGGCTTGCCGGTGATCGCCAGCGCGCTCACCCTGGGCCGGCGGGCCTCGATGTCGTCCAGCGCGTCAGACAGCGACTGCAGCCCGGCCGGTCCGAAGGTGGACGGCCGGGTGTGATCGTGGCCGTTGTCGAGGGTGATCAGCGCGATCTCGCCGGCGACGCCCGGTACCTCCAGGTAGCGGACCAGCGAGCGGGTGACGACCTCGTCGGCGAACTCAGGTGCGGTGGCCATCTCTAATTTCCTTCGCTGTAGTTCGGGTTCTCCCAGATCACGGTGCCGCCCTGGCCCAGTCCCACGCACATCGCCGTGAGCCCGTACCGCACCTCCGGGTGCTCGGCGAACTGCCGGGCCAGCTGGATCATCAGCCGGACGCCGGAAGCCGCGAGCGGGTGGCCCAGCGCGATCGCGCCGCCGTAGGGGTTGACCCGCGGGTCGTCGTCATCGATGCCGTAGTGATCCAGAAACGCCAGTACCTGTACGGCGAAAGCCTCGTTCAACTCGAACAGCCCGATATCATCGATGCGCAGGCCGGTGGAGCGCAGCGCCCGTTCGGTGGACGGGATCGGACCCAACCCCATCACGGCCGGATCGACCCCGGCGAAGCCGTAGCCGACCAGCCGCATCTTGGCCGGCAGCCCCAGCTCGTCGGCGGCCAGCGAGCTGGCCAGGATGCAGCCGGTGGCACCGTCGTTCAGGCCTGCTGCGTTGCCCGCGGTCACCCGGCCGTGCGACCGGAACGGGGTCTTCAGCGCGGCCAGGTCCTCCAGCGTGGTGCCCGGCCGGGGTGGCTCGTCCTTGCTGGCCAGGCCCCAACCGAGCTCGGCCGACCGGGTCGCCACCGGCACCAGATCGGGCTGGATCTTGCCCTCGGCGTATGCCTTGGCGACCTTCTCCTGGCTGCGCAGGGCGTAGCGGTCGGCCCGCTGCCTGGTCAGGTGCGGAAAGCGGTCGTGCAGGTTCTCGGCGGTGGCGCCCATCGACAGCGCGTCAAGGCCAACCAGCTTGTCGGCGAGGAAACGCGGGTTGGGGTCAGCGCCCTCGCCCATCGGGTGCCGGCCCATGTGCTCGACCCCGCCGGCGATCGCGACGTCGTAGGCGCCGAAGGCGATCGAGCCGGCAATGGTGGTCACCGCCGTCATAGCACCGGCGCACATCCGGTCGATGGCATAGCCGGGCACCGGGCTGGGCAGGCCGGCCAGTAGCGAGGCGACCCGGCCGATGGTCAGGCCCTGGTCGCCGACCTGGGTGGCCGCGGCGATCGCGACCTCGTCGATCCGCTCCGGCGGCAGCTCGGGGTGGCGCCGGACGAGTTCGCGGATCACCGCCACGATCAGATCGTCGGAGCGGGTCTCGGCGTAGATGCCCTTGCCCGCCTTGCCGAACGGCGTGCGCAGGCCGTCGACGAAGACCACCTCGCGGACCGGACGGGACGGCCGCTGGGCGGTGGCTGCGGCGCTGGATGAAGTCACGGCGTCTCCCTCGATGCGTACTGCGTGCGGTTGCGTGCCGGCCCGGTGGCGACAGGGCCGAGTTACCCGCGAGTAACTTAACTGTAGCGCCGAGCAGGCGATGCGGCGGCCAGCGGCGCTGTGAGATGCCTGACCAGCCGATCGCTCAGCGAGTTGCGGTCGCTCAGCGAGCTCCGATCGCTCAGCCGGCTTCGGTGGGCTCGGCCGTGGCGGAAGCTTCGATGTCAGGGGATTGCGTGCCGGGCGGTTCGGTGCCGGGCGATTCGGCGTTGGGTAGCGGGGTGGCCAGCGCCTCGGCGTTGGGTAGCGGGGTGGCCAGCGCCTCGGTGAGACCGGCGGCCAGCAACCCGACCTGCCAGTCCCGGGCGCCGAGTTCGGCCAGCCGATCCCGGACGGTGGCCTCGGTCAGCGGGTCGACCGAGCGCCAGGCCAGCCGCCGGATCACGTCCCCGGCCATCAGGTTCTGACTGACCACCTGCTGTTGCTCGGCCACTGCCGCGACGATCTCCTTGCAGGCCGCCAGCCGGACCGCGGCGGCCGGATCCTTGTCCCGCCATCGCGACTGGGCGGGCATCGCGTCCGGATCGCCGGCGCCCTGGGACAGCAGCGGCAGGTCGTCCTCGGCCACCGCGCGTCCCTCGGCCAGCGCGCCGAACCAGTACCCGGCCAGGCGTCGCTGCCGCGGGCCGTGAAAGACGTCCAGCGCCGACAGGTCGGTCTCCTGCTGCGGGTTGGACCTGACCGCCGCGATGATGGCAGCGTCCGGCAGCGTCCGGCCGGGTGCCACGTCCCGCTCGGCCGCCAAGCGGTCGCGGGCCTGCCACAGCGACCGGACGAGCGCGAGCTGGCGCCGGTTGCGCAAGCCGTGAATGCCCGACGTGCGCCGCCAGGGGTCGGCCCGGGGTGGGGCCGGCGGGGCGTGCAGGATAGCCTCGCACTCCTGCTCGGCCCAGGCCAGCTTGCCGGCCTGGCGCAACTCGACCAGCAGCACGTCGCGCAGCTCGATCAGCAGCTCCACGTCCAGCGCGGCATAGACCAGCCAGTCGTGTGGCAGCGGCCGGGTGGACCAGTCCGCCGCCGAATGGCCCTTCTCCAGCGAGATGCCGAGATACTGCTCGAGCATGGTGCCCAGCGCGACGCGTTCCGAGCCGAGCAACCGGCCGACCAGTTCGGTGTCGAACAGCCGGCGCGGGCTCATGCCCAACTCCGCCAGGCACGGCAGGTCCTGGGTGGCTGCGTGCAGGATCCATTCCGCGTCCGCCAGCGCGGCGTCGATCGAGCTGAGATCGGGCAGCTCGATCGGATCGATCAACACCGTCCCGGCGCCGGCCCGGCGTAGCTGCACCAGATAGGCCCGCTGGCTGTACCGGTAACCCGATGCGCGCTCGGCGTCGATGGCCACCGGGCCGGTGCCGCCAGCCAGCCGGGCCGCGGCCGCGGCGAGCTCGGCGGCTGTCCGCAGAGGTGCCGGGGTGCCTTCGCGCGGTGCGCGCAACTGCTCGACGACCGGTTCGGGCCGGGCCTGGTCGCTCGGTTGCGCGGCGTCGTCCCCGACCTGTCGCGTGCCCGCGGATCCGTCAGCGCTCACCGAGAACGGCCACGCCTTCCGGGGGAAGGCCGGCGGACGTGCACAGCAGGTCGACGAAGGCGCGCAGGTGCGGGGACAGGTCATTGTCGGTGGCGGTCCACGAGCCGCGCAGTTCCAGCTGGGTGTTGCTGCTCGGGCCGTGCACGTCGCCGAACCGGGTCGAGGTGGTCTGGGTGACGGTGCCGCCGACCGCGACGTGGCCGGCCGAGCGCTGGTGCAGCGATTCGACCAGCCAGCTCCAGCCGACCGCCGGCAGTAGCGGGTCACCGGCCATGTCGGCGGCCAGGTCGGCCTGGGCGTAGGCCACCAGGCGCAGCTCGCCGTCCCAGGCCTCGGCGCCGTCCGGGTCATACAGCACTACCAGCCGTCCGGTGGCGCAGTCCGGCGCGCTGGCGGTGCTGATATCGATCGCCACCGCGAAGGACCACGGGGCCAGCCGCTGCGGCGGCCGGATCCGCTCCACCCGGGCTTCGGGCCGGACGGTGGTGGTCAGCAGGGTGCTGACGGCGGTGCGGAACGCTTCCGGGGCGCTGCTGGGTACCGCGTCGGCATCGGGGCCGCCGTCGGAGGCGGCCCGGCCGTCGGCGGGAATGCCGGTTTCGGGCAACATGTGGACAGGTCCCTTCCGAGTACCAGTATGCGCTCGGATGAACTTCGCACGGGCGTAGCGCGCACCGTCGAAGGCGCGCCGCTGGCCTCTCGTGCGACGATGATCTGCGATGACTGCGACAGAAAATCCCGGCCGGACCACCACCGCCCACCGACCGCTGCTGCTGCGGGCCGCCGCTGGCGAGCCGGTCCAGCACCCGCCGGTCTGGTTCATGCGCCAAGCCGGCCGTTCGCTGCCGGAATACCGCGAACTGCGGGCCGGCACGTCGATGCTGACCGCCTGCCGCACGCCGGATCTGGTCACCGAGATCACCCTGCAACCGGTCCGGCGGCACCGGGTGGACGCCGCGATCCTGTTCTCCGACATCGTCGTCCCGCTGGTGGCCGCCGGCCTGGACATCGAGATCGTTCCCGGCGTCGGCCCGGTCGTCGCGCAGCCGGTGCGGACCGAGGCCGACCTGGCCCGGATCCGCGATCTGGGCGTCGGCGACGTGCCCGATATCGCCATCGCGGTGCGGCAGCTGGTGGCCGAACTCGGCGACATCCCGTTGATCGGCTTTGCCGGCGCGCCCTACACGCTGGCCAGCTACCTGATCGAGGGCGGGCCGTCCAAGGACCACGCCCGGACGAAGGCGCTGATGCACTCGCAGCCGGGCCTGTGGCATGGCCTGCTCGACCGGCTGGCCCAGCTGTCGGCGGCGTTCCTGAGCGTGCAGATCGAGGCCGGCGCCAGCGCGGTGCAACTGCTCGACTCGTGGGCCGGCGGTCTGTCGGCGGCCGACTATGCCGAGTTCGTGCTGCCGCACTCGCGGGACGTGTTCGCCGGCCTGGTGGGCTACCCGATCCCCAAGATCCATTTCGGGGTGGGCACCGCCGAGTTGCTGGACCTGATGCGCAGTGCCGGCGCCTCGGTGGTCGGGGTGGACTGGCGGACCCCGCTGGATGTGGCAGCCGAGCGGATCGGCGGCCACACCGCCGTGCAGGGCAACCTCGATCCTGCCTTGCTGCTGGCGGACTGGGCGGTGGTCGAGGCGGCGGTCCGGCGGATCGTGGCCGAGGGCCGGCGGGCACCTGGCCACATCTTCAACCTCGGCCACGGTGTGCCGCCGGACACCGACCCGGCGGTGCTCACCCGGATCGTCGAGCTCGTCCATTCGCTGTAGTTATGGCCGATCCGGTGCGGGTGGTGGTGGTCGGCGGCGGCCTCGCCGGCCTGGCCGCGGCCGACCGCCTGGCCCGCCGCCGGCCGGACGTCGAGGTGCTGCTGCTGGAGGCGGCCGACCGGGTC
>JBPCPA010000183.1:0-4063 GCA_050999655.1 Jatrophihabitans sp.
CGGCGGACGCCGGGTGCACCGCAGCGCGTACCGGCCAGACCCCTGGCGCGCGCCGGAGTGGATCGTCGCCGGCGGCGGGGTGCTCTGTGCGGTGACGATGTTCCTGCGCGCCGGGTACGACGTCACGGACCTGAACCCGTCGCTGTACCCACTCACGTGGCCCGACCTGCCGATGGCGCCGGTACTCGGCATCCTGCTCGCCGGAGCCGCCGCGATGTGCGCACCGCCGGCGGTCCGCCGTCGCCCGGCGCAACGTCCGAGCGCGACTGCGGCCAAGACAGCCGACCCCGAGCGGGTGCCGGCATGATCACCGAGCGACGCTTGCGGAGCGAGCGATGATCGACTTCGACCGGGTGACGATCACCTATGCCGGCGTCGAGCGGCCCGTGCTGCGTGATGTCGACCTGCGGGTGGACGAGGGCGAGCTCTGCCTCGTCGTCGGCCGCACCGGGGCCGGGAAGTCCACCCTGCTCGGGGCTATCAACGGTCTCGTCCCGCACTTCACCGGCGGCACGCTCGCCGGGACCGTGCGCGTCGACGGGCGCTCGACCGCCGACCATCCGCCGCGCGAGCTCGCCGATCTCGTCGGCGTCGTGGGCCAGGATCCGCTGGCCTCCTTCGTCACCGACACCGTCGAGGAGGAGCTCGCCTACGGCATGGAGCAGCTGGCGGTGCCGCCGCCGGTGATGCGCAAGCGGGTCGAGGAGACGCTCGACCTGCTCGGCCTGGCCGACCTGCGCCACCGGGCCCTGCACGAGCTGTCCGGCGGCCAGCAGCAGCGGGTGGCGATCGGCTCGGTGCTGACAGCACATCCGCGGATCCTGGTGCTGGACGAGCCCACCTCGGCGCTGGACCCGACCGCGGCCGAAGAGGTGCTGGCCGCCATTACCCGGCTGGTGCACGACCTGGGGGTGACCGTGCTGCTGGCCGAGCACCGGCTGGAACGGGTGGTGCAGTACGCCGACCGGGTGCTCTACCTCAGCGGTGACGGCAGCGTCCGGGACGGGACGCCGGCCGAGGTGTTTCGCACCTCGCGGGTCGCGCCGCCGGTGGTGCAGCTCGGCCGGTTGGCCGGCTGGCAACCGCTGCCGATGTCGGTACGCGATGCCCGCCGGGCGGCCGGGCCGCTGCGCGCCGAGCTGGCCGGCCGGATCCTGCCGGCGGCGATCACCTCGTTCGCACAAGGTAGAACCGTGTTGACAGCGCGCCGGCTGCTGGTCCGCTACGGCGAGGTGACCGCGGTCCGCGAGCTCGACCTGACCCTGGTCGCCGGGCAGGTCACCGCGCTGATGGGCCGCAACGGCTCGGGCAAGTCGTCCCTGCTGTGGGCGCTGCAGGGCTCCGGGCCGCGCCAGGGCGGCACCGTCGAGGTGCGCGACAGCACGATGGCCACCGGTCACGCCGGCCCGGACCCGAAGAGGCTGACCGCCAGCCAGGCCAGGCGGCTGGTCGGCCTGGTGCCGCAGACGCCGACCGACCTGCTCTACCTGGACACCGTCGCCGCCGAACTGGCGCAGGCCGACCAGGAATCGGGGTTGGCCGGCAACCAGTCCGCCCGCCAGATCCTCGATCAGCTGGCGCCCGGGATCGAGGATGCCAGCAATCCCCGCGACCTGTCCGAAGGCCAGAAGTTGGCCCTGGTGCTGGCCGTCCAGTTGGCCGCGGCACCGGCCATCGTGCTGCTCGACGAGCCGACCCGCGGGCTGGACTACCAGGCCAAGCAGGCGCTGGGACGGATCGTGGAACTGCTGGCCGAACAGGGCCGCAGCATCGTCATCTCGACCCACGATGTCGAGTTCGTGGCAGGTTCGGCCGACCGGGTCGTGGTGCTGGCCGACGGCGATGTGGTGGCCGACGGTCCGACCACCGAGGTGATCGTGGCCTCGCCGGCCTTCGCGCCGCAGACCGCGAAGATCCTGGCACCGCTGGAGTACCTGACCGTGGCGCAGGTGGCCGGTGCGCTGGCCGGAGCCCCGGGAGCCTCGGGATGACCGGCCTGACCGGCGCGCCCGCTCGGGGTCGGCCGGCGGTCCGGCTACGTCCGCGAGCCATGATCGCGCTCACGCTGGCGTCCCTGGTCGGCCTGGTTGCCTTCGTCTGGCCGTTCGTGATGGCGCCGGGCAGGTTCGGCTCGTCCTACGCGCCACCGCTGATCTTCGGCATGCTGCTGATCCTGGTGCTGGCTGTGGTCTTCGCCGAGATCGCCGATGGTGGCATCGACTCCAAGGCGCTGGCGATGCTCGGGGTGCTGTCGGCGGTGACCGCCGCGCTGCGCCCGCTCGGTGCCGGAACCGCCGGTGTGGAAACGGTGTTCTTCATCCTGGTGCTGGCCGGTCGGGTGTTCGGTCCCGGCTTCGGCTTCGCGCTCGGGTGCAGTTCGCTGTTCGCCTCGGCGCTGATCACCGGCGGTGTCGGGCCGTGGATGCCCTACCAGATGTTCGGCTGCGCCTTCGTCGGCCTGCTGGCCGGATTGCTGCCCCGGGCCCGCGGCCGGGCTGAGATCCTGCTGCTGGCTGGCTACGGGGCCCTGTCGGGCTACCTGTTCGGGTTCTTGCTGAACCTGTCGTTCTGGCCGTTCTCGCTGGACCCGAACAGCTCGATCGCCTACCTGCCCGGGTTGCCGTTCACCGAGCAGTGGCACCGCTACCTGGTCTTCGACGCGACTACCTCGCTCGGCTGGGACACCGGCCGGGCGGTCACGAACTTCATCTGCATCCTGCTGGCGGGACCGGCCACCCTGGTGGCCTTTCGCCGCGCCGCCCGCCGGGCCAACTTCGAGGCGCCGGTGCGATTCGAGGCACCCGACGGGTCGAGATAGCCCGCACCCTGATCGGGGCGTTCCCGAGCCGGGGTGCCGAACGGCAGCAGCCGCTATACCTCGACCACCGGGGCCGAGCCGGCATCGCTCTTGACCGCGGCGATGCCATTCTCACAACCCGCCTTGGACGTGTAGCCCTCGCCGCCGTTCGCGATCACCTGGCCGTTACCGGACTTCAGCCGCCAGCGGTATTCCTCTGCCTTGTCCCGGTAAACCTCGAACTTTGCAGCCATCTCGGGCCCCCTGGGGTGACGAATGGAATGGACGATAGACCGATCGCCGGGGCTTGAACAGATCAGCAACCTAATGATTGCGCGGGCCGCCGACCGGCGTGTATGTGGCGTGCTGGCGTGTCGGACATTTCCTTGCTCAAACCCGTTCCGTGTGGAATATTCGCGCAAGCAATAGTTTGGACGAATAGGACAAGAATTATCAATCGATGCGGCATACGCTGCAAATGAGGTCATGATGCGGGTAGCTGTCATCGGCTGCGGATTTGGTGCCCAGCACCTGAATTGGATTTCCGGGCATCCGGAGCTGACGATCGACACCCTCTGCTTTCACCACCGGGCAGAGCGTGCCGCCGAGCTGGCGGCGCGCTACGGCATCGACCGGATCAGCGACGATCCGCAGGCGGTGCTGGCCGGGCGCGATATCGAACTCGTGGTCATCGTCACCCCACCAGACACCCGACAGGCGCTGGTGGCGGCCGCCCTGAAGGCCGGCTCGCGGGTGTTCATGGACAAACCGCTGAGCAGCTCGCTGGCCGCCGGCCGCGGCCTGGTCGGGCTGGCCGCCGAGCACCCCGGCCGCTGCGCGCTGAACTTCCAGTGGCGGATGCACCCGGCGTTCCAGCAGCTTCGCGCGCTGCTGGAGACCGACACCCTCGGCCGGCTGTTACGGGTGCACGCCAGCTTTCACCATGACTTCTTCCGCGACCAGGACCCGTCCTGGGGCTGGCGGCGCGAGCTGTCGGCCGGTGGCGGCGCGCTCGGCGACCTCGGAGTGCACTTGTTCGACTTGCTGCACTGGCTCATTCGGCGGCAGTGGACGGTGACCGCGGCCTGGACCGCGAGCGCGGCCGGAACCGAGGGCAACCAACTGGCCGACGACCTGGCCGAGGATCAGTCAGACGATCAGTCAGACGATCAGTCAGACGATCCGGCCGGCGAGGCCGCCGACGACCCGGCCGATGACCTGGCCGAGGTGTGGTTCAGCGAGCCCACCACCGGCTGCCTGGCGACC
>JBPCPA010000195.1:0-13574 GCA_050999655.1 Jatrophihabitans sp.
CCCGTGGAACCGCGCCCGCCGGAGGAGCCCCGGCCGGCCTGGCCGCTCGGTCGCTTTCTCTCCCGGCCGCCGAGATCCTCGACCGCCTCGGCCGCCAGGCCGGCCCGGGTGCGTGAGGCGCGCGGCAGCACGCTCTTGGTGCCCTGCGGGATGTCGAGTTCGAGGAACAGGTGCGGTGAGTTGGAGTAGGTCTCGGGCGGCTCGTGGAACGGCAGGTTCAGGCTGTCGCAGATCAGCTTCCACTTGGCCAGGTCGTCCCAGTCGACGAAGGTCACCGAGACCCCCGACTTGCCGGCCCGGGCGGTCCGACCGATCCGGTGCACGTAGTTCATCGCGTCTTCGGGACACTGGTAGTTGATGACGTGGGTGACATCGTCGATGTCCAGGCCGCGGGCCGCCACGTCGGTGGCCACCAGCACGTCCACCTTGCCGGTCCGGAACGCACGCAGTGCCTGCTCGCGGGCGCCCTGGCTCAGGTCACCGTGCACGGCGCCGGCCGCGAAGCCGCGCTCGATCAGATCGTCGGCGACCTTCTGCGCGGTTCGCTTGGTACGGGTGAAGATCAGGCTCAGACCGCGGCCGTTGGCCTGCAGGATCCGGGCCAGCATCTCGGCCTTGTCCATCGCGTGCGCCCGGTAGGCGAACTGCTCCACGTGCTCGGTGGCCGGGATGTGGGTGTCGGACTCGGCCCGGATCTGGATCGGCTGGTTGAGGAACTGCCTGGCCAGCGAAACGATCGGTCCGGGCATGGTGGCCGAGAACAGCATGGTCTGGCGTCCGCTCGGCAGCTGCGACATCAGCTTCTCGATGTCGGGCAGGAAGCCCAGATCGAGCATCTCGTCGGCCTCGTCGAGCACCAGGCAGCGGACGTGGCCGAGGTTCAGGTGGCCCTGCTGCGACAGGTCAAGCAGCCGGCCCGGGGTGCCGACCACCACCTCGCAGCCGGACTTGAGCGCCTCGACCTGCGGCTCGTAGGCCCGGCCACCGTAGATGGTGACGACCCGGGCGCCGAGCTGCTTGCCCGCGGTGGTCAGGTCGCCCGCGACCTGGACGGCCAGTTCGCGGGTCGGCGCGATGACCAGCGCCTGCGGAGCGGCACCCTTGACGGTGGGCAGTTCGAGCCGGTTGAGCAGCGGAACGCCGAAGCCGAGGGTCTTTCCGGTGCCTGTGCGGGCCTGCCCGATCAGGTCGGCACCTGCCAGCGCGATCGGCAGGGTCAGTTCCTGGATCGCGAAGGTGTGCTCGATACCGACCGACCTGAGCGCCTCGATGATCTCGGGCTTGATCGCGAAATCGGAGAACAGCGGGCTGTCCGGCTTGACCGGCGCGTGCGCGGCCAACGGGGCGGGATCGATCAGGACGGCCTCGACCGGATGGTCGGCGGCAGGTTCGCTGGTGACAGCGTCAGTCATAGGGTTTCCACTTCCGCGTACGGTGCGCATCGATTCGTGGGCACCTGTGGCGGGGCCATCGCTACTGGCCACCGGCGCGGCAGACACCCGCTAGGACGGTAAGGCGGGCTGGAGGGTTACTTGTCCGATATTGTCGCCGACGAGCCCGGGCCTCGGACCTCAGTCTAACCGCGCCGGGCCGGCAACGCTGGCCAAGCGGGCCGGCACCGCCCACCGGCGCGCCGGATCCGGGCTACGGTAGCTCGACAGAGCTGGCACCAGGAGAGGAATTCGGCGGCCCATGACCGGCTTCGACCAGCCCGACCAGGCGGCCGTTATCGACTTGCTGGGGGTGCTTGCCTACGGCGAGCTGAGCGCCTTCGATCGGATGGCGGCCGACGCCCGGATGGCGCCGAGCACCGCCCTGCGCGCGGCGCTGTCGGAGGTGGCCGCGGTGGAGATGGGCCACTACCGCAAGCTGGTGAACCGGATAGCCGAGCTGGGGGCTGACCCGCAGCATGCGATGGCGCCGTTCATCGAGGCGGTGGAGACCTTTCACGGTCGTACCGAACCCAGCACCTGGGGCGAGGCACTGGTCAAGGCCTATGTCGGCGACGGCCTGGCCGCCGACTTCTACCGCGAGGTGGCCGAATACGTCGACGAGCCGACCCGGGCGCTGGTCACCGAGGCGCTGGCGGACTCCGGCAACTCGGCCTTCGCGATCCGCGAGGTGGGCAACCTGATCAGCCTCGATCCGACCGCGGCCTCCCGGCTGTCGCTGTGGGGTCGCCGGCTGGTCGGCGAGGCGATCAGCCAGGCCCAGCGGGTGGCCGCTGAGCGCGATGCACTGGCGATGCTGATCGTGGGCGGCGCCGGTGACCTGACCGGGATCAGCCAGCTGACCGAGCGGATCACCGACCGGCACGTGGCCCGGATGACGGCGATCGGGCTGTTCAACTAAGGCGATCGCACGTCGGCCGGACGTGTTGTGCCTCAGGCGGCGGCTGTGCCTCAGCCAAGGCGGCTAGGCTTCAGCTGGAGAAGCCGACCCGGCGGGTGTCGGCCTGGGCGATCTCGATGTAGGCGACCAGGTTGGCCGGCACGATGACCTTGCGACCGCGCTCGTCGGTGAGTGCCAGCTGACCGTCCACGCTCTTGAGTGCCGCGGCGACCAGTTCCTCGACCTCGTCCGGAGTCTGGGTGCTCTCCAGCGTGATCTCGCGAGGCGTGTGCAGTACGCCGATCTTGACCTCCACGAGCAGTCCTCCATGTTCTCACCGCTTACCCGAGCCGTCCGGCCGGGTGAGTTCACGCTAGCCGACCGGGCAGCCCGACCCACCGACCGGCCGCTGCGCTGTGAGCGAACGACAGCCGGCTGACCGGCTGACGGCTCAGCCGCCGCCTTGCAGCGGGAAGTGCGAGATGCCCCGCCACTGCAAGGTCTCCAGCAACCGGACGGCCTCGGCCTTGGAGATCGGACGGTCGGCGTCCAGCCACCAGGTCGCGGTCATCTGGGCCGCCCCGGTCAGGGCCACCGACAGCAACTCGGCCTGCGCCCGGCCCAGGCCGGTGTCGGCGGCCACCGTGTCGGCGACCGCCTGCATGGTCAGGCGCGACACCCGGTCAACCCGCTCGCGCACCGCAGGCTCGTTGCCCAGGTCGGACTCGAAGATCAGCCGGAATGCCCCGGAGTCGCCGCGATCCTCGCCGTCGACGAAGTCGAAGTAGGCGGTGAGCACGTTGTGCACCCGGACCCGGTTGTCGTCGGTCTCGGCCAGCGCCCGGCGAACCCGGTCCAGCACGTCCTCGGCGTGGGTGTCCAGTAGCGCCAGGTAGAGATCGAGCTTGCCGGGAAAGTGTTGGTACAGCACCGGCTTGGAAACCCCGGCCCGGACGGCGATGTCGTCCATCGCGGCGGCGTGGTAGCCGTTGTTGACGAACACCTCCTGGGCCGCGGCGAGCAGCTGCTTGCGCCGAGCGGACCGGGGCAGGCGGGCTCCGCGAGAAGCATCTGCTCCGCGAGAAGCATCTGCTCCGCGAGAAGCATCTAAGGTGTCGGCCATCAGGACCCTTCTGGCGCAGCGCACGGTGGAGCTGCAGATCTTACCGGTGGGTAGTCGGCTCGGTCCGAGATCGGGCCGCGCGCCGCACCCGCAGGCTACGGGCGGGTAACGTGTGCTGGTGACCAAACCGTTCTCCCGGGCCCGGCAAACCAGCCCGCGGATCGCCGAACTGGCCTCGGCCACCGACTTCGCGCTGGCCGAGGTGAACCCGTCCCGAGAGCCCTGGCCCGGTACCGAGGTGGCGGTTGGATCCACCCGGGTCAACGTGCGCCGTACGCCCTCGGCCAACCCTGCCGCCGAGCCGGCGCTCTACGTCCACGGCCTCGGCGGCGCATCGACCAACTTCACCGACCTGGCCGACCTGCTCTCGCCCTGGCTGGACGCGCACGCCATCGACCTACCCGGCTTCGGCCGATCCGGGCCACCGGCGAACTCCGACTACTCGATAGCCGCCCACACCCGCCTGGTGATCAGCTACCTGGAGCAGTCGGGCCGCGGCCCCGTGCACCTGGTCGGCAACTCGATGGGCGGGGCGATCTCGATTCAGCTGGCCGCCCGCCGTCCGGACCTGGTGCGCTCGCTGAGCCTGATCTCGCCTGCGGTGCCTGACCTGCGCCCGCGCAAGGGCTCGGACATGATGCTGCCGCTGCTGTTGGTGCCCGGGGTGGGCAGCCGGGCGCTGGCCAGGCTGGACCAGAGCCCGCCGGAGCGACGTGCCCGCGCGCTGATCAACCTCTGCTTCGCCCATCCGGAGCGAGTGCCGCCCAACCGGCTCGCCGAGGCGATCGCGGACGTGGAACTGCGCCGCGGCTACGCCTGGTCCGGGGACGCGCTGATGAAGTCATTGCGCGGCCTGATCCGCAGCTACCTGATGACCGGCAGCCGTTCTGCCTGGCATGCGATGTCGGAGGTCGACGCGCCGGCAGTCGTGATCTGGGGTGATCGGGACAAGCTGGTCGACGTGAGCAACGCGCCGCGGGTGGCGACCACGTTGCCCGACGCCCGGCTGCTGGTGCTCGAAGACATCGGTCACACCGCCCAGCTGGAGGATCCGAGGACCACCGCCCGGGCCATCCTGGCGCTGGTGTCGCGGGCAAATGACGTCCGAACCGGGGCGGATGTGGCACGCTGACGTAGGTGAGCAGACCGAGCGCCCCGCCCCGCGCGCGGCCGCCGGCCGGCCCCGCCGGACCGCCGCCGGACCGTGCCGCCGGATCGCGCTGGCGCTCCTTCGCCCATCGCTACGGCTTGCGGGCCTACGCCCTGCCGGTGCTGGCGGTGGTCACTGTGCTGGCGTTGTTCTCCGCCACCTCGCCGAAGCTCAGGGCCGCGATCGGGGCCAGCACCGCGCGCACCGCCTCGAACCAGGCCGCTGACCCCGGGCCGCCGCAGGCGCCGTCCACCGGCCAGCTCAAGGTCGACACCCCCGGGGCCGGCGCGATCACCGCCGGGTTGCCCGCGCTCGCGCTGCCGCCCGGCCCGTCCTACACCCAGACCGGCAAGGGCACCTACTCCACCATCCCCGGCCACTCGGCGGTGATCGGCAAGGGCCAGCTGTACCGGTTCTCGATCGAGGTGGAGAACGGGGTCACCGGGGTCGACCTCAAGGCGTTCGCGGCGACCGTGATGAGCGCCCTGAGCGACCCGCGGTCCTGGACCGCGACCGGGCAGAAGGCATTGCAGCGAGTCGACTCCGGACCGGTGGACTTTCACCTGAGCCTGGTGTCGGCGATGACCGTGCGCGCGCTGTGCGGCTACAGCCTGCCGGTCGAGACGTCCTGTTACGACGGTGGCGACAGCCGGGTGGTTCTCAACGTCGCACGCTGGGTACGCGGCGCCAAAGCCTATGCCAGCGACCTGACCACCTACCGGGTGTACGCGGTCAACCACGAGGTCGGTCATGCGCTGGGCCACAACCACGCCCACCAATGCCTTGCCGACGGCTTGGCGCCGGTGATGATGCAACAGACCATCGGCGACAAGACCGTCTCGGGACAGATCTGCCAGGCAAATCCCTGGCCCTACCCGCGGGGCGCCACCGATGCGCCGGGCGCCGAGCAGGCTGGCGACGGTCCGGACCTGGCCTTCTACCAGCGAAACGCGAGCTAGCCGCCGGCCCTGGTGATCGCGGGCGCGGGCCACCGGACAGGTCGGGCCGGCACCGGTCGGCCGATGGGCCAGAATGGGAATCGGCGGGCGTCGGCCCGGTGTTGTGCCGGCGGGAGCATTGCCGTTCGCGCATTACCGCCTACCCAGCACCGCCCGCCCCGTACCGCTGTCGTGGAAGGAACCGAGTTCCGTGTCGTTGCCGCCACTGGTAGAACCCGCAGAATCGCTGACGATCGACGAGGTGCGTCGCTACAGCCGGCACCTGATCATTCCGGATGTCGCGATGACCGGGCAGAAAAGGTTGAAGAACGCCAAGGTGCTGTGCGTCGGCGCCGGCGGCCTCGGCTCACCGGCGCTGATGTACCTGGCCGCGGCCGGGGTGGGCACCCTCGGCATCGTCGAGTTCGACGTGGTGGACGAGTCCAATCTGCAGCGCCAGATCATCCACGGCCAGTCCGACATCGGCCGGTCCAAGGCCGAGTCGGCCCGCGACACCGTGGCCGAGATCAACCCGCTGGTCAGGGTGGTGCTGCACGACACCAGGCTGGATAACGACAACGTCCTGGAGATCTTCGGCCAGTACGACCTGATCGTCGACGGCACTGACAACTTCGCGACCCGCTACCTGGTCAACGACGCCGCGGTGATCCTGGACAAGCCCTACGTCTGGGGCTCGATCTACCGTTTCGACGGCCAGGCCTCGGTGTTCTGGAATAAGTACGGTCCGAATTACCGCGACCTCTACCCCGACCCGCCGCCGCCGGGCATGGTGCCCTCGTGCGCCGAGGGCGGCGTGCTGGGCGTGCTGTGCGCCTCGATCGGATCGATCATGGCCACCGAGGCGATCAAGGTGATCACCGGCGTCGGCGAGACGTTGGTCGGCCGGCTAATGATCTATGACGCCCTGGAGATGACCTATCACCAGGTCAAGATCCGCAAGGACCCGAACGCGCCCGAGATCACCGAGCTGATCGACTACGAGGCGTTCTGCGGAGTGGTCTCCGAGGCCGCCCAGCAGGCCGCCGCCGGTTCGACCATCACCGCCGCCGAGCTCAAGCAGTTGCTCGACTCAGGCAAGCCGGTCGCGCTGATCGATGTGCGCGAGCCGGCGGAGTGGGAGATCGTGAAGATCCCCGGCGCCCAGCTCATCCCCAAGGACGAGATCCTGCGCGGGGATGCGTTGTCCTCGCTGCCACAGGATCGTCAGATCGTCATGTACTGCAAGACCGGGGTGCGTTCGGCCGAGACGCTGGCCGCGGTCAAGAACGCCGGTTTCTCCGACGCGGTGCATGTGCAGGGTGGCGTGACGGCCTGGGTGAACCAGATCGATCCGTCACTGCCGTCCTACTGAGCGGGGCCGAGCCGGTGCCGGCGGCCGAGCAGTCGCTGTCGCAACGGATCCTGGCCTGTGTGGAGCTCATCCCGCCGGGTCGGGTGATGTCCTACGGCGACGTGGCCGAGTACGTCGGCACCCGGGCCGCCCGCAATGTCGGCCGGGTGCTGGCCTACGACGGTGGCACCGTGGCATGGCACCGGGTGCTGCGCGCCGACGGTAGCTGCGCCGAGCACATCCGTGCCGAGCAGTTGCGCCTGCTGGCCGCCGAGGGGGTATCGATCCGCAACGACCGGGTTGATATGGCCACGGCCCGCTGGGACGGCCGCTAGAGCGGCCCTGCGCATTTCTGTCGGCCGCGTGTGATGGTATTGCCGGGTGCAGTCGAACCCGTCCTTTCGCCTGGTGCGCACCCCGCCGCCAGTGGCCGAGGCGCCGATACTGGATGTCGATCAGCAGCGGGTGGTCGACCATGACCGGGGTGTGCTGCGGGTGCTGGCCGGCCCTGGCACCGGCAAGACCACCACCCTGGTCGAGTCGGTGGTGCAGCGGGTGCGCGAGCGTGGCGTAGCAATCGACAACCTGCTGCTGCTGACCTTCTCCCGGCGTGCCGCCGGGCAGTTGCGAGATCGGGTGACCGGGCGGTTGCAGCACACCAGCACCGAGCCGGTGGCCAGAACCTTTCACTCCTATGCCTTCGGCCTGGTCCGGCAGGCCGCGGTGCAGTACGGTGACCCGCCACCACGGCTGCTGTCGGGCTCCGAGCAGGACGTCACGCTGCGCGAGTTGCTGGCCGGCCGGCTCGCCGACGGCACCGACGCCTGGCCGGCCGGGTTGGCGGCCGCGATCCGAACCCAGGCGTTCACCGACGAGTTGCGCGAGTTGCTGATGCGTGCCATCGAGCGCGATGTCTCGCCCGAACTGCTGGCCGCCCTGGGCGCCCGGCACCACCGGCCGGACTGGACGGTGGCCGCCGATGTGTTGCGCGAGTACCTGGAGGTGACCTCGCTGAAGGCGCCGGGGGCCTTCGACGCCGCCGAGCTGATCCAACGGGCGGCCGGTGAGCTGCGCGACAATCCCCAGCTTTTGCAGGCCGAACGGGCCAAACGCCGGCGGATCTTCGTCGATGAGTACCAGGACAGCGACCCGGCCCAGGTGGAGTTGCTCAAGCTGATCGCGGCCGGTGCCGACGAGCTAGTGCTGATCGGTGATCCTGACCAGGCCATCTACGCCTTTCGCGGCGCCGAACAGGCCGCGATGGCCGACATCGACCTGCACTTCGGTTCGCTGGCCGGCACCGTCCGGGCCGAGCATCGGGGGCAGTTGGAATTCAGCGCCCCCGTCGAAACGGTGTCGCTGCCGGTGTGCCGGCGCAGCGGGCCGGTGCTGCTGGCTGCCTCCCGACGCATCGCCGGCCGGCTGACCGGTCCCGCGCAGCATCGCCGGCTGACCGCGGCCGCCGGCCTGCCGCCGGGGTCGGTGACCGTCGCGGTGTTCGGCTCGGCCAGCCACGAAGCTGCTTACCTGGCCTCGGCACTGCGCCGGGCGCACGCCACCGGCAACGTGCCGTGGTCTGAGATGGCGGTGCTGGTGCGCTCGGCGGGCCCGGCGGCCGACACCCTGCGACGGGGTTTGATCGCCGCCGACGTTCCGGTCGGGCAGTCGGTGCAGGGGCCACTCGCCGACGACCCGGTGGTGGCCCAATTGCTGGACCTGCTGCGTTGCGTCGCCGATCCGGCCTCGCTGGGCGCCGATGACGCCGAAGCACTGCTGCTGGGCATGGTCGGGCGGGCCGATCCGCTGCAGGTGATGCGAATGCGCCGCCATCTGCGCCTGGTTCCGGACGGCGTACTCACCCTGGCCAGCCTGCTCACCGAGCCGGCGGCGCTGGCCTGGCTGCCCGAGTCCAGCCGGGCCCCCGCGCAACGGCTGCGCACGGTCATCGAAGCTGGCGTCGCGGCGGCGGCGGCCGGCGGCATGGCCGAGGACGTGCTGTGGGCGGTGTGGCAGGCAACCGAGCTCTCCGGCAGGTTGAACCGCCGCAGCCTGTCCGGCCGATCCGACGGCGCGCGGGCCGACCGGGCGCTGGACTCGGTGCTGGCGCTGTTCGCCGAAGCGGCCAAGGTCACCGACCGGACCCCTGGCGGTGGCATCGCGCAACTGCACGAGTGGATCAGCCTGTTGCAGATCACCGACGCCGAGATCGGCCAGCGGCGCAGCACCGCCGATGAGGTGTCGATCCTGACCGCCCACGCCAGCAAGGGGTTGCAGTGGCAGGTGGTGTGCGTGGCGGGCGTGCAGGACGGAAACTGGCCGAACCTGCGGCGCCGCGGCTCGCTGCTCGGCGCGGACCTGCTGGTCGACGTGCTCGCCGAGCGACCGGCCGTTGCCAGCGGGCTGCTCGGCGAGCGGCTGGCCGAGGAGCGCCGGCTCTTCTACGTGGCAGTCACCCGGGCCAGCCGGCAACTGCTGGTCACCGCCGTCGACAGTGAAGAGGGCCAGCCTTCGCGGTTCGTCGACGAGCTCGACCCGTTGCCGGACACGGTGGTGGCACGACCGGTGACCACCGGCTCGCGACGATTCGTGTTGCCCGGCCTGGTGGCTGAGCTCCGGGGTGCGCTGCTCGAACCGGCGACCGGGCCGCAGACCCAGCCCGGGTCGGGCGAGCAGACCCAGCCCGGGTCGGGCGAACAGACCCAGCCCGGGTCGGGCGGTGTCCGGTTGGCGGCCGCCGAGCAACTGGCCAGGCTGGCCGCGGCCGGGGTGCCCGGCGCGCATCCGGACGACTGGTGGGGCAGGTTGGCGCTGTCCACCACCGCACCGATCCGGCATCCGTCCGCCGGCCCGGTGCCGGTGCGGCCGTCGAAGTTCGAGGCCTACACCGACTGCGAGTTGCGCGCGCTGCTCACCGAACTCGGTGCGACGGACGCCACCGATGCGGTCGCTGCCTCGCTGGGCACCCTGGTGCACTCGGTGGCCGAGCAGGCGCCGGCCGGGGCGACGGTGGAACAGCTCAGCGAGCTGCTTGAAGCGGGCTGGGCGCAGTTGGACTTCGGCGCTCCCTGGCACGCCCGCAACGAGCGGGCGCGGGCGCAGCGAATGCTGACCGAGCTGGCCAGCTGGCTTACCGAGAGCCGGAGCCGGCTGAGCCTGGTGGCCAAAGAGGCCCCGTTCGCGGTGACGGTGGGCGACGCCCGGCTGTCGGGGAAGGTTGATCGGCTCGAGCGCGACGAGCAGGACCGGCTGGTGGTGATCGACTTCAAGACCGGCAAGAGCAAACCGGCCGACAAGGACATGCCCGGGCATCCGCAACTGGCCGCCTACCAGGTCGCTATCACCGAGGGCGGCTTCACCGACGGTGAGCCTGCCGAGTCCGGCGGTGCGCGGCTGGTGCAGCTCAGCGCCGCCAACTCCCGAGGCAATACCCAGAGCCAGCCACCGCTGGCCGAAGCCGATGACCCGGCCTGGGTGCATGCGAAGCTGGCCGAGATCGCCCTGGTATTGCGGGGCAGCACGGTGACCGCCCGGCCGGGCAAGTCCTGCGACCGGTGCCCGGTGCGCGGCAACTGCCCGGCCCAGGACGACGGCCGGCAGGTGACCGAATGACCACCGGTGTCCACTACCGCCCGGTCGACCTGGCCCGGTTCGCCGGGCAGTACCTGCCCACCGGCGAGCAGGCAGCCGTGATCGCGGCCCCCCTGCAACCGGCGGTGGTGATTGCCGGCGCGGGTTCCGGCAAGACCGAAACGATGGCGGCCCGGGTGGTCTGGCTGGTCGCCAACGGCCTGGTTGCGCCGGAGCGGATCCTAGGGCTGACCTTCACCCGCAAGGCGGCCGGCGAACTGCAGCAGCGCGTCCGGGCTCGGTTGAAGTCGTTGTACCGCATCCTCTCGCACGAGGACGGCGGCCGGTATGAGGCGGCCGGCGAGCCGACCGTGCTGACCTACGCCGCCTACTCCGGCCGGTTGGTGGACGAGCACGGCATCGTGCTCGGCCTCGAACCCGGCGCCCGGCTGCTCACCGAGGCGGCGCGCTGGCAGGTTGCCGACACGGTGGTCAGGCACTACGACGGGATTTTCGAGATCACCCCCGGGGTGATCGCCACGGTGACCGAGCGAGTGCTGGACCTGGCCGGTCAGCTTGCCGATCACCTCGTTGAGCCGGCCCAGGTGCGCCAGCTGTCGGCGAGCCTGTTCCGCCAGTTGGAACCGTTACCGATCAAGCCCAACAGTCGCACCCGGCAATGGCCCCTGATCGTGGAGAAGCTGCTGGAATCATTGATCAAGCGCAACGAACTGCTGCCGCTGGTCGAGCTGTTCGCCGAGCAGAAGCGCACCGAGGGCCTGCTGGATTTTTCCGACCACATGGTCCTGGCAGGAAAGCTGGCCGCCCTGGACTCCGTGGCCGAGGTGGAGCGATCACGCTATGACGTGGTGCTGCTCGATGAATACCAGGACACCGGCTACGCCCAGATCGAGATGCTCGCCGACCTGTTCGCTGACGGCCGGGCAGTGACCGCGGTCGGCGATCCGCTGCAGTCGATCTACAGCTGGCGGGGTGCCAGCGCGGGCAACATCGCACTGTTCAGCGACCGCTTCCGTACCGTTGCCGGTGAGCCGGCCGCGGTCTATCCGCTGATGACGAGTTGGCGCAACGACAGCGACATCCTGGTGGTGGCCAACCAGATCGCCGAGCCGCTGCGCGGGCAGGGAGAGCTGCCGCTGCTGCCCCGGCCGGATGCGCCGGCCGGCCGGGTCAGCGCCTGCTATCAACAGAGCGTGCGGACCGAGGCGAGCTGGCTGGCCGACCGGCTACGCGCGGAATGGGACGGCCGCGATGACTGGACACAGCAGCAGCGGACGCTGGCCGTCCTGGTACGCAAGCGTTCCGGGATCGCCTTGATCGCGCAGGCCATCAGGCAAGCCGGAATGCCGGTCGAGGTGGTCGATATCGGCGGCCTGCTGACGCTGCCCGAGATCGCCGACGTGCGGGCGGTGCTCACGGTGCTGTCGGACCACAATGCCGGCGGCTCGCTGGCCCGGCTGCTGACCGGTGCCCGGTGGCGGATCGGGCCGGCAGACCTGGTGGCGCTGCACGAGCATGCCCGCCGCCAGGCCAAGCAGGTCGCGGCCGCGGTTCGTCAGCATCTGCGCGCGGCGGCCGCGGCGCCCGGTGCCGATCCGGAACCGGCCGGCAACGCAGACGATGACGAACGCCTGGAACCGTCACTGATCGAGGCGCTGGACGATCTCGGCGACCCGGCGCCGTTCTCGGCGGACGGCTATCAGCGGCTGCTGCGGTGCGCGGCGATGCTGCGCCGGCTGCGCCGCCGGCTGGACCTGTCACTGCCCGACCTGATCGGGGAGATCGAGGTCGAACTGGGCCTGGACGTCGAGGTCGAGGCCCGGCCCGGTTCGGGCTACTCGGCGCTGGCCGGCCGGGCGAACCTGGATCGGTTCATCGACGAGGCGGCCAGGTTCGTCAGCGATCGGCCGGGTGCCGGGCTGTCGGCTTTCCTGGGGTACCTCAAGGCGGCCGAGCAGGAGGAGTACGGGTTGAAGCCGGCCACCATCGAGGTGGCGCCGAACCGGGTGCAGGTGCTGACCGTGCACGGTGCCAAGGGTTTGGAGTGGGACGTCGTGGCGGTGGCCGGCCTGGTCACCGATGGCTTTCCCGATCAGGCCAAGAGTCATGACTGGGCCAGCACCCCGGCGTTAGTGCCTTCGCCGTTGCGCGGTGACCAGGCGCAGTTGCCCCACCTCGACTTCGCCGGCTGCGCGCATCGCGGCGACGCCGAGGACCGGCTCGTGCAGCATCGCGAAGAGCTGCGGCAGCGTCATCTGATCGAGGAACGCCGGCTCGGCTACGTGGCTTTCACCCGGGCTCGCAAGGTGTTGCTGGCCTCGGGCGCGGCCTGGGGCAGCGGTAGCAAGCCGCGGCCCCCGTCGGTGTTCCTGACCGAATTGGCTGCCAGCGCCGCCGTCGAGGTGGCCAGCTGGCACGAGCTGGCCGAGGACGAGCAGAACCCGCTGGCCGCTGAAGAACTCCAGTCGAGCTGGCCGATCGATCCGCTGGTCGGCCGGCGCGATCAGGTCGAGCAGGCCGCGCACCAGGTGCTCGAACAGCTCGGGCAGTTCCTCGCATCGCCGGCCGAATCGACCGCCACCGACGGCCGGCTCGCCGTTACCGAACCGCCCACCGACGGCCGGCCCACGGCTACCGAACCGCCTACCGAGGGTCGGCCCGCAGCTGGGCAGTCGGCGGACCCCGCAGGGCCGTCGGCCGAACCCGAGGGTGTCGAGCCGGACTCGCTGGCGGCCGGTTGGGCGCGTGATGTGCAGCTGTTGCTGGCTGAACGAGCGGCCGCCGAGGTCAGCGGCGCGATCGAGGTGCGGCTGCCCGCCCGGTTGACCGTCTCCGAGGTCGTCGCCATGTCGGCCGATGCCGGCGAGCTGGCCCGCCGGTTGCGCCGGCCGTTGCCCGAGCAGCCGATCAGGCGAGCCCGCCGCGGCACGGCTTTTCACCAGTGGCTGGAGCAGCGCTGGTCGGCCGACAGCCTGCTTGACATCGATGAGTTGCCCGGCGCGGTCCACAAGCTCGTCGAAGCCAACGAGTTCGGGGAGACTCAGCTCGACTTCGAAAACAGGCCCTGAGGACAATACAAACCAATCACGGTGG
>JBPCPA010000208.1:0-7755 GCA_050999655.1 Jatrophihabitans sp.
ACCTTGTCCACCGCGTTGTGCCGGCCGACGTCCTCGCGCACCACCAGCAGCGACCCCTGTGCCGAAGCCAGGCCGGCGGCATGCAGCGAGCCCGTCCGGTCGAAGGTCTTCTGCTGCCCGCGAAGCAGTTCCGGCAACGACTGCAGCAGCGCCGCCGGCACCGACCAGGCCGCGGTGCGTGGCGGCCAGCGGCGCAGCGGGCTCAGGTCCAGCACGTCGGCGCTGCACACCCCGCAGGCCGCCCCGGTCACCCAGGCCCGGGGCCGCGGCGGCTCGACGCCCGGCCGCAGCGACAGGTGGACCTGATCCATTCCTCGACCGCTGATGCCGTCGCCCGAGCGCCGGCTCAGATCGTCCTCGGTCCGGCACTGGCGCAGTTGCAGCAGGTCATCGGCCGCCCGCACGCCCGACTCCACGCAGAGCCAGCCGGCGGCCAGTTCGAGATCGTGGCCGGGTGTGCGCATCAGCGTCGCGATCGACTCGCCGCCCACGATCAGGTTGAGTGGTGCCTCCACGGTCAGTTCGTCGCCGGTTGTCTGGACGCTGAGCGCACCGCCGGCAGTGTGCAGCCGGGTGATCCGGCGACGTGCCGTCATCACAGCCATACCCGCTCCGCTCCTCCGACCGAACCCACCGAACCACCGGCCCCCGACTGGCAGCCCGGCAGCCCCGACTGCCGCCCGGGCCTGGCTCCAATCTAGTGAGCCGGCCCGGTCACCGTCGCGGGCTAGGGTGGGGCCGTCAGCCGGCCCGGCAGGAGGAGTGGACGTGACGCTGTTCGGCGAACCGGAGCCCGACTCGGATCAGGTTGGCAGCACCGAGCCGGTAGCCGCGCCCGATCCGAACGCCCCGCTGGCCGTCCGGCTGCGCCCCCGCTCGCTGGATGAGGTGATCGGCCAGCGGCACCTGCTCGCCGCCGGCTCCCCGCTGCGCCGGCTGGTAGAGGGCGACGCCCCGATGTCGCTGATCCTGTTCGGCCCACCCGGTACCGGCAAGACCACGCTGGCCACCATCGTCTCCACCGCCGGCAACCGCCGGTTCGTCCAGCTGTCGGCCCTCAGCGCGGGGGTGAAGGACGTCCGGGCGGTGATCGACACCGCCCGGCGCACCCTGGAGCACGGCGGCCGGCCGACGGTGTTGTTCATCGACGAGATCCATCGCTTCTCCAAGACCCAGCAGGACTCGCTGCTGGCCGCCGTCGAGGCGCGGATCGTCACGCTGGTGGCGGCCACCACCGAGAACCCGTTCTTCTCGCTGGTCTCGCCGCTGCTCTCCCGCAGCCTGCTGCTCACCCTGCAACCACTCGATGATGCCGACATCGACACCCTTATCGACCGGGCACTGGCCGACCAGCGGGGCCTGGCCGGCGCGGTCAGCCTGGCCGCCGATGCGCGCGGCCACCTGCTCCGGCTGGCCGGTGGCGACGGGCGCCGGGTGCTGACCGCCCTGGAGGCCGCGGCCGGCTCGGTCCAGGCCGACGGCGGCAGCGAGATCACGTTGGCCGCCCTGGAGCAGGCGGTCGACACCGCCGCGGTGCGCTATGACCGCGACGGTGACCAGCACTACGACGTGATCAGCGCCTTCATCAAATCCATCCGGGGTTCGGACGTGGACGCGGCGCTGCACTACCTGGCCCGGATGATCGTGGCCGGCGAGGACCCGCGGTTCCTCGCCCGGCGGCTGGTCGTGCTGGCCAGCGAGGACATCGGCCTGGCCGATCCGACCGCGCTGCTGGCGGCCACCGCCGCTGCCCAGGCGGTCGCGCTGATCGGCCTGCCCGAAGCGCGGATCAACCTGGCCCAGGCGACGATCCACCTGGCGCTGGCGCCCAAGTCCAATGCGGTGATCATCGCCATCGACGAGGCGATGTCCGACGTGCAGGCCGGCAAGGCCGGCTCGGTGCCGGCCCCGTTGCGCGACGGGCACTACGCCGGCGCCAAGAAGCTCGGCCACGCCCAGCGCTACCGCTACCCGCACGACCTGCCCGTAGGCGTCGCGAGCCAGCAGTACCCGCCGGACGAACTGGTCGATACCGATTACTACCGGCCCGGCCAGCGCGGCGCCGAGCGGGCCATCGGCGAGCGGCTCGGCAAACTGCGCACTGTGATCCGGGGCTCTCGGGGCTGACCGGTCAGCGGGTAGGGTCTGCCAGACACCCATTACTGAGGAGGCAAGAACGTGCACGCTGGAGCTATCGCCGGTCTGATCGCCGCGGGCGCGTTCGTGCTGCTCGTGCTGCTGCTGGCGATCCCGCTGCTCAAACTCGGCAAGACCCTGGACGAGGCCACCCTGGCCATCCGCAAGACCCACGAGGGCGCCGCACCGCTGCTGCTCAGCGCCCAGACCACGGTGGCCAACGTGAACAGCCAGCTGGCCCAGGTCGAGGACATCACCCGTGGCGTCGGCTCCATCACCAGCAACGCCGCCGCGCTGACCTCGATCGTGTCCTCGACGGTGGGCAGCCCGCTGATCAAGGTCGCGGCCTTCTCCTACGGGGTGCGCTCGAGCGTGAAGAAGCGCCAGGACACCCAGGCGCTGTCGGAGGCACGTCGCGGTCGCCGCGCGGCCGGTCGCCGGCGGGTCCGCTGAGATGCGGCGGCTGTTCTGGCTGGCGCTGGGCGCCACCCTTGGGGTGCTGATCTTTCGCCGGCTCTCCCGGGCCGCTGAGAAGCTCACCCCGCAGGGCATCGCGGCCGGCATCGGTGCCGGCCTGAACGAACTCGCCTACTCGCTGCGGGACTTCGCCGATGACGTGCGCGAGGCCATGTCGGCCCAGGAGAGCGCGCTGCGCTCGGCGGCCGGGCTCGATTCCGGCACGGAGCCCGGGCAAACCGCTCGCTGAGCCGCCTAGGCTGTAAGCGGCCGCCGGCGATGCCCGGACGGCACCGCCGAGTGACCTAAGGAGATGGACCCATGCGCTCTGCCGAGATCCGGCGGCGCTTTCTCGCGCACTTCGAAGCTCGCGGCCACACCGTGGTGCCCAGCGCCCCGCTGCCCTTCGACGATCCGAACCTGCTGTTCGTCAACGCTGGCATGGTGCAGTTCGTGCCGTATTTCATTGGGCAACAGGCTGCGCCGTGGCAGCGGGCGACCAGCGTCCAGAAGTGCATCCGGACCCAGGACATCGAGGAGGTCGGTAAGACCACCCGGCACGGCACCTTCTTCCAGATGAACGGCAACTTCAGCTTCGGCGACTACTTCAAGCAGCAGGCGATCGAGCTGGCCTGGCAGCTGTCGGTCAACTCGCTCGACGACGGTGGTTTCGGCCTGGACGCCGAGCGGATCTGGCCCACCGTCTACCTCGATGACGACGAGGCCTTCGAGATCTGGCACTCGGTGATCGGCGTGCCGGTGGAGCGGATCGTGCGGCGGGGCAAGGAGGACAACACCTGGGACATGGGCATTCCGGGACCGGCCGGCACCTGCAGCGAGCTGTTCTACGACCGCGGCCGGCAGTACGGCCCGGACGGCGGCCCGGCGGTCGACGAGGACCGGTTCATGGAGTACTGGAACCTGGTGTTCATGGCCTACGAGCGGGGCGCGGCCACCGGCCCGCACAAGGGCGACTACGAGATCCTGGGCGACCTGCCGAGCAAGAACATCGACACCGGGATGGGCCTGGAGCGGATGGCGACCCTGCTGCAGGGCGTCGACAACCTCTACGAGATCGACGAGACCCGGCCGGTGCTCGACCGGGCCGCCGAGCTGACCGGCACGGTGTACGGGGCGCACTCCGGCCACGCCGCGAGCCAGTCACATCCGGACGACGTCCGGCTGCGGGTGATCGCCGACCACGTCCGCACTGCCCTGATGCTGATCGGCGATGGTGTCACGCCGTCCAATGAAGGTCGCGGCTACGTGTTGCGCCGGATCCTGCGCCGGGCCATCTATTCAATGCGGGTGCTCGGCTACACCGACGAGGCATTGCCGCAGCTACTGCCGATCTCGCGCGATTGCATGGCGCCGTCCTACCCGGAGCTGGCTGTCAACTTCGACCGGATTGCGATGATCGCCTACTCCGAGGAAGAGGCCTTCCGGCGCACCCTGGTGTCCGGAACCAGAATGTTTGAAGCGGCCGCCGTCTCGGCTACGCCGAACGAAACGGGTGGTATCGACTATTCGGTTACGGTCACCGAGACCGTGGGCGTTGCCGATCGCGTGCTATCCGGTAGCAACGCTTTCAAGCTGCACGACACCTACGGCTTTCCGATCGACCTCACCCTGGAAATGGCTGCTGAAAGTGGACTGCAGGTCGACACCGAGGGGTTCGCCCGGCTGATGAGCCAACAGCGCGAGCGGGCCAAGGCCGACTCGCGCGCGAACAAGAGCGGTCACGGCAACAGCCCGGCCTACCGGCAGTTGCGCGACCAGGGCGAGACGATCTTCACCGGCTACCAGCAGCTGTCCGGCGAGTCCACGGTGCTCGGCATCGTCGTCGACGGTGAACTGGTCAGCGCGGCCAGACAGGGCCAGGTCGCGGAGGTGGTGCTGGCGCAGACCCCGTTCTACGCCGAGTCCGGCGGCCAGATCGCCGACGAGGGCGCGATCGTCACCGATGGGGCCGAGCTGCGGGTGCTCGACGTCCAGAAACCGATCAAGGGCCTCATCGTGCACCGGGTCGAGGTGGTCTCCGGCGAGCTCGGCACCGGGTCCCTGGCGATCGCCAAGGTCGACCCGGAATGGCGCCGCTCGGCCCGGCAGGCGCACAGCGGCACCCACGTGGTGCACGCCGCGCTACGCGAGGTGCTGGGCCCGACCGCGCTGCAGAGCGGCTCCTACAACCGGCCCGGTTACCTGCGGCTGGACTTCGCCTGGGGCGGGTCGCTGACCGGGGCCACCCGGCGTGATCTGGAGCAGGTGGCCAATCGGGCACTGCGCGCGGACCTGCCGGTCACCGTGCAGTACCTGCCGCTGGAACGGGCCCGCGAGCTCGGCGCGCTGGCGCTGTTCGGCGAGACCTATGACGCCGAGGTCCGGGTGGTCGAGGTCGGCGGCCCGTGGTCGCGCGAGCTGTGTGGCGGCACCCATGTCGAGCATTCGTCCCAGGTCGGGGCCATCACCGTCCTCGGCGAGGCCTCGGTAGGCGCTGGGGTGCGCCGGATCGAGGCCTATGTCGGCCTGGAGGCGCTGGGATTCCTGGCCACCGAGCGGGCGCTGCTGAACTCGGTGTCTGAGACCCTGAAGGTGCCCAGCGCCGAGGTGCCCGACCGGGTGGCCGCGCTGGTGGAGCGGCTGAGGGCGGTGGAGAAGGAGCTCGAATGCGGTTGGGTGGCTGCGGTGCTGGCTGGTGCCGGCGGGTTCGCGGCACAGGCCCGCGAGGTCAACGGCGTGCAGTTGGTCGCGGTCAGCGCGCCGGCCGGCCTGTCAGGCAACGATCTGCGGACGCTGGCCACCGACGTCCGGGGCCGGCTGGACCAGTCCCGCCCGGCGGTGGTCGTGTTGACCTCGGACGTGGCGGGCGCAGCGCACTTCGTGGCCAGCGTGAACCAGGCCGGCCAGCTCGACGGGCTGTCCGCGGGCGAGTTGGTGAAGCGGTTCGCCCCGGTCCTCGGTGCCCGCGGCGGCGGCAAGGCAGATCTGGCCCAGGGCGCCGGTGGCGATCCGGCCAAGGCCGCCGAGGCGCTCGAGGTGGTGGCGCGGAGCCTGGCCGAGCGGCGGTGACCGATCCGGTGGTGACCGATCCGGCGGGGCCCTGGCTGGGCGTGGACGTCGGCGCCGTACGGATCGGGGTGGCTCGCTGCGACCCGTACGGCCTGCTCGCGGTGCCGGTCGAGACGGTGGCCGCCGACCCGTACCGGCGCACCGAACTGGACCGGATCCAGGCCCTGATCGCTGAGCACCAGGTCCTCGGGGTGGTGATCGGGTTGCCCCGCACGCTGGCCGGCCGCGAAGGTCCGGCGGCGGTTGCGGCTCGGGAGTTCGGGGCGAGGCTGCGGGCTCGCGACCAGCAGGTTCAGATCCGATATGTGGACGAACGGATGACCACGGTGCTGGCGCAGCGTAATCTCACCTCGAGCGGGGTACGGGGCCGAGCAAAGCGCGCCATGGTGGACCAGGCCGCGGCGGTGGAAATTCTGCAGTCTTTTCTGAACGCACAGCGTGGTGCCGGCGACCAGCACGGTGCCTAGAGGATTCGAAAGAGGCCGGCTAGGTGGAGGGTTCGATCGACGAGCTGCACGATGACGACCACCCCCTTTTCGGCTCCGACGAGCCGCCGGAGCACGTCCCCGGGGTCCATAAACGCTCGCAGCGCCATCACGCCCGACGTCGCCGGCGGCGGCACCGGCTGTTCCCGCTGGTCGCGGTGCTCATCATCGTGGTCCTGGTGGGCGCCAGCTACGCGCTGGTGCATTCGGTCGCCGGCACCTTCCGCACCCAGGACTACGTCGGCAGCGGCCAGGGCTTCACCAAGATCACCATCGCCCCCGGCGACGCGGCCGAGGATGTCGCCGCCGCGATGGTCAAGGCCGGCGTGGTGAAGTCCAGCCGGGCCTTCGTCAACGCCGCCAAGAAGTCCGGGCGCTCCGGTGACATCCAGCCGGGGGTGTACCAGGTACGGCTGCAATCCTCGGGCCAGGCCGCGATGGCAGCGATCCTGGATCCGGCCAACAAGCTGGTCACCCAGGTCACCATCCCGGAGGGTTACACCGCCAAGCAGGTGCTCGCGCAGCTAGCCACCAAGACCGGTCTGCCGCTGGCCCAGCTACAGGCCGCGGCCGCCACGATCTCCAACCTCGGCCTGCCCACCGGTTTCGCGCCGAGCAGCGCCGAAGGCTTCCTGTTCCCGGCAACCTATGACTTCGACCCGGGCACCTCGGCTGATGCCGCCGTCCAGCAGCTGACCGCGCAGTTCGGCGCCGAGTACGCCAAGCTCGGCTTCGCAGCTGCGGCCAAGGCCGAGGACCTCAGCCCCTACCAGGCCCTGATCATCGCCTCGCTGGTCGAGTCCGAGGCGAAGTTCCCGCAGGATCGGCCCAAGATCGCCCGGGTGATCCTGAACCGGATCGCGGCCGGCACCCCGATCGGCATCGACGCGGCCAACCGGTACGGGGTCGCGCTGAGCGGCAAGGACCCCAACTCCACGACGTACACCGAGAACTCGCCGTACAACGTCCGCACCCACCCGGGCCTGCCGCCGACGCCGGTGTCCAACCCCGGCGAGGCCTCGCTGCAGGCCGCGCTGCACCCGGCCGCCGGCAACTGGCTGTACTACGTGGTCGATGACGCGGCCGGTCACCACCTGTTCACCAACGACGAGAACCTCTGGCAGCAGGCCACCGACAAGTGCCAGGCCGAAGGCTGGTGTCACTAGCCGGCGCTCGGTCGGCCGCGGTGCTCGGCAAGCCGGTCGGGCACTCCCTGTCGCCGGTGCTGCACCGGGCCGCCTACGCCGCGCTCGGCCTGACCGGCTGGACGTACCGGGCGATCGAGTGCGACGAGGCGGGGCTGGCCGGGCTGCTGGCCCGGTCCGGCACCGAGGTCGCCGGCTACTCGGCGACCATGCCGCTCAAGCGCACGGCACTGCGGGTGGCCGCCACGGCCAGCCGGCAGGCGGTCGCCATTGGCGCCGGCAACACCCTGCTGCCGACCGCCGCCGGCTGGCATGTCGACAACACCGACTGGATCGGCATCCGGGACGCGCGTGCCGCTTCGGGCGCGGCCAGCACCGGTTCGGTGCTGCTACTCGGGGCCGGCGGCACCGCGCAGGCGGCGCTGGCCGTGCTGACCGAAGCCAGGTCGGTCACCGTGCTGGTC
>JBPCPA010000239.1:0-25400 GCA_050999655.1 Jatrophihabitans sp.
TCTACGCCAAGCTGTCCGGCATGACGGGTACTGCCCAGACCGAAGCGGCTGAGCTGCACCAGATCTACAAGCTCGGGGTGGTACCGATCCCGACCAACCGTCCGATGGTGCGCTCGGACGTCACCGACCTGATCTACAAGAACGAGGACTCCAAGTTCGCCGCGGTGGTGGACGACATCGCCGAGCGGCACGAGAACGGCCAGCCGGTGCTGGTCGGCACCGCCAGCGTCGCCAAGTCCGAGATCCTGGCCAACCTGTTGCTGCGCCGGGGCATTCCGCACGAGGTGCTCAACGCCAAACAGCACGACCGGGAAGCAGCGATCGTTGCGATGGCCGGCCGCAAGGGGGCGGTCACGGTGGCCACCAACATGGCCGGCCGCGGCACCGACATCATGCTCGGTGGCAACCCGGAGTTCGTCGCCGACGCCGAGCTCCGCGAGCTGGGCCTGAGCCCGGCCGACACGCCGGAGGACTACGAGGCTGCCTGGCCGGCCAGCATTACCAAGGCCAAAGAGAGCGTGGCCCGCGAGCACGATGAGGTGATCGAGCTGGGCGGGCTGTACGTGCTCGGCACCGAGCGGCACGAGTCGCGGCGCATCGACAACCAGCTGCGCGGCCGGTCGGGCCGGCAGGGCGACCCGGGGGAGTCCCGGTTCTACCTGTCGCTTGGCGATGACCTGATGGTGCGCTTCAACTGCGACCGGATCGCCAGCATCATGAACTTCCTGCGGTTGCCCGAGGACACCCCGATCGAGAACAAGCAGGTTTCCAAGGCTATCCAGTCCGCCCAGACCCAGGTCGAGCAGCAGAACTTCGAGATCCGCAAGAACGTCCTGAAGTACGACGAGGTGCTCAACAAGCAGCGCACGGTGATCTATGACGAGCGCCGCCAGGTTCTCTCCGGTGCTGATCTGACCGACCAGATCCGGCCGATGATCACCGATGTGGTGACCTCCTACGTGGTCGGCGCGACCTCCTCGGGCTACCCCGAGGAGTGGGACCTAGACCAGCTCTGGGTGGCGCTGAAGACGCTGTACCCGATCTCGCTGACCATCGACGAGGCGATCAAGACCGCCGGTGGCGAGCGCAACGATCTGAGCCGTGATTTCCTGGTCGAAGAGATCGTCGCCGACGCCCAGGCGGCCTATGACCAGCGCGAGTCCGAACTGGGCGCCGAGGTCACCCGTGAGCTCGAGCGCCGGGTGCTGCTGTCGGTGCTGGACCGCAAGTGGCGCGAGCACCTGTACGAGATGGATTACCTGCAGGAAGGCATCGGCCTGCGCGCGATGGCTCAGCGCGACCCTCTGGTGGAATACCAGAAGGAGGGCTTCGACATGTTCTCCGCCATGATGGATGCCATCCAGGAGGAGTCGGTCGGCTTCCTGTTCAACCTCGAGGTCCAGGTCGACGCCGAGGCCGACGCTGCGCCGGCCGATGTCCTGGCCGCCGGTTCGGCACCCGACGAACCGGCCGAACTGAACCCCGACGCGGTGCTCGCAGCGCTGAGTTCTGGTGAGCACGAAGCGCACCCGCAGATCATCGCCAAGGGTCTGTCGCGGACCAATGACGCGGCACCGCTGACCTACAGCGCACCGACGCTGGGCTCCGATGACCCCGAGGTGCACACCGAGAACGGCCAGGGCCCGGCCGCGGGCAACCGAGGCGCCGCCGCCAAGCAGCGCCGCGCGAACCCTAACCGGGGTAGCAGGGGTAACAAGCGCAAGCGCTGAGCTGCTTCCGCCGAGGCCGGCGGTGGCGGCGGCCTGCTCGTCGCGGTGATCATTTGGTCTGGACCACTTATGGGCATCGTGCTGCCCAAAAGAACTTTTTCGAGCATTCGCAGTGCAACTCGTGATTGGTCTATACCAAAGTATTGACATCGGATTCGGACCTAGGGCACATTCGTGATCAACACCTGATCCTGCAGCGATCTGTTGACCCCTACCCGTTCCCCCAGGAGAGCAGATGAAACGAGCGCATCTCGGCTCCGCGATCTTCACCGCATCGGTTGCCACCGGCCTGCTGGCCGCGGTGACCGGTATCGCCCAGGCCGGCACCCATCAATCCAGCACCCCCACGGCGACGTTGAGCAGCAACTGGTATGCCTCCGCGCCCTACCTGATGCCGCTGAGCAACAACCCGCCGAACCCGACCACGGTGATGGCGGCCACCGGACAGAAAGCCTTCCAGCTGGCGTTCATCCTGTCCGGCGGCGGATGTAGCGCAGCGTGGGACGGCACCGATCCGGTGGCCTCGGACACCCAGGTGGCCGGGGTGGTCAACAGCATCCGGGGGGCCGGCGGCGACGTGTCGGTCTCGGTCGGTGGCTATGGCGGCACCAAGCTCGGCCAGAGCTGTGGCGATGTTGCCTCGACGGCTGCCGCGTACCAGAGCGTGGTGACCAAGTACGGGTTGAAGGCGATCGACTTCGATCTCGAGGAACCGGAGTACGAGGATTCTGCCGCGATCGGAAGGGAACTGGGCGCCGCGCACACCCTGCAGCAGAACAACCCGGGCCTGTTCATCTCGGTGACGATGCCCGGCACGGCCTCGGGTACCGGCTACTTCGGGACGCTGCTGATGGATCAGGCCAAGTCGATCGGTTTCACCCCGAACAACTATTCGATCATGCCCTTCGACGGCGGTTTCAACGGCGGCTCGGCGCAGGTCTCCGCGCTGGAGGCGTTGCACGGACTGCTGATGAGCCACCTCGGATGGGATTCGGCAACTGCCTACGCCCATGAGGGATTCTCCGGAATGAACGGGCAGTCCGACAACGGCGAGCACTTCTACCAGGCAGACTTCCAAACGGTGTTGAGCTACGCGACCAGCCATCACCTGGGCCGGTTCACCTTCTGGTCGGTGAACCGCGATCGGCAGTGCGGCTCGAGTAGCGACAACGGGATCTGCAGCAATGTGAGTCAGAACGACTGGGATTTCACCAAGTTCACCACCCAGTTCGCCGGCGCCACCCCGCCGACCACGCCGCCGTCCAGCACCCCGAGCTCACCGCCGCCCGGCGGTTGCGCGGCAACGGCCTGGAACGCCAGCACCGCCTACACCGGGGGGGCGATCGTGTCCTACAACTCGCACAACTGGACGGCCAAGTGGTGGACCCAGGGCGATGTGCCCGGCAGCAACTCCCAGGGCGTCTGGACCGACAACGGCAGCTGCTCGGGCGCCGGCTCGACCACCCCGCCTGGTGGCAGCTGCAGCCCGCCGGCCTGGAGCGCGGCAACCGCGTACAACGGCGGCGCGGTGGTGTCCTACAAGAGCCATAATTGGACGGCCAAGTGGTGGACCCAGGGCGATATCCCGGACAACAACTCCCAGGGCGTCTGGACCGATAACGGCAGTTGCTGATCGCCAGCACACAGCGGCCAGCAGCCCGCCGCCGAGCCCGAGGGCCGGCTGCGGGCTGCTGACGTGTGTTCAGCTGCGTTCGGTTGGCTGTGTCGGTTGGCTGTGTCGGCGGGCCGCGGCGTGCTCAGCCAATCTGCAGCCGGACGCACCGCCATCGTCCGTCGGCACCTTCCAGGCGCAGCGCGATGGCCCGGAACCGGACGCCTACCCGCACTACGGCCACGATCTCGGCGACCCCGTCGGCCGGCTCGACCACTCGCAGTGAGTGCACGCTGGCCGGCCTCGCGGCGGTGCCGAGCCGGCTGATTTTGCCCGCGTCGCGAAGCAGGCCGGCCAGGACCGCCGGTGTGGTGTGCTGGCTCAGCTGGTGGGGCGATCGTCGTCCGGTCGCCGCCTCGATCACCGCGATCACCAGTCGCCGGCCGTAGGCCGAGGGATCGGGCAGGTTCGGGCGCCCGGGTGGCAGGCTGCCGGACTGGGACGTGGTGGCGAGACGCAGGCCCGACCGGTTGCCCGGCTCTGCCGTCCGAAACGGTAGTGGCTGGTCCAGCGGTCCGACCAGGCTGAGGTGCCGACCGGTCGCCTCGTCGTCGAACGGCGGTTCCCGGACCGGGGCCGGCCGCAGGACGGGTCGACCGGGGGACGGCTCCGGTGCGGTTGCTGCCCACATCTCAGGACCCGGCCGTTCGGCGGACGTCCTGCGGAACGGCCAACTCGGTGCCCGGCCGAAGCAGGCCCGGGTTGCTGCCGATGGCGTCTCGGTTGAGCCAGTACCAATAGGGCCATTCGACCGCGATCTGACCGTCGCTGGCGGCCGGCCCGAGCCGGTTGGCCGCGATCAGCCACAACGAGTCACCCGGTGCCACCGTCACCCGCTGGCTCGGTGTCGGCGTGGCTGTGGGTGGCGTGGCGGTTGGTGGCTCGGCGGCTTCCGAGGGCGTGCTGGTCCTAGGCGGCTCGATCGTCACCGGTGGCTGTTCCGGCTGCTGCGTGCCGGTCGGGTGCCCGGTCGTGGATGGCCAGACCGGTGCGGCTGAAGTGACTGTCGAGGCAGGAGCGCCGGCCCGACCCGGCGGCGCGCCCACGCCGGTGACCGAATCGGTCGGCCAGGCCGGCGCGGTCGGCCGGCTTGGCGCTGGCTGGTCCATCGGCCAGGACGGTGCCGGGCCGTTGGCCGCGCGGGTGCTCTGCGCCGGGCCGGCGGTAGCGCCGGTGCCCTGGATCGGCCCTGCCGCCGCGGCGGACAGCGGGCTGAGCAGTAGTGATGCGCCGGTGCAGGCGCACACCACTTTGCGCATGGCGGCTGGCATCGCGCGCCGGGCGATCGCACCGGCGATGCCCCCGCAACGGCCCGGCAGCAGGCTGAGCAAGCTGGCTGCCAGACCGGCGGCCAACCAGAGGGTCGCCAACCAGAGCAGCGCGCCGGCAAGGCTCGCGGCGGCGGCGTCCGGACCGACCTGAGCCAGCCAGGCATGCGGTGCCCGGACTCCCTGATACAGCTCGGCGGCCGCAGGCACGGATCGGGTGAGCAGGTAGCAGATCGCAGCGATTGCGCCGATGGACACACAGGCCCGCAGCCGTGAGGGCCGACCAGGTGACTGCATCGAGAACGAAATTCCAGCCATAAGTACCTCCGTTTGCCTACGTTTGCATTCATACGCGGCCAGACGGGTGCAGTCAATTGCAGACAGCTAGCCTGTGGACAGCCCGCCTGAGCTGGCAAGGAGGCTCGCTTTCGGCCGTCGGGAGTGCTGGTTCGGCGACGGAGACCGGGGCGTGGCCATCGATGGGCTCCGCCGATGGCGATAATCCGGTAAACGAGCGGCAGCGAGGCGTTTGTACACCGACGAGAGCTAGCGAGGCGCTTGTACACCGACGAGCGCAGCCAGGCGCTTGTCGGGCTGGTCAGTCGGCCAGTCGGAAGGCCAACTCCGTCTTCCAGTCCTGCTGCGGTGCCTGGCGCGGGTCGGTGTGGTAGATCTCCAGCCGGCCACCCCAGCGTTCGCCGACGGGGCCGTCGCTGGCGTCCCACGCGAGCTCTTGATCGCTTGCCCAGGTCAGCAACCGTTCGGTCGCGGGCTGCAGACCTTCGAAAGGCCCGAGGTGGATCAGGCTGGCGTATCGACCGGCCGGCACCGTGCCGCTGACGACCGCATCGGAGGTCGCGGTGACCGGCAGGCTGGCGACGGGCGCCGCGGCCTCGATCTCGAGAACACCGCTGGCATCGAAGACGTTGTATTTCAGGAACGGCGCCGCGGTGACGGGGATGTCGCGATCGGCCAGCCAGCTCATCAGTTCCGGAAACCGGTCGGCGATAGCGGGGATGGTGGTCATGGTCACCCGGCCGCGAATGGCCACGTAGGGCTGCTCGGCGCGTTCGACGATCTGTGGTTGCGCATGGCCAACCATCGGTGTTCCTTCCGCCGGGGACTGGGCACACGTTATCTACCGACCGTGCGCTGCCACCGGCCGGGTGGTGGAGCCGGTCCCCGCGATGCGCAGGCGAGGATGGCACTGTATTGGCAGAATGGCGCAGTCATCCGATACCAGCAGGCGAAGGGTCATTACGGACGTGCGGTGGGACGGCCTTTTCGCTGACCTGGAGGCGCAGGCGGCCGCTTTGGCGACGGCAGAACGCAGCGCGGAGGTCGAGGACCGGACCAGGTACGAGACCGGCCGGCTGAGCCTGAACGAGCGGCTGCGTGCCGCTATCGGCGCTGAGCTCAGGGTGTGCTGCCTGACCGGGTTACGCCTCGACGGCCGGTTGCAGCGAGTCCATCCGGAGTGGTTGCTGCTCGAGGAGGGCGGTGGCCGCGAGGCGCTGGTCGCCTGCTCGGCCATCGTGTCGGTGACCGGTCTCGGCCGGTTGTCGGAGGTCGGCTCGGACTCCCCGGTGCGATCTCGGCTCGGACTGCGCCACGCGTTGCGCGTGATCGCCCGGGACCGTTCCGGGCTGCGGATCCATCTGATGGATGCAAGCGTGCTGGAAGCCACCCTGGATCGGGTGGGTGAGGACTTTGTCGAGGCGGCAGCGCACGCAGCTGGTGAGGCGCGCCGGCGCAGCGAGGTACGTCAGGTGGTCACGGTGGCAACCGCGGCGATCGTGGCAATTCGGCGAGACGGTTGAGGCACTCCGTCTAATCGTATGGCCTTATCTGGCCGCCCAGTCCGGCCGCATGGCTTCAGTCGGGCCGCGAGTCGATGAAGGGATGATCGGCCACAAACTTCTTGGTCTGGTCATACATTCGAGCGATGTAGGTCTCGAGCTGCTCGCGTTCGACCCGCCATTGCCCGCGGCCGCCGACCTTGATGGCCGGCAGTTCGCCGGAGCGCACGAGCGCATAGGTCTGGGAGTCGGAGATATTGAGCACCTCCGCCACGTCGGTGAGGGTGAGAAACCGAGAGTCGGCCATCGTCGCTCCTCTGTCTCGGGCGGGGGCTGGCCCGACAGTATCGGAGGCCAGCACTGCTGGATCCGCTGGTCAGTGTCGCAGCCGGTGGCTCCCTCGGGCAAAAAGTTATCCACAGCTTGGCCGGTTTCTGGCGCAGCCATACTGTCGGTATAGCAATATCTGAGCTATGACCGATCCGTCACCTGCCACCCTTTCATCCTCGCCGGCCGCCCGCCGGACCAAGACGCCGAGTTGGCTTGACCTGCGGCTGGTCCTCGGCGTGCTGCTGGTGCTGGTGTCGGTGGTGATCGGCGCCAGCGTCCTGTCCTCGGCCGATCACCGGCAAGCTCGCTGGGCGATCACCCGGGACCTGGCCGCGGGCACCGTTCTGACCAGAGACGATGTGCGGCCGGTGCGAGTGCAATTGGGCTCGGCCGACACGCGATATCTGCCGGTCACCGACGCCGTCGTGGGCAAGAGCGTGCGAGACCAGGTGCAGGCCGGCGAACTGCTGCCGCGAGGCGAACTGGACACGCCGGCCGAAGGCGTGGCGGTCACGGTCGCCCTCAAGCCGGAGAACGGCCCGGACATCGACCAGGGTGATCGGATCACGCTGTGGCTGAGCACCAAGACCTGCCAGGGCGTGGTATTGCTCAGCGGGGTCGCGGTGCAGGAGGCCGAAAAGTCTGGTAGCTCGGGCTTTGGCGCCGACGCCGGCTCGGTGCTGGTGGTGCGGGTTTCGGCCGGCGATGCCCAGCGTCTGGTGTCCGCCCTGGACCTGGACGGTGCGGTGATCCGGGCCGGCGTGCTGTCGCTGGGCCAGCAGCCCGATCCGGTGGCCCCGGATCTGACGGCGTGTGCCGGGGCGGCCAAGTGAGCTTGATCGTCGCAACGGCCGCCGACGGCGCGGCCTGGGAGGCCGCGCTGCTGGCTGAACTCAATTCTGCGCCGAGCCCGCTGACAGTCAGCCGCCGTTGCGTGGATGTAGTCGAGTTGCTGGCCGTGGCCGCCTCTGGTCAGGCGATCGTTGCGCTGGTAGATGATCGATTGCGTCGGCTCGATGCCGACGCGGTAGAGCGGCTGGCCACCGCCGGAGTGGCGACCGTGGGGGTCACCGCACCCGGTTCGCCAGCCGATTCCGAGCGGCTGGCGAGCATCGGTATCTCGTTCTCGGTGCCCGCTGACGCTAGCGCTGCAGTGTTTTGCACCGTGCTGGAGGCCGCGCTGGCAGACGTCGCCAGCATCGATCCGACGAGTGCTCGGGCATTCAGCGATCCGGCGCGCCCGGCCGCGTCTCCGACGGACCCGCTGATGACCGATCGGCTGGCAGAACCACCGGTTCGGCGAGGTTCGATCGTTGCGGTATGGGGACCTGCCGGCGCACCTGGACGGACACTCGTTGCCGCAAACGTCGCCGATGAACTGGCCCGGCTCGGTCCGAGCGCGTTGCTGATCGACGCCGACGTCTACGGCGGAGTGGCAGCCAGCGTCTTCGGACTGCTCGACGAGTCCCCGGGATTGGTGGCCGCCTGCCGGCAAGCTCAATCTCGCAGGCTGGATGTCGAAGGGCTGGCGGCGCTGTGTTGGCAGATCAGCGGCACCCTTCGGGTGCTGACCGGCATCGCTCGGGCAGACCGGTGGCCAGAACTTCGGCCCAGCGCGATGGAGCAGGTGCTGGCGGTATCCAGACAGCTGGTTGATTTCACCGTGCTGGACTTGGGCTTTTCGCTCGAGACCGACGAGGAACTGAGCTTCGACACGATCGCGCCGCGCCGCAACGGAGCAACCCTGGCGGCGCTGGATGCTGCCGACCTGGTGCTGGTCGTCGGCTCGGCCGATCCGATCGGAATGCAGCGACTCGTCCGAGGCCTGGATGGCTTGCGGTCGGCTGAGATCGACAAGCCCGTGTGGGTCGTGCTCAACCGGGTGCGTGGCGGTGCGGTACCGGGCGTTCCCGAGGTCGAGTTGAACGCCGCGTTGAAGCGATTCGCCGGCAGGGCCCCGGCTGCCCTGCTGCCATACGACCTGCAGGCAACCGATCAGGCCGGCGTCGTCGGCAAGACTCTTGCCGAAGCGGCGCCAAACAGCCCGCTGCGACGCGCGATGGCCGAGCTTGCAATGGCGATCTCGGGGGCAGAGCCACCGCAGCGCGGCCGGCGCCGCGGCTCCACTGCCGGCCGGCGTCGCGGCAGCGTTGCCCGACAACGTGAACGTCCTCGGTAGCCGGCTGGCCAATGGTTCGTGACACGATTGCCAGTCACCGCCCCGATCAGCAGAGGAGTTCACTGAACCATGGCAGATCGGTTGCAACCGCTGGACGTGTCCTTTCTGTACCTGGAAGGGCGCACCACGCCCATGCATGTGGGCGGCTTGGCGGTGTTCGAGCCGCCGGCGGACGGCTTCGACTACGACAGGTTCGTCGATCTCATCGAACACCGGATCTCGTTGGTGCCCAGGTACCGGCAGAGGATCAAATCGGTGCCCGGGCACCTGGCGAATCCGGTATGGGTCGACGACAACGAGTTCGATCTCGGATACCACGTTCGACGCTCGGCACTGCCCCGCCCAGGTTCGGATGAGCAACTGCGCGAGCTTGTCGCCCGGGTCCAGTCCCGTCCCCTGGATCGACACCGGCCGCTGTGGGAGATGTATCTGGTGGAAGGCTTGGCCAAGGGCCGGTTTGCGGTGATCCAGAAGACTCACCATGCCATGGTGGATGGGATCAGTGCGGTCGATATCGGCCAGGTCATCCTGGACACCTCGCCGGTGCCACGCGAGGTACCGGAGGATCTGTGGATGCCGCGGCCAGAACCCGCTGCAGTAGCCCTGGTGGTGGATGCGATAGCCGACATCATCCGTCGACCGACCGCCGTGGCAGACACCGTCCGGATCGGCCTGGCAGATGCTCGCAACGCTGTCGGCAGGGTGAGCACGGCTGTGGGCGGGCTGCTCTCGGCCGCCCGGGTGGCGGCTCGGCCGGCACCGGCGTCGCCGCTGAACGCGGCCATCGGCTCCCAGCGCCGATTCGCCGTCGCCCGCACCGATCTCGAGGATTACCGGGCCATCCGCAAGCAGACCGGCGGGACGGTCAACGATGTGGTGTTGGCGACGGTTGCGGGCGCGATCCGAGGCTGGATGCTCTCTCGTGGGGAGTCCGTCACTCCGGCCAGCACGGTCCGGGCGATGGTTCCGGTCAGCGTCCGCGGTGACAGCGAGGCGGGCCAGTTGGGTAACCGCGTGTCCTCCTATCTGGTCGATCTGCCAGTCGGCGAGCCGAATCCAGTAGTTCGGTTGAGCCAGGTCGGCTATGCGATGAAGGCACACAAGGAGTCGGGCCAATCGGTGGGCGCGGAAGCGCTGGTCGCCTTGTCCGGCTTCGCTCCGCCGACCCTGCATGCCCTCGGCGCGCGGGCCGCCAACAGCTTCACTCGCAGGTTGTTCAACGTCGTTGTGACGAACGTGCCAGGCCCACAGTTTCCGCTGTATGCCTCGGGTGCGACGATGCTGGAGATGTTCCCGGTGGTTCCCCTGGCGGCCGGCCAGGCCGTCTCGATCGGCCTGACTTCCTACAACGGTGGGGTCTATTTCGGGCTCAACGCCGACCGCGACGCGATGTATGACGCCGATGTGCTGGGCTCGCTGATCGAGGAGTCGCTGGCCGAGTTGGTTGCTGCTGTCGGCTCCAGCCGCCCCCGGTAACCGCCGTCCTCCGCCGTCAGCCCTGTCGCCGGCCACCACTCGACCAGCGAAACTGTGGTGCGTCGGAGTTGTACCGGCCGTCGATCTTGAGGCAGGCTCAATAACGCAGTCCATCAGAAAGGGACCTCTGCCGTGACGCCTCGCCCGCAGTCGCCCGTCCGCCGCGCGTTTGTCTTCGGCGGGGGTGGAGTGCTCGGCTTCGCCTGGATCGTGGGTGCGCTGACGGCACTGGCACACGAACTGGGTGTCGAACCGGGTCCGGAGGACCTGGCCATCGGCACGTCGGCCGGGGCGGTGACGGCCGGGCTGCTCGGTTGCGGCGTGGCGGTGGACAGCATTCGCCGGCACCAGCTTGGCATGCCGTTGCCACAGGATCCGCCGATCAGTTGGAATTATGATGCCGACAGTGGCGGGAGCCTGCCCCCTCGTCCCGGCTGGCGCCCTGGATCGCCGAGATTGGTCTGGGGCGGCATCAGGCACCCGGCCAGCATGTCGCCGGTCGTTGCCCTGTCTGGGTTGCTGCCGGCCGGTCGTGGCACGCTCGGACCGATCCATCAGATGCTGCATTCGATGGCGGCCGAGACGCTGGCCGATGATCGCTGGCCAGCACGACCGACCTGGATCATCGCAACCGACTACGTCACCGGACAACGGGTCGCCTTCGGTCAGCAGGCCGGCCCGCCCGCCGACCTGGCTGATGCGGTGTGCGCATCGTGTGCAATCCCGGCCTGGTACGCGCCGGTGCGCATCAACCAGCACGCATATATCGATGGCGGAACGACGTCCAACGCATCGGTGGACCTGGTGCCCATCGGGGAGTTCGACGAAGTCTATGTGCTGGCTCCGATGGCGGCAGTCGAACCGGACAGCCCGCGCTCGCCGATCGCCATGGTGGAGCGCCGAGTCCGCCGCGCAATCACCCGCGGCATCAGCCACGACGTGGGCAGGTTGCGTGCTGGCGGGGCCAAGGTCATGCTGCTCACGCCGGGCCCGGAGGATCTGGCCATGATGGGCAGCAATCTGATGAATCCACGGCGCCGGTTGAATGTGTTGCATACGGCCATGCGCACCACGGCGGTGGATATCCGTGCTCAGCGCCGACACTGGGACGGCGCGGCCAAGGCGCATACCGGATGAGGGTCTACCTGCCGAGCACCTCGACCCAGTTGCGGCGACTGTCCACGGCCGGTGCGCTCGACCCGGGGCTGACCGGCTTCGCGGTGACCCCGGCAATCCGGGAGTACTACGTTGACGATGACGCCGAGGAGCTGGAGTATGCCAGCTCGTCGGAGGCCGCTCGGGCATCGCTTCGACTGATAGCGGCGGATGAGTCAGCGGCCAGGCGCCGGATAGTGCTCGCTGCCGATATCCCGGAGCTGTCGGTTGTGGTGCGCGACGACTTGGACCGTGGCGTGGTGCGTGTGGCGGTCGAGGTGCCGATTGGGTGGTGCGTGTCGGTGCATTGTGACGACTCGGATGCCGAGGCCACCGTGGCTCTCGCCGCCGGCCTGATCGATGCCGCGGATCTGGGTGACGTTGACGCCGAAGAGAAGGTCGATGACGCCGAGGGTTATGAGTTGTGCTGGTACGCCACTCAGGAAATCGATGAATTGCTCGCCGACCTGAACTGACCGCGATCACCTGGCGACCTGAACCGGGATGCCGGCCGGTGACAATTGTCTGGCGTGATCGGTCACCAACACACCTCGGCCTGCTATCGAAGACCTCCGGTGTCCGGTCAAGTCGATGCCGAGCAATTCGCCGTGGACCTGATCGGGCTGCAACAGCAGGCCTGTCCGATGCCTGCGCAGCTCGGCTCCGAGGCCTCGGAAGCTCACCATCAGGTCGTCGGTACGAGCGGTCCCGACTATCGCCGCCCGATGGTGGGCAACCAGTTGTAGCAGCGCATCGCCAAGAAAGGTATCGGTGAATTGCTCAGCATCGTCGATCAGAACCAGCTCGAGCGGCCTGCGACCGGGCTCGATCAAGGAGGCCAACTGAGCCGTGTCGGCGGTCTCTGCGAGCAGGGGAATTGCGTGCTTGCTGGCCCAATCACTCAGCGGCGATCGGGGAGGTGCGGCGAGGACGGCATGTATGCCAGCCGCCATCGCCTGGCTGGCTATCAGGATTGCCGTGTTGCTGCGGCCACTGCGCGCCGGACCGACGATCAAGAAGCGGCTGTGACTCGCGAACAGGTCACAGAGCACCGTTGTGGCGTCATCACCGCCCACGCCGAGCGCACACCGTTCTGATCGGCAGGCTGCCGCCACGCTCGTCTTGAGGTCGTTGAAGCTGACCAGGTCCGGCAGCGGGCGGATCTTGATGGTGGGTCCACGGACGGGCGTGGTGGCGAGAGTCGCGATTTTGTCCATCGCTGCCTGCTGAGCCCGCGTCGAGGTGTCTTCGACGAGCAACGCGACCTGAGTCTCCAAACCGGTACCTGCCTCGATGGCTCGGCCCGGCGGTCGTTCGGTGGGCAACGTCGAGGATGTAATGCCGGCTGTTGCGCAGTCGGCTCGATCTGTCATGTTGAAGATCAACTTTCGGGTCAACGCAGAACCGATTCGAAGACCGAGTAAACCTCGATCTCCGGCAACCAGAACGGTGAGGCCTGCCGCTGGACCATCTCGGAGAAGTTGCCCGATCGAATCGATAGTCCTGCCGCCGTCACCAGCATCGCTGAGTGCCACCAAACCCTCCCAACCGTCGATGACCAGAACCAGGACAGGCAGTTCGGCGCCGGCCTGGTGAGCTTCGACGAGGCTGCCCGCCCCGAGCCTTGCGAGCGCCTGCTGCCGCTGACCGAGTTCGGTGATCAGGCGATTGATCAGGCGCACGACCAACGCCGGATCGTCGCGGTCGACCAACGCGCCACAATGGGGCAGTCGAGCCAGCGGAGCCAAGCCATGACCAGCGCAATCGATGAGGTAGAGGTGCAGATCGTCGGCACTGAGGCGTCTCGCGGCTTGCCCGAGGAGGGTGCGCAACGCACTGGTTCGGCCCGATCTCGGGCCGCCGACGAAACCGATCGAGCCACCCCGAGCGAAATCGTGGACCGCCAGGAACTGCCTCTGCCGTTCAGGGTCGTCGGTCAGGCCGAACGCGACCTGGCGGCGATCCCCGGGCGGTTGAGGCATCTGGCTGGTGGTGATGGTGTCTGGTAGTGGGGCAAGCCAGGGCGGCTCGGACACTGGCCGCTGGCAGTGGTCGGCCGCCTCGACTATCGCCGTACAGGGCGCGGCCAGACCGTTGATGACCTGTCTGGAGCCACGTTCAGGCTGAGGCGCGTTCCAGAAACCCAGTCTAGTAACGGTGATCACTTCATCGACGGTGTCCAACTGGTCGGCCCGAGCTGTTTGGAACTCGACGATTTCACCGTCAGAAAGCCTGGCCAGTGCCCGGCCCGGCTGTCGGCGAGATATCAGGCTGGCCGCCTGGTCGCCTATCACGTCGTCGGATTCGCTGGCGTCGGTGACACGCAGCGCGATTCGCAACGACATGTTCGCCTTGATACTTGCCGACACCACGCCTGCCGGGCGCTGAGTGGCTAGTACCAGGTGCAGGCCCAAGGACCTTCCACGCTGTGCGATGCTCAGCAGCCCGGACACGAAGCCCGGCAACTCCTCGGCCAGTGCGGCGAACTCGTCCACCACCAGAACGAGCCTTGGTAGCGGGCACCGGGTTGCTTCGACGGTATCGCGATACTGAGCTAGATCGGCGACTGAGGCCCGGGCAAATGCGGCCTCTCGGCGGCGCAGTTCAGCATCCAGAGATACCAGCGCGCGCTGTGTGAGTCGATTGTCCAGGTCGGTGACCACACCCATGACATGAGGCAGTTGTGCGCATTCGGCAAAGGCAGAGCCTCCCTTGTAGTCGATCAGCACGAAGGCAATCTCATCGGGCGGGCAACTGGCAGCCAAACTGGTCACCAACGTCTTGAGCAGTTCTGACTTGCCCGAACCCGTGGTGCCCGCGATCAATAGATGCGGACCATCTCGTACCAGATCGAGCTCGAAGGGCCCGTGGGCGCTGAGCCCGATCGGAGCAGTCGGTCGACCGCAGCTGCCTGCCCAGCGGGCCGAGATTGCGGACCAGTTCAATTCGGTCAAGCCGAGTAGTTCCGCCAGCCCAACCTGGTCCGCTGGCGCCATCCTGCCGATGTCGGCGTCCCGCAGCGGGGCGAGGTGGCGTGCAAATTCCTCTGCCCACTCAAGGCGAACCCGGTCGGCGTTCGTTCGCAGCGCCGACTGGCCACCTCGGGTGAGTTCGACCCTCGATCCGGTATCGGATGCGCCATTCACTGTCGTCCGGCACGAGGACGGTAGCGCTCGGGTGTCTGCGCCGACGCAGATTGCGCTGATACCCACCGGCGGACCGCTGTCGATGAGATCGACCAGCCCGATCACGTCTGCTGCTGAAACCGCTTGCTCGACGAGCAGCACCGTCCAGGGGCCAGACCACGCCTGTCTGGTACCGGCCACGGCACGGCGCTGGCGCACCACCACAGCCAGTTCGTCGATGACCTGCTGCCACTCGACAACGGTCGTCGCGACCGTGGTGATCGCGAGTGGCCAGCGCAACCAACGCCAGTCAGGGCATTCGCCGTCGACCAGTGCGACGACGGTGAGATCGGCGGGTGAATGTAGCGCAAGGAGTTGGGCGAGCAACCATCGTGCGGTGGCCCGACTGTGGGCCAGCGGACCGGCAACCCCGATTGCGCCGGCTGCCAGTGTGACAACAGCCGGCACGGCCGCCACCTGCACAGGTGTCATGCTGCGACCGCCCCGGGTCGCAGCTGTCTCGGCAGGCTGATCGGCCACCCCCAGCCGGAGGTGGAGGAAGGACGGATCGGATCGGCCACGTTCCCACAGCCGGCAGTCCGGCGTGCGGACCGAATGCATGACCGCTGCCGGGTCGGGATGGCGTCGTCTGCGTTGCTCGGTCTCCTGAAGCAGCAGGCCAGCCAGTTCGGCACGACAGACTCGTTCCGCCTCGGCATGCCTGCGATGCGCCGAATGCCTACTGGTTCGCCAGTCCCGACGGTCGGAGGCTGCTGATGCGGCGACGGCAAGCGGACTGAGCACCGCGAATGCCAGAAACTGCGTCGAGTGCATGCTGAGGGCCAGCACCGTCGCCACCACAGCCGGCAGCGCCGCTGGCACCCACCGCATCTTCGGCTTGTGTACATCAGCGGGTTCCGCCGGAAACTCAACCACGGCGCTAGCGGGTGATTGCAACGGCCTAGGTGGCCGGCGCACCCGTACGAAACCGTCAGCATCGACGCTGACCGACATCGGTGGTTCGCTGACACCAGTGATACTCAGCTGCGAACTGCCCAGCTCGATCAGGCACCCCGGCGTCACCGGTCGAGGCTGATCACCGACCGTGACGCCGTCCAGCCGGGTGCCGTTGGTGGATCCGAGATCTCGAATCCACACCGTATGTGGGTCCAGCAAGAGCTCGGCGTGCCGCCGAGAGACATCAGGATCATCGAGCTGCAGGTCGGCACCGACCATACGACCGATTAGTTGGCTACCACGTCGAAGAAACAGGATCTGACCGCAGTCGGGGCCGGACACGACGTGGGCACGCAGCACCGATCCGGTAGCAGCCGAGGAGTGACGGTCAGCGTGTCCAATCCTCAGCCGGCAGCCGGCGCGCAAGCCCGGGTCGCCCAATCGCGACGTATCAAGCAGCGGTCCGGCCGGGCTGGAAATGGACGCCCGTCGGCGGTCGTTGCGATCAATCAGCCAGGGGCGAATCTCTGCAAGGGTGGTCTCGGATCGGGCGGTGATGGCGAGATCTGTCTCGTTACCAGCCTGATCGACGACGGTCAGTGTCACATGCATGTACACAGTCTCAGCGAGTTTCGGCCGGTACTGACGATAGATCCGCGATCTGTGGATAACCATCGTGGGGGAGCCCGTCGTCCACAGATGGGTTCGCGATCGCCGACGGTGGTCGGTTGGCGTGCGTAGGGTTCCTCGTCGTGAGCGATGGACGAACCAGTCGAGTTGGCCAGGTGGGTAACGTGCCGCCCCGGCCCTGAAAGGATCAAGAAATGACCGGATTCAAGGTTTCACCACAACAGCTGTCGAGCCTCGGCGTTAGCTGCAATCGCACCGCGACCGACGTGCGGGGTCGGCAGGCGGTCCTGAAGAACCAGCTCAACCCGCTGTTCGGGGCCGACTGGGCAGGAACTGCCGCAACCCAGTTCGCAGAGTTGTACGAGCAATTCGATTCCAACGCGCGCGGGATGACTCTGGCGTTGGAAGGCATCGGCAGGCTGCTCGGGCAGGCCGGTCAGAGCTACGCGTCGGTCGAACAGCAGATCGCCTCGTCCTTTCGGCAGTAGCCAGCGCCGGCGGCGCGATACCGTGGCGGTGTGATCGCACATTCCGGCGCTATCCTGGCTGCCGTCGAGGATGCCTATCGCCAGCACTTTGAGCTGGAGCCGGCGAGGGCGTCCATCACCTTCGTCGGAGTCGAGCCGATCGAGGTGCTCCGCTTCGACGGCGTTTCCGAGGCAGACCCGGCACCGCTTGTGCATTACCTCAGCCTGGGAATGTCTCGGTATCCGATGACTGATCCAGCCGAGATTGTCGTCGACGAACTGCTTGGTCCGCGCGCCGAACTGTTGCTCACCACGCGCGGGATCACTGGCGAGATCTGGCGGCAGCTGGCGGTCTTGGCGGCCGCACCAGCTGTGGAGGCAGCGAGGTACTCCGCAGGCAGCCGGGTGGATCTGGGTCAACCGCTCGTAGCCGGGACCCGCTGCACCGGAGGCATCCTTATCGAAGGCCCGTTGCGGCCGATAGCGATCGACGGGCTGTCGAGCATCGAGCTATTGCGGCTGCTACCTGCCACGGCAAACGAACTGGCCTGGGCGCGAGTGCACGGCAGCGAAGAACTGATTGATCGCTGGACCGACGCCGGTCTCGATCTGACGGATCTGATGCGCGATTCTGTGGCTGTGAGCTAGAGCCAGCCGTTGCGCTTGAAAGTACGGTGCAAGGTCAAGCAGATGCTCAGCGTGCATCCAACTATGAGAGGGTAACCGTAGGTCCAGTGCAGTTCGGGCATGTGGTCGAAGTTCATGCCGTATACGCCGGCGACCAGCGTCGGAACCGACACGATGCCGACCCACGCGGAGATCTTGCGCATGTCCTCGTTCTGCACGACGCTGACCTGCGCCAGGTTGGCCTGTACCAGGGTCGTGAGCAGATCGTCGAAGCCGGCCACCAGTTCCACGACCTGGGTGAGGTGATCGTCGACGTCCCGGAAGTACTCGCGAACATCGTCATGAATGAAGCGCATCGGACGTTCACCGAGCATCTTCAACGGTATCGACAGCGGTGCGGCAGACCGGCGCAGCGCAAGCACCTCGCGCTTGAGAATGTAGAGCCGGTTCGCGTCGGCGTATCTGCTCGCGCCCGCGAATACCGATGTCTCGGCCTCGTCGATATCGGTTTGGAGTTCGACGGCGACCTCGAGGTAGCCGTCGACGGCCTGATCGAGGATGGCGTGCAGCACCACCGCGGGCCCCAGCGCCAGTTGAGCGCTGTCGGACTCCAGCCGTCGGCGCATATCTCGCAGGCCGCCATGCTCACCATGGCGAACGGTGATCACGAAGTCCTTGCCTACGAAGATCATTACTTCGCCGGTCTCGACGACCTCCGTGGTCGCAGATTCGCTGTCGCAGTTGTAGTGCACGGTCTTCACCACCGCGAACAGCGACTCGTCGTAGTGGTCCAGCTTGGGCCGCTGATGGGCGTGCACAGCATCCTCTACCGCCAGCGGATGCAGGTCGAAGGCGCGAGCTATCGGTTCCAACTGGTTCTCGTCGGGCTCGTGCAGGCCGATCCAGACGAAGCCGGATCCATGACCGCGGACGGCGCCCAGGGCCTCCGACCAATTCGGGGTTCCTGGCAGCCGAACCCCGGCCCGATACACCGCACAGTCGACAATAGCGGCCCGGTCGGTCGCCTCGGTCGGTGCCGCAGCCTGACCGCGTCGTAGGACGCGGCGGGGCACACGGAGCGGAAGGGTAGCCATCGCCGCTGATTGTGCTCTACCGAGGGCCCCGTTGCCACGACCGGTCGGGTGCCGCTGCCGGCATCCGACCGGTCGGATGCACTGCCGGCCGGCCGTCCACAGTCACCCCTCACCAGCCTGGGGCGTCACGAGAGGGTGTCGGCCGCGGGTGATCAATGGCACGTGCCTCGATGCTGCCGGCAAAGACGATATCGGGCACCATTGCGAAGCAGGCCGTGGGGCGAGATGGCATGAGACAGCAGGAGGGGTTGGCGTGCAGTTCGGTCGCAGCTATGAGGAGTTCGAGGTCGGGGCCGTCTACAAGCACTGGCCGGGCAAGACGATCACCGAGTCCGATGATCATCTGTTCTGCCTGATCACCATGAACCACCATCCGCTGCACCTGGATGCCCATTACGCCGAAAGCACCACACAGTTCGGCAAGAACGTGGTCGTCGGCAATCTCGTCTACTCGGTGCTACTGGGGCAGTCGGTGGCCGATGTGTCGGGAAAGGCCATCGCGAACTTAGAGATCGAGTCGTTGCGGCATGTCGCGCCAACCTTTCACGGCGACACGATCTATGGCGAGACCCTGGTCCTGGACAAGTGGGAGTCGAAGTCCAAGGACGACCGCGGCATCGTCTATGTGGAGACCAAAGGCTACAAGCAGGACGGCACCGTCGTCTGCGTCTTTCGCCGAAAGGTGTTGGTGCCCAAGCAGGCCTACCTGCAAGCACGCGGTGGCGAGCAGCCCGGCCGGCCGGAACCGAGCGAGGCCCCCGGGCCGGCCTGACCGCAGCGGATCGGTGCCGGCCGTTGGAGAACCGTCCGGGGCCAATCGACCGTCGAAGCTACCCCCACCAAGGTTGACCTGGGCGCCTGGCGGCAGATCGGGCGCCGACGCCGGACGGCTTGATATCGACTCAGCCAGGGAGCAGGTGCCAGTCGGCGAGGGTCGTCAGCAGGAACTCTGATACCGGCAACCGAATCAATTCTGCGCGGCTGAACCAACCCGCGGCCGCGGCATCGTCGCCAGCAAGCAGGTCGTCGCCGATCACCTGACACACGAAATCGTCGATGACGAACCGCTCGGCCAGGCCCACGTCATCCAGAACGCCAGCACCGTCGAGACCGTCAGGATCACTCAGCTCGCCTGGACCGTCAACACCGTCAACACCGTCCACACCGTCAACACCGTCAACGACACTGTGGGCCGGCAGGTAGACCCGGCCGGCATGCCGGAGCACCTCGACGATCAATCCGGTCTCCTCTGCCAGCTCACGAACGCAGGCCTCGGCCGCGGACTCGTCCGGCCGGCACTTGCCGCCGGGGATCGACCAGCTGTGAGCGCCGGGTGATCGCCGCCGCTGTACGAGCAGTATCCGGCCGCGCTCGTCGAAGACAATGCCGGCGGCAGCAGCGATATCCACAGCTGGGAAGTCTGCCTCAGCTCTACGGGAATTGACGAGGTCCCCGAATCGGGGCACGGTTGCCAGGTGGGAGCATCCTGGTGCCCGCGCTGCGGGACGGAGCTGGTGGCCCCCGGCGCCTATGACAGTGCCTGGCGTTGCGGCGAGCACGGTCAGACCCTGCCGCTATCGATCTTCGAGCGAGTCGACGGCGCCGCGATCAACCACATTCGCGACAACGCCGAGGTGCCGCTGTGGCTGCCCGATCCGATGCCGGCCGGCTGGCTACTGTGCGGCCTGGCCGCGGTGGGTGACAGCCGCAGCAGGCTCCGTGCGACCGTGGCTGCCTGCCGCGGACCGGCTCCGCTCGGCGGCCACGGAGAATGGCTGATCATTGCCGAGGAGCCGGGAATCGGGCTGGGTGCCGGGTATACCGGCGGCTCGCTGAGCCCCTCGCCCCAGGGCGATGACTCGCCGCCAGCGGCCAAGATCGGGGTTCGTGGGCATCCGATGCCGCTGTGGACGGTGCCGGGCACTCGGGCCGACCGGAGTGCCTACGTGGGAGAGGCCGCCGGGGTGTGGTTCTGGTTGGTCAGCTTTCCCGCCGATGCCGGCTACGCGGTGCTCGAAGACCTGCTGGTGACCGATGTCCGGCAACGCCAGGTGCCGGTTGCCGAGCCGGCCCAGCGATCCCAGCGGTTGCGGCCGGGCAGCTGAACCGCCGGCCGGTGTCTGAGGCCTCGCGCGCCTCCCACGGTTGATTGCCGGGCTCGGGTAGACATTGGGTCGACCTATCGGCCAGGCACGCATCAGTTGCGGCACAATCCATCGCTGTGAGAGGAGCTCACGTGACCGGCAAGAAGATCGTGCTTCTGCTGCTGATCGCCTTTCTGCTTTTCTTCGCGGTGAATTCACCCGCCGACGCGGCCGCGGTGGTCAAGAACATCCAGCACGTGCTCGGGCACATCTTCACCGGTCTCAGCAGGTTTCTCGACAGCTTCCGCAACTAGCGACGGTTGACGGGGCTTGGCCACGGTCACATGACTGATCTGGATAAGTACCTCATCCCGTCCGAGACCCCGGTGGTGCTGACTCGTCGGCACTGGGCCAGCCTGCTCAAGACCGGCTCGGCAACCTCGGTCGCGGCCCTGCTCGCGGTGCTATTGCTGGTACGGGCCGGTGACTCGCAATCGGTGGCGGTCTTCGCGCTGCTGGTCCTGCTGGTGGCGCTCGGCTGGTTCGGCTGCGCGTGGTGGATCTGGCTCACCGAGGATTTCGTGATCACCGATCGCCGCGTGCTGCTGATCAGCGGGATCCTGACCCGCCGGGTGGCCATCATGCCGCTGTCCAAGGTCACCGACCTGACCTATGAACGTTCGCTGGCCGGACGGCTGCTCGGCTACGGCGTATTCGTGGTGGAGTCCGCCGGACAGCATCAGGCGTTCAGCCGCATCGACTACCTGCCGACGCCGGACAAGCTCTATCACGATGTGTCCACGTTGCTGTTCGGCGCCGATGCCGGCTACCGGCGCGGCGGCCGGGGCCGGGACGGCGACCATCCGACCACCCCGCTGCCCGGCAGTCGCTGAGGCGGCCTGCCGGGCGATGCCAGCAGGGGCCGATGGTGCGTCGGCGCGCCGTAGGGTGGGCCGATGATCGATCTGCACTGCCACAGCACCGCAAGTGATGGCTCGGACAGCCCGACCGAACTGGTGCACAACGCGGTCGCTGCCGGCCTGCAGACGATGGCGATCACCGATCACGACACGACCGGCGGCTGGGACGAGGCCGCCGCCGCCGTAGGCACCCTCGACACCGACTTCTGCCTGATCCGGGGTACCGAGTTCTCCTGTGTCTATGTCAGCCCTGCCGGTCAACGGATCACCCTGCACCTGCTCGGCTATCTCTATGACCCGGAGGCGGCCGGGTTGCGCGCAGAGCGGGCCCGGCTGCGGCAAAGCAGGCTCGGACGAGCTGAGGCGATCATCAAGGCCCTGGTCGCTGACGGCTACCCGATCAGCTGGCAGCAGGTCACCGAGATCGCCGCCGGGGGAGCGGTCGGTCGGCCCCATATCGGTCAGGCGTTGCAGCAGGCCGGCGTCGTGTCCAGCGTCAACGAGGCCTTTGCGGACCTGCTGGCCAACTCATCGCCCTACTATGTCGCCAAGCAGGATTCTCCGGTTCTCGACACCATTGCCCTGATCAGGCAAGCCGGCGGCGTTGCGGTGATCGCTCACCCCTGGGCTCGCACGCGCGGCACCGTGCTGGACGAGTCGGCGCTGGCAGAGTTGGCGGCTGCCGGTATGGCCGGTATCGAGGTTGACCATGTGGATCACGACGCGCCCGATCGCGCCCGGCTGCGGGAACGGGCCGAGCGGTGGGGCCTGTTCTGCACCGGTTCGTCGGATTATCACGGCACCCGTAAGGCCGTCCGGCTTGGTGCCGAGACCACCGATCCGCAGTCGTTGCAGTGCCTGATTTCACTCTCTTCCGGCGCCGAGCCGCTATATTCGTCACGCAGGCAGTGACAAATCTTCCGTCGGTGGCGCTGCCTACATGAGGTGAACAGTCACCTAGACCCCAAGGGTCAACCGTCGTGCCGAGTTCGCTCGGTACACAACATCAGGTCATGCGGGCGCGCCTGGCACTCGGAGCGTCCGCGCTTTCCACGGACCGGCAGATCGCCGCCTGTGGTCAGGTCTGATGAAGGAGTAGCCATGAGGATCGGAGCGAGTCTCTTCCTGATCGCCGTCGGAGCGGTCTTGAAGTTTGCCGTCACCAAGAAGGTGAACGGGATCGATCTCACCACCGTCGGGATCATCCTGATGATCATCGGGGCGGTGGGCTTGCTCATTACCCTGGCTTTGATGAGTACCCGGCGACGGACCGACTTCATTCACCGGCACGACGGAACCACCGTGATCAGCCCGGCGGACCCGGTCGACCCTCGTCTGTAGAGACCTCGACTGCAGTCTGGCGGGACCGTCCGCATATCGCTTGGAGGCATTGTGATTGTTCTCGGCATCATCCTGCTAGTTATCGGCTTCATCGTAGGCTCGGGCATTCTTGTCACGCTCGGCATCATCGTTCTCGCGATCGGCGCGATTCTCGCCATCGCCGGTGCGGTCGGTCGTGGCGTCGGCGGGCGTCGCCACTACTACTGACCTTTGAGTTACTGAGGCCCGAGCAAAGGGCCCGTAACGCTCCGCGGTACGGGCCCTTTGCCGTGCCGGGAGGGGCAGCTCGGCGGTGATCAGCGCAGTGTGGCTCAGTGCTTTCCGCCTGGACGGGTCTTCTTCGGTTTCGGGGCCTTGCTCGCCGGGGGCACGGTGGCCGCCCGACTGGTCGCCGCCGGCGTGCTCACCCGGGTGACCGGCGCGGTGCTGCCGGACCCCGTCCTAGCCAGACTCGGTGCCGAGCTGTGATTGCTGGTCGAGGGAACCAGCACCGGTCCACTGCTGTCCCCGGTAGAGCCGTGCGGTGCGAACAGCCCGGCCAGTCCGGCGAGTGCCAGCGCGGCGACGCCGACCACCAGCAGCCGCACACGCAAGGCGGGCCCGGCGACAGCCCGCGCCGGCGCCAGCAACGCGGTCTCGCCGGGTTGGTCCCATCCGGTTGCCGTCCGGGGCCGATCGTCGGTAGCGAGCAGGCCGGCCGCCGCCGCGACCTCGCCGGCATCGGGACGATCCTCGGGTCGCTGGGCGGTCATCGCTGCCAGCAGCTGGGCGAAGTCCTCGCCGATGCTCGACGGGAGCGCCGGCTGTCGGTGCAGCCTGGCCATCGCCGACTCGATCGCCGGCCCGGGATAGGCGGGCTCGCCGGCCAGGCACTCCAGCAGCACCAGGCCGAGGGAGTAGACATCGCTGGCCGGGCCCACCGCCGCCCCGAGCGCCTGTTCGGGGCTCAGGTAGTGCGCCGTGCCGATGGTCAGGCCGACGCCGGTCAGCCGAGCCTGACCGGCCATCCGGGCAATGCCGAAATCGGTCAGTTTCGCTGAAGCGGGGCCACCGTCGCCGAGCAGGATGTTGGCAGGCTTGACATCGCGGTGAACGATCTGGCGGTCGTGGATGTAGGCCAGCGCAGCGGCAAGCCGGCCGGCCAGGGCCGCCGTGTCGCGGCTGGTCAGTGGGCCGGAGCGCAACCGCTGCGCCAGGGACTGCCCGGCGACCAGTTCCATCACCAGATACGGCTGGCCGTCCCCGGAGCCGGTCGGCTCGAAGCCGGCGTCATAAATCGCCACCAGGCCCGGATGGTTGAGCTGGGCCAGCAGCCGCATCTCGCCCCGATGGCGGCCGACGTCATCCAGGCCGGATTCGTCCGGCCGGATCACCTTGATGGCCACGGTCCGATCAAGGGTCTGGTCGCGGGCGCTGAACACGTCCGCGACGCCGCCCCGGCCGATGAGCTGCTCGAGCCGATAGCGCTGGGCAAGCACGGTCGGTGGGCCGATCGGCTCGGGTATTGCTAGCGGCTGGGTCTCCTCCACCCCGTCGAGTCTGCCTTACCCCGGGCGGATTGCCAGGCGAACTGCGCGCCGCCTGCTCGGCTGCGGGCAGTAATCAGATACCGTCCTGACGAATTCGGCGCGCAGGGGCCGCCGACGACCAGCGAGGTGTGCATGCCTTACCGCCAGCCGCGCTCGCTGACCGCACGGCGCCGGGCCGCTGATACCGCGGGCCCTCCGGCGGACCTGATCCTCGATGCGCTGAGCGCCGCCGTGCACGAGGCCCAGCAGGGTGGCGAGCACGCCTTCAGCACGATGTATCGCACCGTTCAGCCAGGGCTGCTGCGCTACCTCACCGCGCTGGTGGGCGCCGAGGCCGAGGACGTCGCATCGGAGACCTGGCTACAGGTCTGCCGGGACCTGCATACCTTCAGCGGCGACGGCGACGGCTTTCGTGGCTGGGTGGCCACCATCGGGCGGCATCGGGCGCTGGATCACATCCGGGCACGTGGTCGACGGCCCGCCGATCCTTACCCGGCGGAGGCGCTGGTCACCATCGCCAGCACCGAGGACACCGCGGCGGCCGCGGCCGAGGCGCTGTCGACGGCCGCCGCGCTGAGCCTGATCGGCTCGCTGCCGGTGGACCAGGCCGAGGCGGTGCTGCTGCGGACGGTGGTCGGCCTGGACGCGGTCTCCACCGGCCGGGTGCTGGGCAAACGGCCGGGCGCGGTCCGGATGTCCACCCATCGCGGGTTGCGCAGCCTGGCCCGCCGGTTGGCCGAGCCGGCCGGCCTGGGCGCAACGATCGAGGTCGGCGGGTCGGCGGGCGTGCCTGGCGAGGTCAGTGGTGTGACAGCGGTTCAGCCTGACGCGCTGAACGAAATGAGCTGACATGAGCGCCTTCGATGGACAACGGTCCAGACCCGGCCCGGACGAGCAGGACCTCGCCCGGCAGATTGCCGAGTCCGCCGCGCTCACCAAACTTATCGAGGCCGCTACCAGGCCCGCCTCGGAGACCGAACTGGCCGGCGAAGACCAGATATTGGCACATTTTCGTAC
>JBPCPA010000271.1:0-6442 GCA_050999655.1 Jatrophihabitans sp.
TGCTGGCCCGCACCATGGGCGTCGAACTGGTCGAGGGACGCGACCTGGTCTGCGCCAACAACGTGGTGAGCATGCGCACCACGTCCGGGCTGCGCCGGGTCGATGTGATCTACCGCCGGATCGATGATGCCTTTCTCGATCCGGTGCATTTTCGGCCCGATTCGGCGCTCGGCTGCCCGGGTGTGCTGACCGCGGCCCGGGCCGGCACGGTGACCATCGCCAACGCAGTCGGCAACGGCGTCGCCGACGACAAGCTGCTCTATACCTACGTCCCGGATCTGGTGCGGTACTTCCTCGACGAGGAGCCGCTGATCGCCAACGTCGACACCTACCGCCTGGAAGAGGCCGGCCAGCTGGCTGAGGTGATCGACCGGCTGGACGAACTGGTGCTCAAGCCGGTGGACGGCTCCGGCGGCAAGGGCATCGTGATCGGCCCGCAGGCCAGCCGCGCCGAGTTGGACGAGTTGCGGGTCAAGGTGCTGGCCGACCCGCGCGGCTGGATCGCCCAGCAGGTGGTGCACCTGTCCACGGTGCCGACCGTGGTCGGTGACACCATCGCGCCCCGGCACGTGGATCTGCGGCCGTTCGCGGTCAACGACGGCGACGAGGTGTGGGTGCTGCCCGGCGGCCTGACCCGGGTCGCGCTGCCCGAAGGTTCGCTGGTCGTCAACTCCAGCCAGGGCGGCGGGTCCAAGGACACGCTGGTGCTCGATACTGCACGGCGCTTCGCCGCGCCGCTGCCCGACGACGCTCTCGACCTGACCGACGAACCCGGCGCGGCGCTGCGGCCGCTGCACCTGCCGAGCCCGGAGCCGGGCCCGTCGTTCGGCAACTCCGAGCAGCAGTGAGGAGGCCACCATGCTGAGCCGCATTGCCGAATCGCTGTTCTGGATCGGCCGCTACGTCGAGCGTGCCGATGACACCGCGCGGATCCTGGACATCTACCTGCACCAGATCCTGGAGGATGCCTCGGTCGAGGCCGAAGCCTGCCGGTCGATGTTCGAGGTGATGGGACGTCCGGTGCCTGACGGCGGTCCCGGGGTCGGCGAGGTGCTGCAGCAGCTGGCCTTCGATCAGAAGGCGGCCAGTTCGATCAGCGGATCGCTGGCCGCGGCACGGTCGAACGCGCGCAGCGCCCGCGACGCGGTGTCCTCAGAGCTGTGGGAGGCCTTGAACCTGACCTTCCTGCGGATCGAGGAGCAGAGTCGGCGCGCTCGGCGAACCGGGCCGCACCTGTTCTTCCAATGGGTTCGTGAGCGGACCGCGCTGGTCGCCGGCGTCGCGGACTCCACGATGAGCCGGGACGAGGGCTGGCTGTTCCTGGTGCTGGGCCGCAGCATCGAACGGGTCGACATGACCGCGCGGCTGATCACCACCCGGGCGGTGTCTCGCGCGGCAGGGCCGTCCTGGCCGACCCTGCTGCGCTCGTGCGGGGCCTACGAGGCCTACCTGCGCACCTACCGCGGCCGGGTGTCCGAGCGCAGCGCGGCGGAATTCCTCTTGCTGGACAGGCTGTTTCCCCGCTCGATGTTCTTCGCCCTGTCGGCTGCCGAAGAATGCTTGGGCACGCTGGATCGCGGCGAGGGCCGGCTGGGCTCGACCGACCAGGCGCACCGGCTGCTCGGCCGGGCGCGCACCGAGCTGGAATACCGCGGGGTGGACGAGATGCTCAGCGATCTGACCGGCCAGCTGGAGTCGATCCAGTCGGCGTGCGCGGAGGCAACCCGGTCGATGGGGACCCGCTACTTCCCGCGCGCGGTGACGTCCTGGGTCGGGAAGGGCGCCTGATGAGCCGACCGACCAGGCCGGAGGGTTACCGGTGACGTGGCGGGTGCGGGTGCGCCACCGCACCGGGTATTCCTACGCCGGGCCGGTGTCGGCGTCCTACAACGAGGCGCGGATGACCCCGCTGTCTGAGGCCGGCCAGACCACCCTGGAGTCCCGGGTGGAAATCACGCCCAGCGCCGGCACCCACCGCTACCGCGACTACTGGGGAACCGAGGTGACCGCCTTCGACATCCACGCACCGCACACCGAGCTCGAGGTGATCGCCACCAGCGTGGTGGAGACGGGCCTGCGGCCGTGGACGCCCGGCGGCCTGGACTGGTCGGACCTGCGCGGTGAGCAGGTTCAGGACCGGTACGCCGAGTGGTTGACCGTCACCGGACGCACCGACCCGGACGGCACCCTGGCCGAGGTGGCGGCCGGGGTGGCCGGCGGCGGCACACCCACCGAGGACGCCATCAGCTGCCTGCGCGCGGTCGGCGAGCACCTGGAGTACGTACCCGGATCGACCGATGTGGGAACCGACGCGATCCAGGCGTGGCACGCGCGCAATGGCGTGTGCCAGGACTTCGCCCATGTTTCGCTGGCGATGCTGCGTTCGATCGGCCTGCCAGCGCGCTACGTCTCGGGCTACCTGCACCCGCGCGCCGCCGCGGTGATCGGCGAGACGGTCTCGGGCGAGAGTCACGCCTGGGTGGAATGGTGGGACGGCGAGTGGGTCGGCTATGACCCCACGAACGGCAAGCCGGTCGGCGAGCAGCACGTGCTGGTCGCCCGGGGCCGCGACTACAACGACGTCACACCGCTGAAGGGCATCTATTCCGGCTCCCGCTCCGCTGCCCTGGGCGTGACCGTCGAGGTCACCCGGTTGGCGTGATCGACTGCTCGTCCGGCGTTACCTCTAAACTGTGCTGGGCCAAGGCGGACCCGGAAACGGTGGGTGAGATGGCGATCGAGAACGGCCGTCGGGCCGGCTCGGCCATCGACCCGGAGATGTTGCGCACCTGCCTGCAGGTGCTCGATCAGTTGCACGAGGTCGCCGAGGATCACCCCGACTATATCGAGGTGCGCCGGGCCACCGCCAAGATGTTCAAGGCGGTCAAGAAGCAGCGCCGGCTGGAGATCCGGGCCTCCATCTCCGACGCCGATCGGGCCGTGGTCGCGGCCACCGCCACCGGCTCGCCGGAGCGGATCGATGATGAGACCCAAGGCATCGAATTGGTGTCGACGGTCGCCGGGGCATCGGCGGGCACCCTGCTGGTCGCGCGCGCCTGCTACATCTGCAAGCACAAGTACCGGCAGGTGGACGCCTTCTACCACCAGCTCTGCCCGTCCTGCGCGGCGTTGAACCGCGCGCACCGAGACGCTCGCACCGACCTGACCGGCCGGCGGGCGCTGTTGACGGGCGGCCGCGCCAAGATCGGGATGTACATCGCGCTGCGATTGCTGCGCGACGGCGCGCACACCACCATCACCACCCGCTTTCCCAACGACGCGGTCCGCCGGTTCGCCGGCCTGCCCGACAGCGGCGAGTGGCTGCACCGGCTGCGGATCATCGGGGTCGACCTGCGCGACCCGGCGCAGGTGGTGTCGCTGGCCGAGGCGGTCAGTGCCCAGGGCCCGCTCGACATCCTGATCAACAATGCCGCCCAGACCGTCCGGCGTTCGGCCGGCTCGTACGCGCCGCTGGCCGCGGCCGAGGCCGCCCCGTTGCCGGCCGGGCCGCTGCCTGACATCGTCACCTTCGACCACACCAGCGACGCTCATCCGGCCGCGCTGGCCGGGTCGCTGGCCGAGCACCCGACCGCTCACGCGGTGACCGCCCTGGCGCTTCGGGCCGGCTCGGCGACACCGGACCGGATCGCCGCCCAGACCGCCATCGACGCCGGCGGCCTGGTGCCCGACCTGCACCCGGTCAACAGCTGGACCCAGCGGGTGCACGAGGTGGATCCGCTGGAGCTGCTCGAGGTTCAGCTGTGCAACACGACCGCGCCCTTCATCCTGATCAGCAGGCTCCGGCCGGCGCTGGCCGCCTCGGCCGCCAGGCGGACCTACGTGGTGAACGTCTCGGCCATGGAGGGTGTGTTCTCCCGTGGTTACAAGGGTCCTGGGCACCCGCACACCAACATGGCCAAGGCGGCACTGAACATGTTGACCCGCACCTCGGCGACCGAGCTGTTCACCGATGGCATTCTGATGACCAGCGTGGACACCGGCTGGATCACCGACGAGCGCCCGCACCCGACGAAGATGCGGCTGGCCGACGAGGGATTTCACGCGCCGCTGGATCTGGTGGACGGCGCCGCCCGGGTGTACGACCCGATCGTGCGGGGCGAGCGGGGCGAGGACGTGTACGGGGTCTTCCTGAAGGACTACGCGCCGAGCGCCTGGTAGCCGTGCCCTCGCGTCCGGGGTGTGGCGCGTCGGAGCCCGGTTCTGCTGGCCGCAGAGGACGCATGGGATGCTGGACGGCAGATGGGGTACCGTCCGCGGTGCTCGATCAGGCAACGGATCGGCCCAGCCGCGACCATCCGGGACTCAGGCCGGGTTCCGGATCGCTGCTCCGGCCGGTTCTCGCCCTCGTAGCTCAGGGGATAGAGCGCCGGACTCCTAAGCCGGGCGTCGCAGGTTCGAATCCTGCCGGGGGCACATTTTCGGGAGCTGAGACAGCTCTTTCAAACCCGGATCAGCACCCAGCTGGATATTGTGCACCGCGCCTTCCCCCTTGCTGGAGTTGATTCTCCGCCTATCAACCGGTGCAACCGTGCACGCACGGACTGGGTTGGAGTGCGTTTCCGATGACGTAGGTCCCGACCTGGTTGCCCGACGCGGTGCCACTTTTGTTGTCGAAGTCCCAGTGCACCCCGCGCCACAACCGGCTAGTGGCGGTTTCGGTGGCTGCGGATGAGAAGCTGGTGAACGTGCGGGTTGACCCTGCGGGCACGTCGGGGTCTTCGGTGCCGACGGTGAAGGTGGTGTTGTCGGTGAAGACAAATGCCATCACCTTCGACCACGCTGCGGCGAATTCGGCGTGGCCAGAAACGAATGCGGGGAAGCACGGACTACCGCCGAGCGGTTTCCAGGCCGCCACCGTACTTGTGTTCGGATTTCCGTCAGTATCTGCCAGCGTAATGGCTGAAACCGGACGCCACAGATCGATCTGGGTGTCGAACTTCTGGTCCCAAGCGGAGATACCAGCATCGGAGAGAGCCAGGGAGACAAGAGCGTAGACGCGGGATGTGTCCAGCGTAGATTTGCCGGCCGAGCCGAGTAGCTGCTCGGTAGTCGTTAAGAGCTGGCCTACAACTGAGTATGTGCCAGGGGCGTCGTTGGCCCAGAACCTTGCTGCCAAGGTCTGGTCGGGAGTTCGGGTTGTTGACGTATCTTGCCCGATATCGCGAACCAGATTGAAGTTTGTTGCATAGAAGGAACTAGCCAGCAGACTTGCGTAGCTTGTGAAGCCTCCAGGAAGTCCGGAACGAAACTGAGAGGCCGAAGAGATTACGAACGGCGTGACCTTGCCGAAGTTCGGCGTGACTACCGCAGAGTTCGAAGTGCACGAGCCGTTACCGGTGAAACGCCAGGATCCTGGGACTCCGTCGGGAGTGTAGGCGGTGGTTACCTGCGATCCGTCACTAGTTCGTGCGTTCTCGTATGCTGCCACCACATTGTTGGCCAGCGTCTCGCCGGCCGCGTTGGTCGGCGACCCGATGCTTGTGAAGTACTGGTTGTATCGTGAGTTGAAGTACGACTGCGTGGCTGGCAGTGAGAAGTCGAGAAGATCTCGACCGATGAGTCCGATGGCAAGACGGTAGTTGATACCGACGACATCGGTGTGGCGGTATAGATAATTGACGTAGATAGGTCCCGATGAATTGGGGGACTGGACATCGAGTGCGTCGAATATGGCGGCGTGCATGATCGCAGCCGCCCGAGCCAAGGTAGCCGGACCCAACGTGGGCCCTACTGTTTGCAGTCGGAATCCGCCGACGAGCGTGTCGTTCCAGTAGGCCAGGTCGCTGTTGGTAGCTGATATCACTGCGGCGGAGGCGGGTGTGGCGGCGACCGCCGGCATCACTGCGAGCGCCAACACGGAAACCACGGCCAGATTCCGAATATTGCGTAGAAGTGAGTTCATGCGGGCCGACATCCTTTGCCTCAAGGGAGCGTGCAGAGTCCGACAACCTCGAGCCCGAGGTAGCGAAATCATCGAAAAATGGCGACTGATTCGGCCGCGCAGAGATGCTAACTCAGCGCGAGCTGAGCATATAGCCTTTGCGATTAGTGTCAAGCGTTGGAAAAAGACCCTATGATCGAACGACATCGGGCAGGTGCCGAACAGCTGCGGAGCGCGCCGAACGGCGCACTAGTCGGCGATCTGTGTCGGCGCCTCTCGCAGTCGAGCTACGTTGGTCGCGGGCCTGCGTAGCCTCGCGCGCGAATCCGAAAGCCAGCTCTGCCGATCGCCCGGCGCAGCGTGTTCCGTGCCGCGTCGAACCGCGCAGCGAACTAGCTAACGCCATCTTCGAATACCTCGAGACATCCCACCAACCGAAGGTGTCAAGCGGCGGCGGATTTGATCGGCCCGAAGGCGAGGTCGCCTTGATAGAGCTGGCCCGTCGTGAGGCAGTGGTGCAGCTTGCCCAGCATGCTGTTG
>JBPCPA010000308.1:0-9607 GCA_050999655.1 Jatrophihabitans sp.
CAGACAATGAGACCTGGGAGCTCCCGTCCGTCGAACCGGACCAGTCGCACTGGCCCTTCGGCCAGGGCGACGACCGACGCTGACCGGGAGCACGGCGGTGCACCGATGAGCGAGATCGATCTGCCCAGGGCAGAGGCCGCCGTCCGGGAGTTGTTGCTGGCGATCGGCGAGGATCCGGACCGGGAAGGCCTGCGGGCCACCCCGGGCCGGGTCGCCCGGTCCTACCTGGAGATCTTCGCCGGGCTCCACGCCGACCCGGACGAGGTGCTACAGACCACCTTCGATGAGAACCACGACGAGCTGGTGCTGGTCAAGCAGATACCGCTCTACTCCACCTGCGAGCACCACCTGGTGACCTGGCACGGCACCGCCGCGGTCGGTTACGTCCCCGGCCTGGACGGTCGGATCACTGGCTTGTCGAAGCTGGCCCGGGTGGTCGATCTGTACGCCAAGCGCCCGCAGGTGCAGGAGCGGCTGACCGCCCAGGTGGCGGACGCGGTGATGCGCAAGCTGCAGCCCCGAGGCGTCATCGTGGTGGTCGAGGCCGAACACCTGTGCATGGCGATGCGTGGCGTGCGCAAGCCCGGCACCAGAACCATGACCTCGGCCGTCCGTGGCATCTTCAAGAGCGATCCGCGGACCCGGGCCGAGGCGATGAGTCTCATCATCGGCCGATGACGGTCGGGTTCGGACTGCCGCGTCGCAGCGACCGGCTCATCGTGATGGGCGTGTTGAACGTGACCCCGGACTCGTTCAGCGACGGTGGTCGCTACACCGACCTGGACGCCGCGGTCGCGCACGCGCTGCAGATGTCGGAGCAGGGCGCGGACCTGATCGACGTGGGCGGGGAATCGACCCGTCCCGGTGCGGTACGGGTGCCGGCCGAGGAAGAGGCCCGGCGGGTGCTGCCGGTGATCCGACGGCTGGCCGAGGTGGGGCTGGTGGTCAGCATCGATACCTACCGGGCCGCGGTCGCCGAGCTGGCGTTGGCTGCCGGCGCGCGGATAGTCAATGACGTCTCCGGCGGCCTGGGCGATCCGGACATGGCCCGGGTGGTTGCCGAGGCCGGCTGCCCGTGGATCCTGATGCACTGGCGCGGGCACTCCCAGCAGATGGCCGCGCTGGCCCAGTACGACGATGTGGTGGCCGAGGTGCGCTCGGAGTTGCTGGCGCGGGTCGAGTCGGCCCTGGGCTCCGGGGTGGCCGCCGAGCAACTGGTGCTCGATCCGGGTCTGGGCTTCGCCAAACGGGCCGAACACAACTGGGCGCTGCTGGCCCATTTCGAGGTGTTCGTCGGTCTCGGCCTGCCGGTGCTGCTGGCCGCGTCGCGCAAGTCGTTTCTCGGCGCGCTGCTGGCCGAGCCGTCCGGCCTCCCGCGCCCCAGCGCCGGCCGCGAGGACGCGACCACCGCCCTGAGCATGTTCGCCGCCCTGAACGGGGCGTGGGGCGTCCGGGTGCATCAGGTCGGTCCGAGTGTCGATGCGGCGCTGACCGCTGCTGCGCTGCGGGCGGCCCGGTGAGCGCCGACCGGATCGCGCTGACCGGCCTGCGGGTGCATGGCCGGCACGGGGTCTTCGACTTCGAGCGGCGCGACGGCCAGGACTTCGTGGTCGACGTCGAACTGGAGCTCGACACCAGGGTGGCGGCCCGCTCGGACGAACTGGTCGACACGGTGCACTACGGGGAGCTGGCCCAGGGCCTGGCCGGTGTGCTGGCCGGCGAACCGGTCAACCTGCTCGAAACGTTGGCCGCCCGGCTGGTCGAGGTGTGCCTGGCCGACAGCCGGGTGGCGGCCGCGACGGTCACCGTGCACAAGCCACAGGCCCCGATACCGCTGGCCTTCGCCGATGTGGCCGTCACCATCCGGCGGGAGCGCGTTTCGGCGGCTGGCGCCGACGCGAGCAGTGGGCCGACATGAGCCGCGCGGTGCTGTCCATCGGGTCCAACATCGGCGATCGGCTGGCCAACCTGCAGCTGGCGGTAACCGGCCTGGCCGGCTCGCTGAGCGCGGTGTCGCCGGTGTTTCAGACCCCGCCCTGGGGCCCGGTCGAGCAGGAGCCCTTTCTCAACGCGGTACTCATCGTCGAAGACCCGCAGGCCGGCCCGGAGCAGTGGTTGGCCCGCGCGCAGGCCTGCGAGCAGGCCGCCGGACGGACCCGGGAGCTGCGCTGGGGCCCGCGGACCCTGGACGTGGACGTGATCACGGTGGACGAGGTGATCAGCGCGGACCCGGTGCTGACGTTGCCACACCCGCGGGCCGCCGAGCGTGCCTTCGTCCTGGTGCCGTGGTGGGCGGCCGACCCCGAGGCGTGGTTGCCCGGTCGCGGGTCGGTGCTGGGCCTGATCCAGCAGCTGCCGGCAGGCGAGGCCGAGTCGGTGCAACTGCGCCTGGGAATGGAGCTACGCGCGTGATCCGCCGGACCAGTCTCAGCGACCTGCTCGTCCCGTTCGGTATTGCCCTGGTCGTGGTGTACCTGCTGCTCAAGGCCAGCTACGAGTCGTTGCCGCCGTTCCAGTGGTTCACCGCGCTGCCGATCGCCGCGCTGGCGGTGGCCGAAGTGGTGATCGCAAATCGGGTGCGGGCCGCCGTCCGGCACAAGCCGCAGGCCAAGCCGATGACGGCACTGGCGGTCGCCCGCGCGGTTGCCCTGGGCAAGGCCAGCGTGCTGGTCGGCTCGGCGCTGGCAGGGGCGGTGGTGGCGCTGCTGGCCGAAGTCGTGCCGGACGCCGGACGGACCACAGCCGCCGCGCATGACCTGAAGGTTGCGTTGGTGTTGCTTGTCACCACGACGTTGCTGACGGTCGCCGGTCTGCTGCTCGAGCGCGCGGGCATCGACCCGGGGCACGGGCGGCAGTGAGCGTTGCCGTCAGCACAGCCTGCCCCTCAGTGCAGGCCAGATAGCTAAGTTCGGTTAACGAACCGTAGCTAGAATGCCTCGCATGCCACGCCGCGACCCGCACCGGACCCAGCTGGGTTTCTGGCGGGTGGTGGCGATGGTGGTGGCTGCCGGACTCGGGCTGGCCGCGGTTTGCCTGGTGGTGTTCGCCAACACCCAGAAGCAACTGCAGATCGGCGTATTGCTGGGGCTGTGGGGCGGCCTGATCGGGGCCTTCCTGGTGTTCGGCTCGCGGCGCAGCCAGGCCGAGCAGGCCGCCCAACTGGCCGACGCCGAGCACCGTGCCCGGCTGCTGCACGAGGCACAGCTGCAGGTCTCGCAACTGCAACACGCCCAGCTCGAAGCCGCTCAGGACGCTCGCGCCAAGCAAGAGGTCGAGCTGCGCAAGTTCGGTGAAATGCAGCTTTCGCGCGAGGCGGCGGCCCGGCGGAGCGCCGATCTGAACCTGGAGATTTCGCTGCGCCGTGAGATCGAACGCATGATGACCGAGCAGCTCGGCGCGCTGCGCAACGAGGTGGCCGCGTTGCGGGCAGAGGTGGTCGACAAGCTCGGTGGCCAGTTGCGGCTGGAGCGGATCGAGACCACCCGGTTGATCGGGTCGGACCTGGAGGCGTTGCAGCACGAGATCCGCCGGCTGGCCGGCAGCCAGGAAAGCATTGCCACAGTGCACTCGGCCGTGTCCGCGCCGCTGCCGCAACTGCCGTGGGATCGTCCGGCTGCGACCGAAAAACCCGGCCGGACGGCTCGGGCCGGCCACGACATCGTCGACGCCGAGCTCATTGAATCCGAACCGGTCGGCAGGGCTGCTGAGCCAGCGGCTGCGCCGGTTGCTGAACCAGCTGCGCGCGCTGCTGAGCCGGCAGTTCCGGTCGCTGAGCCAGCGGCTGCGCCGACTGAGCCTGATAGGTCGGCTGCGCCGACTGAGGCGGCGGTGCCGGCGGCCTGGTCCGCGCCGACGGTGGTGGGGGCCGATCCGCTCACCGCGCCGACGGTCCCTGCTGCCGCACCCGAGCCTGGCACCGATGCCGCACCGGTGCCGCCGCTGTACCGGCAGAGCGAGCAGGTCGCGGCATTCACCTCGTCCTTCGATCCGTTTGCCGGCCTGCCACGACTCAGTCCACTACCCGATGACCTCGAGCTGATCCACGATCCGGAACCCGATCCGCCGCAACCGACCCCACCGGGCGGCCGGCGTCGGGCACCGGATGAGGAGCAGGATGCCCGGTACCACGGCCGTCGCCGGGCCTATGGTGAGCCCGAACCGGGGACGTCCGGCCGGCCCGAGGCCACCACCAAATCGCCGGATCCAGCTGAGCAACCCGTCGATCTGACCGAGTCGGGCACCGGACGCCGCCGAGCCGGCAGCGAGGCAGGCCGGCGGCGCGCGCCCGACGACGCTCCGGCGGATCTGCTGGCCCGGCAGACCGAACGCCAGAGCTGATCGGTAGAACGGGCTGCTAGAAATTGGCCGCTTGAACGGGCCGCTTGAACGGGCCGCTAGAACCACGTGCTGTCGTCACGACTGGCAGCGGCCCGCGACCGCTCGTCCACCGCCTGGGCGACCACCCGGCCGGCGATGCCGCGCACCGAGGCGTCAAGGTCGACGGCGGTCTGGTCGGCCATCAGGTACACCAGGTAGGCGAGCTCGGACAGCTGCTCGGACCACTCGTGCGGCACCCGGAACGGCCGGCGGCCACCATCGGTAGCGCTGTCGGTGGTTTCGGCCAGCCGGCCGAGGGCGGTGACGGTCTGCAGCAGCAGGGCCGGGGCCGTGGAATGGGCCCCCGCCGAGTCGGCCGCGCTGGCCACGGTGGCCTGAAGTTCGTCCATGGCCGCAGAACCTAGCCGATCGCGGCTTCGGGCATTCGCCTAGGCTCAATACCGTGACCAGACCCGGCGACGCGCCCCGGCTGCGGGTTGCCGTGATCGGGGTCGGCCGGGTCGGGTCGGTAATCGCCGCCGCGCTGGGCCGCGTCGGGCACCAGGTGGTGGCCGGTACCGGGGTGAGCCGCGATTCGCTGCGGCGGGCAGCCCGGCTGCTGCCCGGGGTTCCGCTGCTGCCGGCCGACGAGGCGGCGGCACGGGCGGACCTGGTGCTGCTCACCGTCCCGGACGGCCAGCTGCCCGGCCTGATCCAGGGCCTGGCGGCCACCGGGGTCTGGCAGCCCGGTCAGCTGGCGGTGCACACCTCGGGCGCGCACGGTATCGCGGTGTTCGAGCCGGCAGCCAGCGCCGGCGTGCTGGCGATGGCACTGCATCCGGTGATGACCTTCGCCGGCCGGCCGGAGGACCTGCAGCGGTTGGAGGGTGCGGCGTTCGGGGTAACCGCACCGCCGGAGTTCCGTCCGGTCGCCGAGACGCTGGTGCTGGAACTGGGCGGCGAGCCGGTGTGGGTGCCCGAGTCGGCACGCGCCGGCTACCACGCGGCGCTGTCGATGGGCTCCAACCACCTGGTCACCTTGGTCAACGACGCCCAGGACGTGCTGCGGGCGGCCGGCGTCGAGGATCCGGTGCGGCTGCTGGCCCCGTTGCTCACCGCCTCGCTGGACAACGCGCTGCTCCTAGGCGACGACGCGCTGACCGGACCGATCTCGCGCGGTGATCGGGCCACCATCGAGGCCCACATCCGCTCGTTGCGAGGCACCCGCTACCTGCCGCCCTACCTGGCGATGGCGATCCGCACCATGCAGCGCGCCCACGCTGCCGGTCGGCTCACGCAGGCCCAGTGCGCCGACCTGATCGAGGGCATCGAGCAGGCCGAGGGGCGGGGCGAGTGAGCATCGAGGGAGGTACGAGCGAGGCGCGCAGCGAGTTGGCGGCGGGGCGAGTGAGCATCGAGGGAGGTACGAGCGAGGCGCGCAGCGAGTTGGCGGCACCCACCACTGAGCTCGCGCACACCCGGACCGAACTGCGCCGGGCCCGCGCTGCGCTGACCGGCACCGTCGGGCTGGTGCCGACGATGGGTGCGCTGCACGCCGGGCATCTAGCCAACATCGATGCCGCCCGGGCCAGCTGCGATGCCGTGGTGGTCAGCATCTTCGTCAACCCGATGCAGTTCGATCAGGCCGCCGACCTGGCGCGCTATCCCCGACAGCTGGCAGAGGATCTGCGGTTGTGCCAGCAGGCAGGCGTTGATCTGGTCTGGGCGCCGCAGGAGACCACGGTCTATCCCGGCGGCGAGGTCGGGGTCTGGCTGACCGCCGGCAGGCTGGCCGACCAGCTCGAAGGGCCGCGCCGTCCAGGCCACTTCGACGGCATGCTGACCGTGGTCAGCAAACTGCTGCACAGCGTGGCTCCGCATCGGGCCTTCTTCGGCGAGAAGGACTACCAGCAGCTCAGCCTGGTCCGGCGGATGGTGCTGGATCTGGATTTCGACGTCGAGATCGTCGGGGTGCCGACCGTCCGGGAAGTCGACGGCCTGGCGCTGTCCAGTCGTAATGTGTTTCTGAGCGTCGACGAGCGCCAGCGGGCCCTGACGTTGATCCGCGCGTTGCGCGCCGGCCAGCGGGCCGCCGGCACCGCCGAGCAGGTGCTGGCTGCGGCGCGGGCGGTGCTGGCCGACGTCGAGGGGGTGGCGGTGGAATACCTGGAGCTGCGCGATCCGCTGCTCGGCCCGGCCCCGGCCGGCGGCCCGGCCCGGTTGCTGGTCGCGGCCGCGGTCGGTGGCACCAGGCTGATCGACAACATCGCCATCGAGCTGGCCGGATGAACCTGCCGCAGCGGCTGCTGGCACCCGCGCCGGGCTGGATCGTGGAGACCGACGTGGTGGTGGTGGGTTCGGGCATCGCCGGGCTGACCACCGCATTGCGGATCGCGGCCGGCGCCACCGCTGACCCCACCGCGGTCGGCGCGGGCAGCGGGCTGCGGGTGATGGTGGTGACCAAGGACGTGCTGGCGGCCGGCTCTACCCGGTGGGCGCAGGGTGGTATCGCGGCCGCGCTCGGACCGGACGACACCCCCGCCCAGCACCTGGCCGACACCCTGGTCGCCGGGGTGGGCCTGTGCGATCCGGACGCCGTGCAGGTGCTGGTGGACGAGGGACCGGCCGCGGTCGGCGAGCTGATCGCGTTGGGCACCAGGTTCGACCGGGCCGGCACCGGCGAGCTCTCGCTGACCCGGGAGGGCGGCCACCATCGGGATCGGATCGCACACGCCGGCGGGGACGCCACCGGTGCCGAGATCGAGCGCGCCCTGGTGGCGGCGGTGCTGGCCGCGCCCGGCATCGACGTCATCGAACATGCCCTGGTGCTGGACCTGCTGCCGACGGCGTCCGGCGGGGTCGGCGCGGTCACCCTGCACGTGATGGGCGAGGGCGAGCTGGACGGGGTCGGCGCCGTCCGGGCCCGGGCGTTCGTGCTGGCGACCGGCGGCATCGGCCAGATCTACGCGGCGACCACCAACCCGCCGGTGTCCACCGGGGACGGGGTGGCCGCCGCGCTGCGGGCCGGTGCGGTGGCCAGGGACCTGGAGTTCGTCCAGTTCCATCCGACCGTGCTCTGGTTGGGCGGCGCGGCGGCCGGCCAGCAGCCGCTGGTCAGCGAGGCGGTCCGTGGTGAGGGTGCGTTCCTGCTCGACGGCAGCGCGGCCGGCGACGGCGTCCGGTTCATGCGGGGCCAGCACGAGCTGGCCGATCTCGCGCCGCGCGACGTGGTGGCCAAGGCGATCCTGCGCCGGATGCGCCAGACCGGCGCCGAGCACGTCTGGCTGGACGCCCGGCACTTCGGCGCGGAGAAGTGGCGGGTTCGGTTCCCGACGATCCTGGCCACCCTGACCGCGCTGGGCATCGACCCGATCAGCCAGCTGATCCCGGTCGCCCCGGCCAGCCACTACGCCTCCGGCGGCATCGCCACCGACCTGCACGGACGGACCTCGGTGCTCGGCCTCTACGCCTGCGGCGAAGCCGCCTGCACCGGGGTACACGGCGCGAACCGGCTGGCCTCGAACTCGCTGCTGGAGGGCCTGGTCTTCGGCCGGCGGATCGCGGCCGACGTGCTGTCCGAGGTGCGCCCGGGCGACCCGCTGCCCGAGCTGGGAATCGACGTCCGGGGGGCCGGCGTGCTGGCGGCCAGCATCCGTGACCAGTTGCGGGCGGAGATGTCGGCCGACGCCGGCGTCATTCGCAGTGCCGCCGGCCTGGCCCGGGCCGGCGGCGTCCTGCAGAAGCTGTCGGCCCAGCGCAGCAGCGGGCCCGGCACCGAGGCGTGGGAGGCGACCAACCTGCTCACGGTGGCCAGTGCGCTGGTGGCCGCGGCGGCCCGGCGCGCCGAGACCCGCGGCTCGCACTGGCGCGAGGACCACCCGGTTGCCGAGCCGCGATGGCTGGGGCACCTGGATCTGCGGCTGGGGCCCGATGGCACCATCCTGACCGACTACACCCCTGTGAAGGCCGACTGATGACCGAACGCACCATCGACCCCGCCATCCTGGCCGCGCTGGCGACGGCTGGGCTGAGCCCGCGGCTGGTCGCGACCGTGGTCGGTCGGGCGCTGGCCGAGGACCTGGCCGATGGCCCCGACATCACCACAGCGGCCACCATCGCCGCCGACCAGACCGGCCGGGCCGACGCGGTCCCCCGGCAGGCCGGCGTGCTGGCCGGGCTGCCGGTGATGGCGTTCGTGTTCGCCGTGGTCGGCCAGGGCCGGGTGCGGGTCGAGCTGGCGGCCGCCGACGGTGAGCTGGTCGAGGTCGGGCAGCGGCTGCTCACCGCCAGCGGGCCGGTGCGCGACCTGCTGACCGCTGAGCGGACCGCGCTGAACCTGCTGACCCACCTGTCCGGGGTAGCCACCCTGACCCGGCTCTGGACGGACGCGGTGGCCGGCAGCTCCGCCCGGATCCGCGACACCCGCAAGACCCTGCCGGGGTTGCGGGCGCTGGAGAAGTACGCGGTGCGCTGCGGCGGCGGTGTCAACCATCGGATGTCGCTGTCGGACGCCGCACTGATCAAGGACAACCACGTGGCCGCGGCCGGCTCGGTGGCCCGGGCCTACGAACTCGTCCGGACGGCCGCACCGGAGCTGGAGATCGAGGTCGAGGTGGACACCCCGCAGCAGTGTGCCGAGGCGATCGAGGTCGGTGCCCAGTTGATCCTGCTGGACAACATGAGCCTGGCCGATCTGCGCGCCTGCGTCGGGCTGGCGTCCGGCCGCGGCGTCCGGCTGGAGGCCTCCGGCGGTCTCAGCCTGGACCGGGCGGCGGCGGTTGCGGCGACCGGGGTGGACTACCTCTCGGTCGGCGCGCTGACCCATTCGGCGCCGGTGCTGGACATCGGGCTCGACCTCACCGTGGTCGGCGCGACGGCGGTGCTGCGCTGATGTTGCTGGCCATCGACATCGGCAACACCAACACCGTGCTCGGCGTGTTCGACGGTGACCAGCTCGCCCATTCGTGGCGGATCAAGACTGACTCGCGCAATACCGCCGACGAGCTGATGCTGACCTTCCGCGGCCTGCTCGGCGAGCTCCCGGTGACCGGGATCGCGGCCTGCTCGACGGTGCCGGCGGCCTGGCGGGAGTTGCGCACCATGCTGCAGCGGTACTGGCCGCAGCTGCCGACGGTGCCGGTCGAACCGGGCATCAAGACCGGTGTCGCGCTGCTGTTCGACAACCCGAAAGAGATCGGCTCGGACCGGATCGTCAACACTCTGGCGGCCTCGCACCTGGTCAACGGGCCAGCGATCGTGGTCGACTTCGGCACGTCCACCAACTTCGACG
>JBPCPA010000326.1:0-7507 GCA_050999655.1 Jatrophihabitans sp.
GGGTGACCTCGTTCAGCGAGGACCTCGCGTTGCTGACCACGGGCACTGGTGTCCGTGTGTGTGCGATTTGCCCCGGCTTCGCCCGCACCGAGTTCCACAAGAGGGCTTCGGCGGACATGAGCAACACCCCGTCCTTCCTGTGGCTCGACGCCGACCGGGTGGTCGCCGACGGGCTGGCCGCGGCCCGGGCCGGCACGGTGGTCAGCGTGCCGAGCAACCGGTACCGCGCCATCGTGTTGCTGGTGAAGCTGCTGCCCAGGCGGCTGGTCGCCCGCGCGATGGCCCGGCGCTAGCCGCGCCCCGCCGGGGCCGCCGATAGGGTGAGCCGGTGACCGATCGCGACGAACTTCTGCACCTGATCAAGGACCTGGCCATCGTGCACGGCGAGGTGACCCTGTCCTCCGGCCTGAAATCTGACTATTACATCGATCTGCGCCGGATCACCCTGCACCGCAAAGCTGCTCCGCTGGTCGGTCGGGTATTGCTCGAGCTGACCGCGGACTGGTCCTACCAGGCGGCCGGCGGCCTGACGCTGGGCGCGGACCCGGTCGGCGGGGCGATCATGCACGCCAGCAAGGGTGAGATCGACGCGTTCGTGGTACGCAAGGCCGGTAAGCAGCACGGCCTGCAGCAGCGCGTCGAGGGGCCGTCGGTGGCCGGCCGCCGGGTGCTGGCGGTCGAGGACACCTCGACGGTCGGCACCAGCCCGCTGACCGCGGTCCAGGCACTGCGTGAAGCCGGTGCGGAGGTGGTCGGGGTCGCCCTGATCGTCGACCGGGGCGCCGGCGAGGCGATCCGGGCCGCCGGCCTGCAGTGCCGGGCCGCCTACAGCCTGGCTGATCTCGGGTTGGCCTAGCGGGACCGGCGATGACCGAGCCAGGCCCGGTCGCCGACGCCACCCCGGATCTCGAGGTCGGGGTGGGTCCGCACCCCCGGCCGTGGCCGGTCGGTGGGCGCTGGGATCAGCAATTGTTGCGCGACGGCGACCGGCGCAACGTCAGCGACGGCTACCGCTACTGGACGGTCGAGGCGATCGTCGCCGACCTGGACACCCGCCGGCATGATTTCGTGGTGGCCATCGAGAACTGGCAGCACGACGCGAACATCGGCACCGTGGTGCGGACCGCCAACGCATTCCTGGCTCGCGAGGTGGTGATCGTCGGGCGCAAGCGATGGAACCGGCGCGGTGCAATGGTCACCGACCGTTACCAGCACCTGCGGCACCTGCCCGAACTCGCCGACCTGCGCGACTATGCCGACGAGCGCGGCTACACCGTGCTGGGCATCGACAACATCGCCGGTTCCCAGCCGATCGAGGCAGCTCAGCTACCCCGCAAGACGCTGTTCCTGTTCGGCCAGGAGGGCCCGGGTCTTACCGGGCCGGCCAGCGCCGCGGCCGCGATGACGCTGTCGATCGCCCAGTTCGGCTCCACCCGCTCCATCAACGCCGGGGTGGCGGCCGGGATCGCGATGCACTCCTGGATCCGGCAGCATGCCGTATCGAGCCGGTAGCCGACCGAACACCGAGGTGTTGCCAGAGCAAAACTTCACGCCCGACCGGTGGGGGTGTCGGCGGGCCATTGTGTCGGTGGGTTCTTCAGGTCCATTCGTAGTTAAGCACTGCTGCCCACCCCCTTGGCCTTCGCCCCCGCCTGCTATCGGGGGCAAATCCAGCCTAGGTCGCACATCAGGCTAAACAACTCGGTGACTGCTCGATCTTGAGGCAGCAGCAACCTGACCGTTGACGGTGGGAAACGACCGGTCCCTACAACCGCCGAAGTGGAGGGTGTACGTTCTGCAGACAGGCAAGCATCATCGCCGCAGGGTGAGTTCCAGATCCGGATACCGGCTTCGTGGATCTCGAGTGTCACCTACTCGAGTTGCGGGCCGCCCGAAGGGTCTCGTCCAGCGCACATTGCTGACTCGCCTGTAACAGTCTGAAGTCAAATGTGTACGATCTGTAGTCGAGGTGTGTGGCGCGAAGTTAAGTCCTATCCACAATTCAGTACCTGTCACTCTTGATCAGCCGAGATCCGGTGTAGTCAGTCCGGGAACTGTGGCGATGTCCTGGGGCATTTGGCAACACCCCAGGACAACCGCTAACAGATCAGCTAGTCTCCTGTAACGTCGTGAAGTGGAGTATGTACGTTCTGTAGGCAAGCAGGCGCCATCGCACCGGGATTTAGTTCCAGTCCCAGTTCTGCATGCCATCACCTCCTCGGTTCACGTGCAGTGTTGGCTCCAGCGAGAGGTGCGCCGTGCCGAAGGCAATCGCGGGATGGCGGGTTTGGTCGGAATCCCGCACCACGCTCGTATTACTTATCATGGTTGTGTTAGCCGCTGCGGCCGTTCCGTGGACGATCTCGTCTCCATTCAATCTGGGCGAGTTCTGGATGGCGGCCTTGCTCGCATCGCTGAGTATCGCGTATTCGATCTACGCTGTCAGTTCAGAAGGCGCACGACAGGCTCTTAATCGGCGGACTTCTCCAGCTATTTCGAACATGCTCGCGATTTGGACCTTTGCTGCTGCAGTCATATTACCGGTGAGACTCGCTGTAGCCGTGATTGCCATCGCTGCGGCCGCGCAGTGGCCGGTAAAGAATCTGGACGGCAAAGCCCGGTTGTATCGCTATGTCTACAGCACGGCGGCGGTGATCTTGGCCGCGGTGGTGGCGAACCGGGTGATGGAACTGCCGGTGCCGGTCGCCGCCAGGCTGGCCATCGCGGCCCCCACCTACCTGGTAGTCAACGTTTCTATTGTCGCGCTGGCGGCGCTGGCATCGGGAAAGATGTCCGGCCTGAGTTTCTTTCTCTCGCCACGAATTCATCTGAATGAAATCGTGACTATCTCGGTGGGAGTGGCCGAGGCGGCAATGCGGTTCTCGCATATCCCGCTGATCTGGCTTTCGCTACCTGCCGCCATCGGAATTCAGCGGCTGGCCATGCGGTCCGAGGTCAAGCGCACCGAAGAACAGGTGCGCAAGCCGATGACCGAAAAGGTCTGGACGATGGTCTCCCGCGAGGTGGTCAAGGCCTGCGCGACGGTGTCCATCGTGCGGGTCGACACCGACGACCCGGTGGCGGTCGGCGGCCTGGCCCGGATGCAGGCCGGTTGCGACGCGATCGGTACGGTGGGCAAGTCAGGCCTGGCCATCCTGCTGGTGGATTGCCCGGGAAACAACGCGGATTCGCTGGCGCTGCGGTTGCGATCCACCCTGCTCCAGGCCAAGATCGCCGGCAGCGTGGCGGTCGCCGCCAAGCCTCGCGACGGCCAGTCGCTGGAAGACCTGCTGGCAATCACCGAGGCCGAATTGATCACCCGCTCGGCCGTGAACCGGCCCTCGGAATCGACGCGCTCAGAGGAATAGCGAATGGGCCGGCTATTTCAGCCTGGCCAGCCCATTCGGGCACTATCAATTCGAGGTTCTGATAACCGGCCCGTGCGCGAGTTTCTCGGCAACCTCGTCCGCCAGGTCGGCGCGTCCGGCTGATTGCAGCTGCTGCAGGTAACTGCGGTAGGCCAGCAATTCCTGTGACGAGGGCTCGGTTGCTGCCACCTCGAAGTCGATATTCTCGGCGGCCATATCGCCAGTGCGGTACTCGCTGTCGACTACCGCTGGCACGGCGGCGAACAGGACCCGCTCGCTGCCCTCAGCCGGGTCGGCGGGCATAAGCCCGGGCAGCACCATCGTCTTGATGAGCGCCTCCAGGGCACGCCGTTGCGCGTGGGTGAGGCGGTTGGCCTCGGCCGGCGGGATCCACGGCTCCTCGACGCCTGCCGGCTGGTTCGCCGCGGCGCGCAGCTGGACCACCGACGCATTGGGCAACACCGAGGCGAAGGCCGCCAGCACCGAGTCGTGCGGGTTCTTCGGGTGGTTGCCGGCCAGGTACTTGTAGACGGTGGCCCGGTCCAGCTTGCCGGTCAGCGCGTCCACGAGTTGCGGCTTCTGCCATCCGAGCGGCAGCTGGGCGTTGAGATAGTCGGACAACGTGCTCACTGGCCAGCGCGCTCCTTGTCTCGTCATAGACGGCAACCGACAGCGTAGACGCTCTGTCTGCAATTGCCGCATCCTGCTTGCACGGGCCGGCGGGCCCGGTTACATTTCAGTCGTTGGTCGTTAGCGACTATAGACGACTCGTCCACGTTGCGCCATGGTTAAGCAAAGCCCGCCCATCGCACCCATCGGGAGAGCCCACCCTTGTTCGGTAACCAGTTCACCGACCCGGCCTGAGACGGCGAAGCATGATGCAACTCCGCAGCCGCGAGGCGCTCATCGAGTGCCTCGAGTTCTCCGGCATGTCCGAACGCGAACTAGCTCGAGCCGCCAACCTCGGCCACGCGACGGTGAACCACCTGTTCACCGGTCGCCGGCGTAGTTGCTCGCTGGGCACGGCGCGTGCCATCGAGCGAGTCTTCAACTGTTCACCCGGTTCGCTGTTCGCTCCGAACACCGATGCCGACCGGATGGAACTGCACCGGCTGATCTCGCGCCAGGCGCGGGCCAAGGCCGGCAGTTACGGCACCGTGCGCTGACCCTTCAGTTGGCGTTACTGAGAGTAACCGTCCAGGCACCGTGAGATGGCTCTCGCGCTGCGGTCGGCGGCATGCCAAGGTTGCCGCTATGCCAATCCAGCTACTGGGCCTGCGCACCGTCATCTATCCGGTCACCGACCTGGCAGCCGCTACCGCCTGGTGGACCGCGCTGCTCGGCGAACCGCCCTATTTCAATGAGCCCTTCTACGTCGGCTTTACCGTCGGCGGCTACGAACTCGGCTTGCTGCCCGACGCGAACCCGGCCGAAGGGGCGCAGACCTTCTGGGGGGTCGAGTCGGTGCCCGCGGCGATGGCTGTCGCGATCGAACTCGGCGCGGTCGAACACACCGCGGCTACCGAGGTCGGCGACGGGATCGTCACCGGCACGGTGCTCAACACCAACGGCAGCGTCGTCGGCTTCATCACCAACCCGAACTTCCGGCTGCCTTAGATTAGTTGTGTGGCTACAATCATTGTGACAACACAATGATTGGACGAAGCCATGCCCGAACTCAGCAGGAACCGCCGACTGTTGGTGCTGGCGATCTGCTGCATGAGCCTGCTGATAGTCGGCATGGACAACACCATCGTCAACGTGGCGCTGCCCTCGATCCGGACCAGCCTGCATGCCGCGGTCGAAGGGCTGCAGTGGACGATCGACGCCTACACCCTGGTGCTGGCCAGTCTGCTGATCCTGGCCGGCTCGACCGCCGATCGGATCGGGCGCAGGCGTACCTTTCAGACCGGCCTGGTGTTGTTCAGCGCGGGCTCGTTGCTTTGCAGCATCGCACCCGGCCTCGGTTGGCTGGTGGTGTTCCGGATGGTGCAGGCAGTCGGCGGCTCGATGCTCAACCCGGTCGCGATGTCCATCATCACCAACGTGTTCACCGACCCCAAGGAGCGCGCCAAGGCGATCGGGGTCTGGAGCGGCGTGGTCGGCATCAGCCTCGGCGTCGGCCCGATCGTCGGTGGCCTGCTCACCGAGACCATCGGGTGGCGGGCGATCTTCTGGATCAACGTGCCGATCGGCCTGGCGGCCTTCGTGCTGGCGGCGATCTTCCTCCCGGAATCACGTGCCCCGCGCGCCAGAAGGGTGGATCCGGTCGGCCAGCTGCTGGTGCTGGTGCTGCTGGCCACGCTCACCTACGCGCTGATCGATGCGCCTCGCGCCGGTTGGGAGTCGGCCCAGACGATAACGCTGTTCCTGATCGCGCTGGCGGCGCTGGCCGGCCTGCTCGGCTACGAGCCGCGCCGGCGCGACCCGCTGGTGGAGTTGCGGTTCTTTCGTAGCGTGCCGTTCAGCGGTGCCACCCTCATCGCGATCTGCGCCTTCGGCGCCTTCAGCGGCTTTCTGTTTCTCAACACCCTCTACCTGCAGGACGTGCGGGGGCTGAGCGCGCTGGATGCCGGGCTGTTCCTGGTGCCGATGGCGCTGGTCACCTCGGTGCTGGCGCCGTTCACCGGACGGGTGGTGGCCAGCCGCGGGCCACGGGTGCCGCTGTTCGTGGCCGGTACCGCGATGGCACTGTCCGGGCTGTCGCTGACCGTGCTCACCGACCACACCAGCTACCTGTGGCTGATCGGTAGCTACCTGGTGTACGCGGTCGGGTTCGGTTCGGTCAACGCGCCGATCACCAATACCGCGATCTCCGGGATGCCCGGTTCGCAGGCCGGCGTCGCAGCCGCGGTGGCGTCCACCAGCCGGCAGGTCGGCACCGCACTCGGGGTCGCCATCATCGGCTCGGTCATCAATTCCGGCTCGCATGGCGCGGTCGCTGCCGATCTCACCCGCGCCAGCCACACCGGCTGGTGGATCGTCACAGGTGCCGGGCTGGCGGTACTGCTGCTCGGCGCGGTGAGCACCGGACGGGCGGCGGTGCGCAGCGCCGAGACCACCGCGCAACTGCTGGACGAGCGCCCCGAGCCGGCGCTGAGCACGCCATGACGAGCCGGGATCAGGACGCCGGACAGGCCTGGCGGGCGATGCGCAGGCTGATGTTCGACCTGCACGACGGGCGCACCGAGGTCGCCGAGGCACTCGGCATGAGCTTCTTCCGCGCGAAGGCGCTGCTGCGGCTGGCCGCCGGGCCACTGACCATGCGCCAGCTCGCCACCTCGCTGGTCAGCGATGCCCCGTACACGACGGTGGTGGTCGATGACCTCGAACGGCGAGGCCTGGTGGAGCGCAGCATCCACCCCGAGGATCGGCGGGTCAAGATCGTCAGCATCACCACCGCCGGTGCGCAATCAGCTGCCATTGCAGCAGAGATCCAGAACCGGCCGCCGGCCGTCTTCAGCCGGCTGAGCGCCGCCGATGCGGCCACCCTCAGCCGGATCCTGTCCGAGCTGGTGGCCGACAGCTGAGCGGGTTGGCCGCGAGCTGGTGGCTACCGGCTGAGCCCGGTCCTGTCCGCGCTGGTTGGGATGGCTGAGCTGGCCGGCGGTCAGGCGGTGGCGGCGGCCGCGGCGCGTCCGGCCACCCGGCCGCTGAACAGGCAGCCGCCGAGAAAGCTGCCTTCCAACGAACGGTAGCCGTGCATGCCGCCCCCGCCGAACCCGCTCACCTCACCGGCTGCGTAGACGCCGGCCAGCGGGCTGCCGCCGGCGGTCAGCACCCGCGCGTCCAGGTCGGTCTCCAGGCCGCCGAGGCTCTTGCGGGTCAGGATGTTCAGCCGCACCGCGATCAGCGGCCCGGCCGCCGGGTCCAGCAGCCGGTGCGGGGTGGCCACCCGGGTGAGCTTGTCACCGAGGTAGTTGCGGGCGCCGCGGATCGCGGTGATCTGCAGATCCTTGCTGTAGGAGTTGCCGATCTCGCGGTCCCGGGCCTGGATCTGGGACCGCAGGCCGGCCAGCTCGATGAGGTTCTCGCCGGTGAGCGCGTTCATGCCGGCGACCAGTTCGGGCAGCGTCGCCGCGGTGACGAAATCCACCCCGTGCTGCTGGAAGGCGGCCACCGGCGCCGGCGTGCCGCCA
>JBPCPA010000033.1:0-3851 GCA_050999655.1 Jatrophihabitans sp.
GCCGTGGGTGAATCACCTGTCACCGCAATGGGAAACCGAGCCACTGCGCTGGCTGGGCGCCAACGCCGGGCTGCGCGCGATGACCTGGGCCGACCACGCCGAGCAGCGCGGCGGTCGGCCCTCGGCACTGGCCGCTGTGGTGAACCGGATGATGGGACGATGACCGACACCCCAGCACCGGACGCCGAGCCGAGCGCGGCGGCCGTGCGCCGAACCCAACCGAGCCGGATGACCGAGCGGGTCAGCGACCGCGACCGCCCGACCCTGGACCGGTTGCTGGACGAGTCGCCGATCGGTCATGTCGGCTTCGTCACCGACACCGGCCAGCCGTTCGTGCTGCCCACCGCGATCGCCCGGGACGGCGCCGATGTGCTGCTGCACGGTTCCACCGGCTCGCGCTGGCTGCGGCTGATCGCCTGCGGCATCCCGGTCTCGCTGGCGGTGACCGCGCTGGACGCCCTGGTAGTTGCGCGGTCGGCGTTCGAGTCCTCGATGCGCTACCGCAGCGCGGTGCTGTTCGGTCGCTGCACCCCGCTGGCCGACGCGGCCAAGCTGGCCGCGCTGGACCTGCTCACCGACGCCCTGATCCCCGGCCGGGTCGCCGAGGTGCGCCGGCCGAACGGCAAGGAGCTGGCCGCCACCCTGGTGCTGCGATTGATCGTCGAGGACTACACCGTCAAGGTCTCCCAGGGCTGGCCGGACGATCCGCCCGAGGATGTCGCCGGTCCGGCCTGGGCCGGGGTGCTGCCCCGCCACACCGGCTACCGGGCGCCGCTGCCGGCACCGGACCTGGCCGGCGGCATCGCGCTGCCCGGCTCCGTCCGCGCCCTGCTCCAGGGCTAGCGCCGGCTCAGGCCGAGGCGATCCGGGACGGAGTGTGCCGTTCCAGCGCCTGGCCGAACGGCTCGCTGGTGGACCAGATGGCCTCGAACGCGCAGCGCAGGCTGCTGGTCAACGACGGGTGCTCGACCAGGATGTTGGTGGAGGTCAGGCCGCCTGCGATCGGATCGGTGAGCGAGAACAGGGCCCGATGACCGTCTGCCAGGCACAGCTTCATCGGCACCTCGTCAGCGACCCGGGCGCCCTCGCCGGCCCGGATGAACTCCAGGGTCTCAGCGACCACCGCCGGGTTGTCCAGGATGCTGCGCTCGTAGACACAGCGGACGTCACCGCCGGCCGCGACGATCCGCCGGGTCGCGGCCAGCCCGACCGGGTTGTCGGGCATCGCGTAGGGCGCCTTGGAGAAGGTCAGCAGTTCCCGGTCAGCCTCGCGCTGCAGGTCCAGGAAGCGCGCGCCGAGCAGGCCGGGGTCGCGCAGCACCTCGACGTAGTCCAGCGGCGCGGTCTCCTTGCGGCCCACCACCCAGGTGTCGCGCAGGTCGGCGGCCAGCTTGCTCGACTGCGACTCCAGCCCGCTCAGCGCCTGCCGCTGCACCGCGAGCAACCGCTCGACGGCCGCCTGCGGGTCAGTCGCCGCGTACCGGGTCACCGACCCCGGCCAGTCCCTGGCCAGGCCGCGCGAGACCAGGCTGTTGAGCACGTCGTAGATCCGCTGACGGGGGATGCCGGCCTCGTTCGCCAGTTCGGAGGCAGCGAAGCTCTCACGTTGGATCAGCGTCAGGTAGGCCTTCGCCTCGTACCGGGTCATGCCTAGCTCCACCAAGCCGTGCAGGTGGGAGTGCAGGTCGGTCATAACTGCAGAACCTACCGAGCCCGGACACAATCGACGAGATCTGGGCCCGGACACCGCAGATTGCTATGTGCGTCGTCAGATTTGGCTCTGAATATTGTCTGAACAATTTGCAGGGAACCGAAGTATTGACGGTGACTTGTCCCAATGGCTACATTTCCCGCGCACTAGCACCACTGCTTGGTGGTGTCACCTCTGGAGCGCCCTGCCGCGGCAGGATCGATCGCTCACATCACTGCGCGAAAGGAGGTCCTACTCACACGCGCTTGCTCCCATTCGGGAGAGCTGACGGGGACGGTCAGAGACTGGAGCGCAACCGATAGGCCCACCGGGCTGAGTGGATCGCCGCGTGCGCGCGAGTCAAGGTAGTCCTCATCCGAAAGGGATCCCCACATGACGTATGCCTCCACATCTCGCCGCCGACGCGGCGTGATCGTTGGTATGGCGGTGTTCGCTGCAGCCGGGTTCGCAGCTGCTGTGTCCAGCGGCTCTGCCGTTGCAGCGACCCAGACCCACGCAACCACCACCCCCGCTACCGCCCCACACCAGACCCAGCGGCTGTGCAGCACGGCGACCCCGGGCCATATGGCCTGCTTCGCCATCCGGCAGGTCAACCCGAGCGAGCCCCAGACCATCACCGCGCACTCGGTCTCGCCGAACGCCACCCCCAGCGGCTACGGCCCGTCCAGCCTGCAGTCGGCCTACGCGCTGCCCTCGTCCACCGCGGGAAGCGGCCAGACCGTCGGCATCGTCGACGCGCAGGACGACCCGAATGCCGAGTCCGACCTGGCCACCTACCGCACCCAGTACGGCCTGCCGGCCTGCACCACGGCCAACGGTTGCTTCAAGAAGGTCAACCAGAACGGCGCCACCTCGCCGCTGCCGACCGCCGACACCGGCTGGGCCGGTGAGATCTCCCTCGACGTGGACATGGTCTCGGCCGTCTGCCCGAACTGCCACATCCTGCTGGTCGAGGCAAACAGCGCCACCACCGCCAACCTCGGCCTCGCAGTGAACCGCGCGGTGACCCTGGGAGCCAAGTTCGTCTCCAACAGCTACGGCGGGTCGGAGAATGGCTCGGAGAACACCTACGACTCGACCTACTTCAACCACCCGGGCGTGGCGATCACCGCCAGCTCCGGTGACAGCGACTACGACGGTGGCTCCTACCCCGCGACGTCGAAGTACGTCACCGCGGTCGGCGGCACCTCGCTGGTCACCGCCAGCAACAGCCGCGGCTGGAGCGAGACGGTGTGGAACACCACCAGCTACACCGAGGGCGCCGGCTCCGGCTGCTCCTCCGACGTTGCCAAGCCGGCCTTCCAGGCCAGCGTCACCACCGGCTGCACCCGGCGCGCCGAGGCTGACGTCTCGGCGGTAGCCGACCCGGCCACCGGCCTTGCCGTCTACCAGACCTACGGCGGCTCCGGCTGGGCTGTCTACGGCGGCACCAGCGCGGCCTCCCCGATCGTGGCGAGTGTCTACGCTCTGGCCGGCACCCCGGGCGCTTCGGACGTCCCGAACGCCTACCCGTACTCCCACACCGCCAACCTCAACGACGTGACCAGCGGCAAGAACGGCACCTGTGGCGCACCGCTGTGCACCGCCGGCGCCGGTTGGGACGGTCCGACCGGCCTGGGCACCCCCAACGGTGTCGCGGCCTTCACCGCCGGCGGCGGTGGCGGCACCGGAGTATCGGTGAACAACCCGGGTTCGGAGACCGGCACGGTCGGCACTCCGGTCAGCCTGCAACTGTCGGCCAGTGGCGGCACCGCGCCGTACACCTGGACGGCGACCGGCCTGCCGACCAGCCTGTCGATCAGCTCGTCCGGCCTGATCTCGGGCACCCCCTCGGTGGCGGGCACCTACTCGGTCACCGCGACCGCGCATGACTCGGCCAGCCACACCGGCTCGGCCACCTTCAGCTGGACGATCAACCCGTCCGGCGGCGGTGGCTGCTCCAGCCCCGGCCAGAAGCTCGGCAACCCCGGCTTCGAGACCGGCACCGCCTCTCCGTGGGCCGCCTCCAGTGGCGTGGTGGACAACTCCTCCGGCGAAGCCGCCCACTCCGGTAGCTGGAAGGCCTGGATGGACGGTTACGGCACCACCCACACCGACACCCTGTCCCAGTCGGTCACCATCCCGGCGGGCTGCACGGCAA
>JBPCPA010000042.1:0-51039 GCA_050999655.1 Jatrophihabitans sp.
GCCATCAACCGGCTGATCCGATCCAGTGCCGAGGGCAGCGTGCCGCGGATCCTCAGCCCGCTCACCGAGCGGGCCCGGGAGTCGGCGTTCTGGGAGTCCTCCGGCCTGGTCTCCGAGCGGCGCAAGCAGCGGGCCGAGACGATCGGCTCGGTGCTGCGCAGCGCGGTCAGCTTCCTGTTGTTCGTGACCGCTTTCCTGATGGCCCTGGGGGTTTTCGAGGTCAACCTGGCCCCGTTCATCGCCGGCACGTCGCTGGTCGGGGTGGCGGTCGGCTTCGGTGCCCAGAACGTCGTGAAGGACTTTCTGTCCGGCATGTTCATGATGCTGGAGGACCAGTACGGCGTCGGCGACGTCATCGACCTGCAGGAGGCCACCGGGACGGTCGAGGCGGTCGGCCTGCGCACCACCCGGTTGCGCGATGTCGAGGGCGTGGTCTGGTACGTCCGCAACGGCGAGATCGTCCGGGTCGGCAACATGTCCCAGCAGTACGCCCAGGTCGTGCTGGACATACCGATCGCGGCCACCGATGACCCGGTGACGGCCGAGACCGCGATAGCCGGCGCCGCCGCCGAGCTGTACGCCGAGCAGGCCTGGTCGAACTCGTTCCTGGCCGAGCCCGAGGTGCTGGGCATCCAGAGCCTGGCCCGCGACGAGCTGGTGATTCGGCTGGTCGCCCGGGTCCGACCGCTGGAGCAGTGGCGGGTGGCCCGCGAGCTGCGCGGCCGGGTCCGCTCGAGGCTGGCCGGACGGGAGCCGAGCTAGCCGGTCGGCAACGCGTTCACGGCCTCCAGCACCGCCCGGTGCAGCGTCGGGTAGGCGTAATGCATGCTCGCCAGCGAGCTGATCGGCACCTGGGCGTGCACCGCGAGGGTGAGCAGCCCGAGCAGTTCACCACCGGACGGCGCCACCACGGTCGCTCCCACCAGCACGCCCCGGGACCGGTCGGCGACCAGCTTGCCGAAGCCGTCGTTGCCCGGGCCGTGAATCCAGCCCCGGGTCGAGCTGGCGATATCGGTGCGTCCGATCGCCACGTCGATGCCTTCGGCCCTGGCCTGGTGTTCGGACTTGCCGACCCGGCCCACCTCCGGGTCGGTGAAGGTCACCCAGGCCAGCGCGTCATAGCCGCCGTAGTGCTCGGTGCGATCGAGCAGGTGGGCGACCAGGATCCGGGCCTGCCAGACCGCCACATGGGTGAACGGGCCGCGACCGGTCACGTCCCCGACGGCGTAGATGCCCTCGGCGACCCGCAGGTGCTCGTCCACGTCCAGGGTCTTGGCACTCGGATCCAGCCCGACGGTGTCCAGGCCCAGCTCGGGTAGGTGCGAGCGCCGGCCGGCCGCGATCAACAACCGCTCGGCCTCGAAGCTGCGCCCGTCGGCCAGCTCGATCGCCACCCCCTCGGACCCGGCGCGCACCGCGGCGATCTGCACGCCGGTGTGCAGCGCGATGCCCTCGCGCTCGAACACCGCGGCCAGCACCTCGGCCGCCTCGGGCTCCTCCGGTGCCAGGATTCGCACGCCACCCTCGAACTGGGTGACCCGGACGCCGAACCTGGCCAGGCCCTGGGCCAGCTCACAGCCCACCGCGCCACCGCCGATCACCAGCAGCGAGGCAGGTGCCTGCCTGATCTGCAACACCTCGCGGTTGGTCCAGACCAGGCCGTCCGGCGACAGTTGCTCGCCGGCCAGTTCAGCCAGGCCGGGGATCGGCGGGACGGCCGGCGCGGTGCCGGTGGCCACCACCACCCGATCGGCTGCGAAGGTGCGCCCGTTCACCTCGACCTGCAGTCGGTTGCTGGCATCGCGGCCGGCGAACCGGCCGGTCCCCCGGACGAAGTGGCCGCCGAGGCCGGTCAGCCGGTCCACCGCGACCTGGTCGTTCCAGTCGTCGGTGGCCTCGTCGCGAATCCGGTCGGCGACCTTGCGGTAGTCGGGTTCGATGCGCGCGGTGCCTGCGAGCTGGTCGACGTGACCTGCCTCGGCCAGCGTGCCGGCAGCCCGGACGATCATCTTCGACGGGATGCAGCCGTAGTACGGGCACTCGCCACCGACCAGATGCTGCTCTATTCCGAGTACCCGCTGGCCGGCCTCGGCCAGCCGTTCGGCGACCTCACCGCCGCCCGGGCCGAGCCCGAGCACGATCACGTCGAAGGTCTCGGGCAGCTGGGCAACACCGTCATCGGCCATACCGACACCGTAGGCCGAAGGCGGCACGCGACAATGGTGGGGTGGACCAGTTTCCGAATCCGTCAGCACCGAGCCGACCACGCCCATGGTGAGCGCCGACTTCTTCGAGCGGGCCGGCGGCGAGGCGAGCTTCCGGCTGCTGGTCGAGCGGTTCTACGCCGGCGTGGCGATGGACCCGCTGCTGCGCCCGCTCTACCCGGAAGCCGATCTGGCGCCGGCCGCCGACCGGCTCAGCCTGTTCCTGATCCAGTACTGGGGCGGGCCGGCCACCTACTCGGCTGACCGCGGCCACCCGCGGCTGCGGATGCGCCACGCGCCCTTCGTGATCGGCGCCGCCGAGCGCGACGCCTGGCTGCGGCACATGCGAACCGCGCTGGACTCGCTCGGGCTGGCCGCCGACATCGAGGACACCATCTGGAACTACCTCACGATGGCCGCCGAATCGATGCGTAACAGCCCGACCTGACCGGCCCGCCGGCCGAGCCGGAAAGCCCTTGACCTGGCTTCTTGATCGATACAGAATGAACAGACCGCAAGGGCTTACAGAACGATCGTCCAGGGTTTAACCTGACTCTCACCGAATAGTCGAGCCCACCGCCACACCAGCCGTACGGAGGATCGCGTGTCCGACGCGCCCAGCTTCAGCAGCCCGTCCCTGACCAGCACCGAGCGCGAGCAGGTGAGCCTGGACGGTGATTTCGGTGATTTCGGTGACCGCGAATTCGACACCTTCGGTGCCGCCGACCACGCCGTGGCCTACCTGAGCGGGGCCGACTGGTGGCGTAGTGCGGTGTTCTACCAGATCTATCCCAAGAGCTTCGCCGACGGCAACGGCGATGGCATCGGCGACCTGATCGGCGTCCGGGACCGGTTGGACTACCTCAAGATGCTCGGCATCGACGCCATCTGGCTCAGCCCGTTCTACACCTCGCCGATGGCCGACGGCGGCTATGACGTGGCGGACCCGACCGACGTCGATCCGATGTTCGGCACGCTCGCCGACTTCGACGTCCTGGTCACCGAGGCGCACTCCCGCGGCATCAAGGTCACCATCGACATCGTTCCCAACCACTTCTCCGACCAGCACGTCTGGTTCCAGCATGCGCTGGCCGCCGGTGCCGGCTCGGCCGAGCGGGCCCGGTTCATCTTTCGCGACGGCGAGGGTGCCGACGGCTCGCAGCCGCCCAACAACTGGCCGGCCATGTTTGGCGGCTCGGCCTGGCAACGGGTGCCCGACGGCCAGTGGTACCTGCATCTGTTCGCACCGGAACAACCCGATCTCAACTGGGAGAACCCGGCGGTGTCGGCGGAGTTCGAGCGGATCCTGCGATTCTGGATGGATCGCGGTGTCGACGGTTTCCGGGTTGACGTCGCGCACTCGATGGCCAAGCCGGCCGGCCTGCCCGACATGGACCTGAGCACCTATGGCGGCCCGCATACCCAGTCCGCGGGCGATCTGCGTTTCGACCAGGACGGCCTGCACGAGCACCTGCGGATGTTTCGCCGGGTGATGGACTCCTACCCGCATCGGATGGCGGTCGGCGAGGCCTGGGTGCCCGACGACGAGCGGCTGGCCCGCTATGTCCGGCCCGACGAGCTGCACCTGACGTTCAACTTCCGGCTGGTCGAGGCCGGCTGGTCGGCCCCGGAGTTCCAGGAGGCCATCGACGGATCGCTCTCGGCAATGGCCGGCGTCGGAGCGCCCTGCACCTGGGTGCTGTCCAACCATGACGTCGTGCGCCACACCACCCGCTACGGCGGTGGCCGGATCGGGCAGGCGCGCGGCCGGGCAGCCGCGCTGCTCACCCTGTCGCTGCCGGGCACCACCTACCTCTACAACGGCGACGAGCTGGGCCTGGAGAACGTCGAGCTGCCCGACGAGGTGCTGCAGGACCCCACCTGGGAGCGCAGCGGGCACACCGACCGCGGCCGGGACGGCGAGCGAGTGCCACTGCCGTGGGAGGGCAGCCAGCCGCCGTTCGGCTTCGGCTCCTCCGATCGGTCCTGGCTACCGATGCCCGTCGAATGGGCCGACTTCACTGTGGCCGTCCAACTGGAGGACGCGTCCTCGACCCTGTCGCTCTACCGTCGCGCGCTGCGGCTGCGGCGCGAACTGGCCGAACTGCACGGTTCGGAGTTCCAGTGGCAGCAGGCGCCGGCGGACTGCCTGGCATACCGGCGCGGTCCGAACCTGGTGGTCGCCCTGAACGCCGGCGACGCTCCGGTCGCGCTGCCGCCCGGTGAGGTGCTGCTGGCCTCGGGCCCGCTCGGTGAGGCGAGCCTGCCGCCGAACACCGCGGTCTGGCTCCGGGTCTAGTTTCCTTTATCGTGACGGGGTGAACCCCGCAGCCCGAACCCTGGCCGAACGGTTTCGTCGGCACGGCCGGCTGATGCCGGCCGGCCTGTACCGGACGTTGATACTGGCCTGTGCCGACGACCTGGACCGCGGCGGCATCGTGGCCAGTATCTGCCGGGACTGGACCGAGGCGCCGAGTTCGGCGGTCGTCCAGCTGCGGCTGCTGGCCGGCCTGCAACGGCTGGCCCTGCAGCGACGGGCGCCGCAGTTGCTGATGTACTACCCGAACCTCGGTGGTACCGCCTCGCCGGAGGCTGCCTGGGCCGATTTCGAGCCGGTGCTGCGCGAGCATGCCGAGGAGTTGCGCCAGGCCCTGGAGATCGCGCCCCAGACCAACGAGCCCGGACGTTCGGCGGCGCTGCTGGTGGGCATCTTCGACGTGGTTCGCCGATCCGGCCGTAGCCGGATCAGGTTGCTGGAGTTGGGGGCCAGCGCCGGGCTGAACCTGCTCGTGGACCGCTATCTGATCGGCGGCCAGGACTGGACCGCGGGCCCGGTGGACTCGCCGCTGCGGTTGACCTCTGCGGTGATCGGCGCGGTAGAACCGATCGACTACACGATCCTGGAGCGGCGTGGCTGTGACCTGGCACCGGTCGACGCCGGCAGCCCGGAGGGCCGGTTGCGACTGACCTCGTTCGTCTGGCCGCACGACCTACATCGCCACGAGCGGCTGCGGGCCGCACTGGCGGTCGCCGCCGAGAACCCGGTCACGGTCGATGCGGCGCCGGCAAGCCACTGGCTGAGCCAGCAGCTGAGCTCGTCGGGGCCGGCCGGGACGGTGACGGTGGTGTGGCATTCGGTGACCCGCCAGTACTGGCCGGCCGAGGAGATCGACGCGGTCGAGCAGGTGATCGCCGAGGCCGCGAGTCGGATGGCGATTGCCCAGGTGAGCATGGAGAGTCCGGTCTCGGTTCGGGACCCGCGCTCGGAGATCCGGGGCTACCGACCGCCCGAACTGACCGTCCGGCTCACGGTGCCCGGCGCGGTGGCCGACCACCGCCCCCACCTGTTGGCCTACGTCGAGGACCACGGCATTCCGGTCACGATGGTCTAGCAGGCCCGCTCAGGTCGCGGCAGCGCTTGCTGCAGAAGCTGCGGCCGGTCCCTGGTGGCGACAATGACGCTGAACATGGCTTCCCGTCGTCGCGCTACTGGGTCACCCGGCCTAGAGCGACAGCAGGCCGAGCGGGTTACCGGTGGCCACGAAGGTCGACCCGAGCGGCGCGGCGATCCGCAGCCAGCCGGGCACGGTATCGATGCCGGCTTGGCTGTCGCGGGGCAGAAATCCCATCCTGGTCAGTGCGGACAGCGGTCCCAGGGGCACCTCGACCCGCCGGGTCGCCGACTGCGCGGTCAGCACGATCGCCTCCAGCAGGCTTTGCTGGCCGGCCCGGCTGGCGGTGCCCTGGGCCAGTTGTGCACCGGCGCGAATCACCTCGCGGATCGCCGAGTCCGGCACCAGTTCGATCCGCTGCCAGCCCGCCCGCGGCGGCAGGGCGCTGAGCCAGTGGGCGTCCCGGCTGGGCGGTGGTCGGCTCGGATCGTCCAGCCAGCTCAGGAAATCCCGGGCCGAGACGGTCAGGTCACCCGGGCCGGCCACTGCCTCGATGGTGCGTCCGGCCAGTACCTCGAAAGGCAGCCGGACGAAGCCGCCGACGGTGCCGGCGCCCGACCGGAACCGGATCATCGCGTCGGCGTCCACCGACAGCGCGCGCTCGGCCAGCGGTGCGAAGTCCGCCACCGCGCCCGGATCAGTCAGCATGACCGGCCACGTCGGTGTAGCCACGCAGGATCTCGAGTTCCTCACCGGTCAATCGGCGCGGTCGATCGGTGGTGAAATCGAAGGTCACCAGCATGGTGGCCGCCTGGGCAGCCAGGGTGTCGCCATCGAAGACGTCGTAGCGCACTGTGAACGCCGCGGCCCTGATCTTGTCGATCCACAGTTCCAGGCGCAGCGGCTCGGGGTGGTAGACCACCGGGTGCAGGTAGGTGATCTCGTGGTGGGCCACCACCGTCCCGCCGGTGAAGGTGGAGTCGTAGCGATCGAAGAACATCGACACCCGGGCCTGTTCCAGGTAGGCCAGATAGGCGGTGTTGTTGACATGGCCGTAGGCGTCCATGTCCGACCACCGCATCGCGCACCGAGCTATGAAACGCGCCACCGCGACCTCCTGGGTCCGAGCCGGTCAGTCGCGAGTGAGCTTGGGTAGGTCACCGCGTGCGGACGGGCAGCGTCGGCGCCCATCCGGGTCACCTTGTTCTTCTCATAGGAATCGAAGTTGCCCTCGAACCAGTACCACTCGGCCGGGTTGGCCTCAGACCCCTCCCAGGCAAGGATGTGGGTCGCGATCCGGTCCAGGAACCAACGATCGTGGCTGATCACCACCGCGCAACCGGGAAATTCCAGCAGCGCATTCTCCAGTGAGCCGAGCGTCTCCACGTCCAGGTCGTTGGTGGGCTCGTCCAGCAGCAGCAGGTTGCCGCCTTCTTTCAAGGTCAACGCGAGGTTGAGCCGATTGCGCTCGCCACCGGAGAGCACCCCAGCCGGCTTCTGCTGGTCCGGGCCCTTGAACCCGAAGGCCGACACGTAGGCCCGGCTGGGCATCTCGACCTGACCGAACTTGATGTAGTCCAGGCCGTCGGAGACCACCTGCCAGACGTTCTTGGTCGGGTCGATGCCGCCGCGGCTCTGGTCGACGTAGCTGATCTTGACGGTCTCGCCGACCCGAACCTCGCCCGAGTCCGGTTGTTCCAGTCCGACGATGGTCTTGAACAGAGTGGTCTTGCCGACCCCGTTCGGGCCGATCACACCGACAATGCCACCACGGGGCAGGCTGAAAGACAGGTCCTTGACCAGTACCCGGCCGTCGAAACCCTTGTCCAGGCTCTTGGTCTCGACCACCACCCCGCCCAGTCGTGGGGCGGGCGGGATCTGGGTCTCTTCGAAGTCCAGCTTGCGGGTCTTCTCCGCCTCGGTGGCCATCTCTTCATAACGCTGCAGCCGAGCCTTCGACTTGGCCTGGCGGCCCTTGGCGTTCTGCCGGACCCACTCCAACTCCTCGGTCAGCCGCTTCTGCAGCTTCTGGTCCTTCTTGCCCTCGGTATTGAGCCGCTCGGCCTTCTTCTCCAGGTAGGTGGAGTAGTTGCCCTCGTAGGGGTGCGCCCGGCCCCGGTCGAGTTCGAGAATCCACTCGGCGACGTTGTCCAGGAAGTACCGGTCGTGGGTGACAGCCAGGATGGTGCCTGGGTACTTGGCCAGGTGCGGCTCCAGCCACTGCACACTCTCGGCGTCCAGGTGGTTGGTCGGCTCTTCCAGCAGCAGCAGGTCAGGCTGCTCCAGCAGCAGCTTGCACAGCGCGACCCGGCGCCGCTCACCACCGGACAGGTGAGTCACCGCCTCGTCGCCCGGCGGGCAGCGCAGCGCGTCCATGGCCTGTTCGATGCGACTGTCGAGCTCCCAGCCGTTGCCGTGCTCGATCTTCTCCATCGGCTCGCCCTGCTCGGCCAGCAACTGGTAGAAGTCGGCGTCCGGCTCCCCCATCGCGGCCGACACCTCGTCGAAGCGCGCCAGGTAGCCCCGCATCTCGGCCACCGCGTCCTCGACGTTCTGCCGGACGGTCTTGTCCTCGTCCAGCGGAGGTTCCTGTTGCAGCAGGCCGACACTGGCGTTCGGCGCGATGGTCGCATCACCGTTGGAGGCGTGATCCAGGCCGGCCATGATCTTGAGCACCGTGGACTTGCCGGCGCCATTCGGGCCGACCACGCCGATCTTGGCGCCCGGCAGGAACGCCAGGGTCACGTCGTCGAGGATGACCTTGTCACCATGCGCCTTGCGCACCTTGTACATGGAGTAGATGTACTGAGCCACTGTGAAGAGTCCCTGCTGCTAATCGGGTTCGTTACCTCCAGTGTCCCAGGCTCGCGCGCCGGGGCCTACCACGGCCCCGGCCGCGCCTGGATCGGGCGTGCTGCCCAGCCGGAGCCGGGCTGGGCAGCACCGTCTGATCACGCGGTTACGGCAGCGAGCCCAGATGGCCGTTGACGGTGGTGGCGAAGTTGTAGCCAGCACCTGCGTCCCAGTTGATGTCCCAGTCCATCGCGCCGCGGATCGACCAGTGGCTGCCGGGGTGGAAGCTGCCACAGTTACTGCCGGTGGCCAGGCAGTCCAGTGCGTTGTTCACCACCGAGGGTGCCACCGCTCCGCCGCCGGCGCCGCTGGCGTTGGCCGGCAACCCGAGGCCGACCTGGCTGGGCGCCAGGCCGCCCTGCAACTCGATGCAGGCCAGCGCGGTCAGGAAGTTCACGCTGCCCTGGGCGTAGACGTTGCCGTCGCAGCCGAGCATGGTGCCGGAGTTGTAGAACTGCATGTTGACGATGGTGAGGATGGGCTTGATCGCCAGCGCCAGCTTGAAGTACTCGGTGCCGGTGGACTGCATGTCGATGGTCTGCGGTGCCAGCGTGATGATCAGGTTCGACCCGGCCTTGCCGTGCAGCGAGTTCAGCGCCTGGGCCAGGTAGGTGCTGTTCACGCCGTTCTCCAGGTCGATGTCGACCCCGTCGAAGCCGTAGCTGGACATGATCGAGTAGACGCTGGTGGCGAAGTTGTTCGCCGACGCCGAGTCGCTCACGCTGATCGCGCCGTTCTGACCGCCGACCGACAGGATCACCTTGCGGCCCTGCGAGTGCAGCGTGGCGATGTCGGCCTTGAACTGGACGTCGGTATAGCCACCGAGCGCGGCCGACAGTTGCGGGTCGAGGCTGAAGGAGACCTGGCCCGGCGTGCCGGTGGAGTTGCCGAACGCGACGGCCACCAGCTGGTAGCTCTGCGGTACCGCCGCGAGCTTCAGCGCGGTGGCGCCGTTGCCGGTGAAGTCCTGCCAGTAGCCGGTGATCAGGTGCGCGGGCAGGCCACCGCCGGCCGGCGGGGTGCTGGTCGGGGTGGGCGTCGGAGTCGGAGTGGGAGTGGGAGTCGGGGTGAGAGTCGGGGTGGTGCTCGGTGGCGGGGTCGGACCGGTGCCGCCGGGCAGACTCACGTCATCGGCATAGAAGCTGCCCTGGCCGTACCAGCCGTGCAGGTAGATGGTGACCGTGCTGCTGCTCGCGCCGGTGCGAAAGCCCACCGACAGCTGGGCATAACTGCCGGCGGTGCCCGGCGTCCAGGTGCTGGTGTCGCTGGTCCCGGTGCCGGTGACGCCCAGGTAGACGTAGGCACCGTTGACGTAGGCCGACAGGGTGTAGGCGGTGTTCGGCGAGACCGTGACCTGCTCGCTGCACTGGGCGGTATCACTGTTGTTCGCGCCGCCCTGCAAGGCATAGTTGCCGGTGTGCGCGTGGCCGGTGACCACGCTGTCGGCCGCGGAACAGGCCCAGCCGGACAGGTTGCCCGACTCGAAACCGGCGTTGGTGAGCGCGGCCGAGGCCGGTTGCGCGACCACCAGCAATGCGGTGGCCAGAGCGAGGCCGAGGGCGGCCAGCGAGGCGATGAGGTAGCGGAATCTGCGCACGAGGAAACTCCTGTTCCGCGTGCGATCGGGCACGCGCGAAGGCGGTGGCTGCCGACTGCCGCGATGCGGCGCCCGGCAGTTCGATCCCCGTGCCCACCAATGAAATAGGACTAGACCAATTATGTCAAGAGGTTCCTGTTGGCAGCGAACCCACTTGCCTGACAAGCCAGAAGTCGATCGGCTCGGTGGCTCGGTGGCTCGGTGGCTCAGTGGCTCAGTGGCTCAGTGGTTCAGTGCTCGATCGTCCAGCCGGGCCGGGAGTAGAGCAGCTGCGTGGTGCTCTGCTCGCTGTCCTCGGGCCGGGAGTAGAGCACGAAGGACTGGCCGGTCCGCCGCGCCTCGAGCATTGCCGAGGTGGCCTGGTGGTACAGCAGTTGCGGGTCGCTGACCCGCGGGGTGAGCACCGCGACTCCGATATCCACCGAGCCGAGCTGATCGGGCCGGCCCGCCATCGCCTCGACGATCCGGCCCGCCAGGCTACCGGCGTGCTCGGGACGTACCTCCTCGGCCACGATCGCGAACCGGTTCTCGGCGATCCGCGCGATCAGATCGCCATTGCGCAGGGTGCGTCCGAGGGTCTGGGCCACCGCCTGCCGGACGCGCTGCTCGCTGTTGCCACCGGCGCCGCCCTCGCTGTGGGTCTCACCGTCGCCGGCTTCGGACGCGGTCAGCTCGCAGATCAGCACCGCTCCGGTGGTATCCAGCCGGCGCGCGCGATCGAGCACCTGCACCATCGCCTGATCCAGCGCCTGACCGGTCAGCAGGCCGGTCAGCGGATCCTGCCGGGCGGCCAGCTCAACCTCGGCGTCCTGGCGCGGGCTGAGATCCTCGATCTGCAGGAGCGCGTGCAGCGGCCGACCGCTGTCATCGAAGAGCGGGCAGGCGGTCACCTGCGCCCAGACATGACTGCCGTCGGTGTGCAGTAGCCGACGCCGGGACCGGACCGGCGTGCGCCGGCCGGCCATCGCCCGGCGCAACGCCGAGTTGCCGATCGCCCGGTCCGCGGGATGGGTGAGCTCGGCCATGGTGAGCTGCAACAGCTCGGCCTCGGTCCGCCCGGTCAGGTGACACAGCGCGTCGTTGACGCCCAGCAACCGGCCAGGGTTCTCGGCACTCAGGCTGGCCGTGGCCATCCCGATGGCCGACTCCTCGAACACCAGGCCGAGGGCGCGCTCGGCCTGCCGCCTGCCGACCCGTTCCTCGACCAGCTGCCGCCGCTGCTCGCCGACCTGATGCCGCAGGAGTTGGGCGGCCACCATCGCGCCGAGCTGGTAGCAGGCCTGTTCGATGAGCGCCTCGACGGCGGCATCGGGCGGCGCGACGTCCTGATCTAGTAGGCAGTCCAGCCTTCCGACCGGCAGGCCGACCAGATCGGGCACCGGCCAACTGCGCGTGGCACCGCCAGCCTGCCCCGTCGCTTCGAGGCGAGCCGGTTGGTGATCCGCCCGCAGCTGCCGGGCCCGCTCGGATCCGACCCGCCAGACCGGCATCGGGTCTGCGTCCGGGCCCTGGTGGCGGCCGAGCAGCGCCTTCACCGCACCGCGGCGGCCGGCACGTCCGACCTGCTCGAGCTCGGTCCCTGCCCAGGCGCCGGTCAGCGTGATGAGTACCGCACGAAAGCCGCAGTGCCCGGCCAGAGCACCGGCCAGCTCGTCCAGGCCTGCTGCTGAGCACCCGGTCAGATGCAGGTTCAGCAGCGACTGCAGCACCGCCGACCGGTCTGCCTGCGCCCGCCTCACTGCCGACGTGCGGGCGCAGCTCCGATCAGGTTGAGCATCATGCCCGGCACGCTCCTTTGCCCTGATCTGCCGTGATCTGCCACGGTCTCCTGTCGAGGACATCGGCGCGCACACGACCTACCTGAGCATTCGCTCCCTTCGGGTATTAGATTGCGGATCGGCCCGCTGCCGGCTGCCGCCTGAACCCTTCGTCTCAGCCGATTCCCAACCGCCAGATACCGCGGCCGTGGGTGGCTGCCACGACCGCCTGCTGACCTGGAATCGGACGGACGTTGTCGATGACCACGTTGGGGATGCCATCGACCCGCGACCACTTGGTGGGGTTGGACCGGTTGGCCACGAACAGGCCCACATCGGTGGCGAGCACCAGCTTGCCGGCCACCAGTGCCAGGCCATTTCCGGGAGCGTCCGGCAGGTTTCCGCTGACGTTGCGCCAGCTCGAACCGCCGTCGGTGGACTCGAACAGGGTGCCGAGGCCACCGCCGGGGATCCAGCGCCGGGAGTAGCCGTTGAACACCGCGTAGACGTGCGCCGGGTTGGCCGGATCGACGGTGAGCCCGGCAATGTAGCGGTTGGGCAGCACCGGCGAGGAGATCCGGTGCCAGGCTCCTCCGTAGTTGGTGTCGATGCCGCTGGCGAAGTTGGCCGACGGATTACCGCTGCTGTCCACCCAGGCCGCGTAGGTCGTGACGCCGCTGACGGCAAGCGCGGTGCCGACATTGTCGCCGCCTGCCGCGTCGGTGCCGAAGCTGTGCACCGGCACCCAGTCACAGGTGGTGGCGCACTGGGTGGCGAAGCCCTTCACGGTGTCCCAGACCATGTTGCCGGCCGCGACCCAGTGGTTCGAGTCGTGCACGTCAGCCTGGAACGGCGCGGTGAACCTGGCCGACGGGTCACAGTCCGCGCCGGTGTAGTAGCCGCACTCCGGGCTGATGGTGGTGAAGGTGTGGCCGCCGTCGCTGGTGGAGTACATCGCCAGGTTGGTGTACTCGCCCACGGCCTGGTTGCCGTTGGCCGGGTTGACCAGCACGTAGCCGCCGTCACCGCCGGCCGGTTCGATGTTCTTGGCCTTGCTCGGGAACAGCGCCGATGTGCCGTTGTCCTGCAGGCCACCCCAGTAGGCCAGGCCGTTGCCGGACCGACCGGCCGCGACGTCGTAGTACTGCAGGGTGCGCAGCGTGCCGTTGAGGTCGACCCAACTGCCGTAGCCGGTGACCGAGGTGGGCCGGCGGTAGACGCCACCGTCGTTGCCGATGAGCACCTGCGAGTCAGCGGTCAGCGCCAGCGCGTGCTGGTCGGGGTGGGTGGCCGGTGGGCAGGCCGCGCCACACGCAAGGCCGTAGTTCCAGTACGGGCTGGCGGTGCTGAACGTGCTACCACCGTCGCGGGTCTGAAACACCTCTTCGAGGCTGACATAGACGTGCCGCGGGTCCTTCGGATCGACTGCCAGCGCCTGGTTGTACCAGGACTGGACGCCCACGTGGTAGCCCGGCATGTTCTGCAATGCCGAGCCGGACGCTCCCAGCGAGGTCGAGTCGGCGATCTTGGTGTACGGGCCGGCCGGGTTGCCCGACGCCGAGACGAACACGCCCTGCAGGTTGGTGTCCCCGCCAGCGAGCAGGGCGGTCGGGGACTGGACGATGGCGTATAGCCGGCTGCCGTCGGCCGAGTAGGCCAGCGTGCTGCGGCCGATGTCGGTTGCGTCGATGGCCCCGCTCGGGACGATCTTGCTGTACGAGCCGGCGCCGCCGCCGCTGGTGGACAGGTAGAAGCCGTTGTAGGACGAGCCGTTGCGCCAGCCGAGCACCGCCAGCACCGACTGGCCGTGGCTGCCGGGCCTGATGGCGACGTCGGTGATGAACGAAGTGGCATACGGCGAGCCGGTCGGGTTCGGGTCCGGCTTGAGCACCAGACTCCAGGCACCGCCGGTGGAGTTGGCCGAGTGCCGGTACAGGCCCTGGTTGGTCGCGGCGTAGACGTGGCCGGCGTCATCGGCGCGCAACTGGAAGCTGGTGCGGTCGACCAACTCGTTGCCGCCCACCTTGGTGAAGCTGCGGCCACCGTTGGTGGAGCGGTACACCCCGATGCCGGCGTAGGAGTCGCTGCTGGTGTTGGCCTCGCCGGTGCCGACCCACAGGGCGTGGTCCTTGGTCACCAGCAACGCGCCGATGGCCAGCGTCTGCTGGCCGTCCCAGATCGAGTGCCAGGTCTTGCCACGGTCGGTGGACTTCCACACCCCGCCGTCGGCGGTGCCGGTGTAGTAGTTGTCGCCGTCCACGGCCAGCGCGGTCGTCCGGCCGCCCACGTCGCGGAAGCCGGCGCCGGCATTGGACCAGAACGGGTCGTCATAGCCAGCGGGCTCGGCGTTCAACGGCTGGGTGGTGACCTCGCTGGGATGGACGGCCGCCGACGGTAGCGCGGCGGCCTGCTGCCGGGCGGCCAGCAGCGCGGCAGCCGACACGGTGTCGGCCGGGGCGCTGCGCTCACCGGCGTACTCGTTGGCCTGATCGGCAACCTCGAGTGCGTCGCCCACCTCGTGCGAGCCACTGCCGCTGTCCATCGGCTGCAGCTGGCCGGCCGTGGTGCCGGCGTGCTGGGCAGCCTGCAGGCGGGCCACGCCACGCAGTGAGTTGGCACCGGACGGGCCGGCCAGTGCTGGTGACAGGCCGGCCAGCACCAGAGCCAGGGCGGCGGTGGTGGCCACGGTTGCGCGGCGGGCGGCAGGGTGAATCCGGGTAGGCGACATTGGTTACCAGTTCCCCTCGAAGGTGGCCAATTGACACTCAGCCGAGTCTGGCACCGGGTACCGACAGCGTCCAGATGTCCATGCCATCTTTATGTGCCGACGGGCCGCCGCGGTAGTCGCGTACGCGCGCTGCCAGCCGGTGTCAGCGCCGTGTCGGCCAGCTGTCAGCGCGCCGGTGCACCGTGCAGGCATGACAGTCGCGATTCAGGCCGAGGGCCTCACCAAACGATTCGGCGCCACCCAGGCACTGGCCGGCATCGACCTGGCAGCCCGCGAGGGCACCGTGCTCGGCGTGCTCGGGCCGAACGGCGCCGGCAAGACCACCGCTGTCCGGATCCTGGCGACCCTGCTGGAGCAGGACGCCGGCAGCGCCACGGTCGCCGGCTTCGACGTGGCCAGCAATCCCGAGCAGGTCCGGCGCAATATCGGCCTGACCGGGCAGTATGCCTCGGTGGATGAGGACCTGACCGGCACCCAGAATCTGGTGATGATCGGCCAGCTGCTCGACCTGCGCGCCACCGACGCGCGCCGGCGGGCGCAGGAGCTGCTGGAGTGGTTCGACCTTACCGCGGCCGCCGGCCGTCCGGCCAAGACCTATTCCGGCGGGATGCGTCGGCGGTTGGACCTGGCCGCGTCCCTGGTCGGACGGCCGGCGGTGATCTTTCTCGACGAGCCGACCACCGGCCTGGACCCGAGCAAGCGCGAGGATATGTGGGAGGTGATCCGCAGCCTGGTCGCCGACGGCTCCACCGTGCTGCTCACCACCCAGTACCTGGAAGAGGCCGACGCGCTGGCCGACGAGATCACCGTCATCGACCACGGCCGGGTGATCGCCCACGACACCCCGACCGGTCTGAAGCGGATCATCGGCGGCCACCGGCTCTCGGTGCGTCCCAGCGACCCGGCCCAGCTGCCGGCGCTGGCCGCCGTCCTCGCCGAACTGGCCGGTGGCACCGCGCAGCCGGCCGGCCGCGACAGCCTGAGCGTGCCGGTGTCCGGTGAGCAGATCCTGCCCGCCGCGGTGGCCCGGCTGCACTCGGCCGGCATCCGGGTCGAGGAGCTGTCGCTGCACCTGCCCAGCCTGGACGAGGTGTTCTTCACCCTCACCGGCAGCCGGGCGCCGTCCGGCGAGGACGCCGTCGCGTGAGCGGGCCGGCGCTGCTGCCACCACACCCACTTCTTGGAGGAACCCGATGACCGCCGTACTCAGCAAGCCGATTCCCCCCAGCACCCGGCCCAGCCCACCGGCCGGGCTCCGAACGCTGCGGCACGCCGTGGTGCTGGCCCGCCGCAACCTGGTCAAGACCTGGCGCACGCCCGAACAGCTCATCGACGTGACCATCCAACCGGTGATCTTCCTGCTGCTGTTCGTCTACGTCTTCGGCGGCGCGATCAGCGGCGGCTCGCAGCACCACTACCTGCAGTTCCTGCTGCCGGGCCTGATGGGCCAGGGCATCGCGATGGGCAGTATCTCGCTCGGTCAGAACCTCAACGCCGATATCGAGAAAGGCGTCTTCGACCGGTTCCGGTCGCTGCCGATCGCCCGGTCGGCGCCGCTGGTCGGCGCCGTGCTGGCCGACTTCTTCCGCTACCTCATCCTGTGCGTGATCTTCGTGGGCTTCGGTTACGTGATCGGCTTCCGGATCGACACCAACCCGCTGGCCGCCATCGCCGCGATCACGCTGGCGATCGCCTTCGCCCTGAGCTTCTGCTGGATCTCGGTGTGGGTCGGCATGAAGGCCCGGACGGCTGGCGCGGTGCAGGGGGTGATGTTCCTGCTGGTGCTGCCACTGTCCTTCGGCAGCAGCACGTTCGTGGCCATCTCGACCATGCCGGGTTGGCTGCAGGCCTTCGTCCGGGTGAACCCGATCACCCACCTGGTGGGCAGCATCCGGGGCCTGATGATCGGCGGCCCGGTCGCCTCGGACCTCGGCTGGACGCTGGCCTGGATGGCCGGGCTGCTGCTGGTGTTCGTGCCGCTGGCATTACGCGCCTACCGCAAGCGCGCCTGACCGGAGCCGGCTGGTGGCCGAGCAGCGGGCCACCGTCGGCTCAGGACGGCTCGATGAGCGCCAACGCGGCATCGTGGTCCAGCTGCCGGCCGCGCTGGTAGGCGGCGTCGAAGGCCGGCTGTCCCAGGCCGGCCTGCAGCGTGCTGAACAGCCTGGCGATGTCGCAGGCGGTGCGGTCCTCCGCGCCGCGCAGGCCGGCCGCGGCTCCGAGCAGCGCGGCCGCCCGGGCCGGATCGCCGGTGGTCTCGGCCAGGTCGGCGATGATCACCCCAACCGATGCGATGACCGGACGATCCCTGGTGCCGACCGCGGCGTCGAAGGCGACGCGCAGCTGCTCGGTCGCGCCGGCCAGGTCACCGTCGCACAGCGCCAGCCGTCCGGACAGGGCGTGCACGAAAACGGTGCTGTGACTTTGGACCGGGTGGGCCGCCGGGACGCTGGTCAGCCGTCCGACAGCTTGTTCGTGCAGAGCCCGGGCGGCCACCAGGTTGCCCGCTTGGCGCTCCACCTCGGCGCGCATGCACAGCGTGAACACCGCCTCGATCGCCGACCCGGTCACCTCGTTGCTGGCCTGGGCGAGCCGCAGTTGCACCCGGGCGGCGTCCGGATCGCCGCGTCGCAGGCACAGATCAGCCATCCGGGTACGCAGGAACGCCTCGTCGTCACTGGACTTCATCTCGACCATCAGCCGCAGCGCCTCGTCGTAGGCGGCCAGGGCGTGGTCCAGTTCGCCGTCCAGGGTGAGCAGTTGCGCCATCGCGCGCAGGGCACTGGCCGTCCCCCACCGCTCGCCGATCCGGCGGAATTCGCTCAGCGCGGCAGTGGTGTCGGCCCGGGTCGCCCCGACATCGCCCTGGTTCTCCGACATGCCGCCCCGAAACATCAGCACCGCCGCCCGGACCCACTCGTTGTTGCAGGCCAGCGCCTCGGCCACGTAGCGGGCGGCACGCTGGTGGTCATCGGAGAAGTAGGCGACCGCCGCTCGCAGCAGCCCGGTCAGCGGGTGCCGGTCGAGGTCGATGCCGTCGAGGTTGTCGCCGATCGCGCGCAGCCGGGTCAGGCTGGCGGCCAGCGCCTCGGCACCGGACCCGGTGGTCGCGGCGTTCATGGCATACAGCGCCTCGCCGATCCAGCGCAGCTCGGAATCCGAACCGCCCGGCACCGCAAGCGCCTCGGACAACCAGATCGGCACCTCGGCGTGATTACCCAGCAGCATGGCGAAACCGCCGACCGAGACCGCAATCCGCAGCGCCCCGTCAGCGTCGCCGGCATCGCAGCGAAAGCGCATCGCAGCCAAGATGTTGTCGCGCTCGGCGGTGAGCAGATCGAACCAGGGCAACTGGTCGGCGCTGACCAGATGCGGCTCGGCACGATCGAGCAGGTCGGCGAAGTAATCGGCATGCCGGACTCGCAACGCGGCCAGCTCACCGCGTTCGGCCAACCGCTCGAGGCCGTACTCGCGGATGGTCTCCAGCATTCGCAGCCGGCCGCCACCGGCCACCGGCTGCAGCAGTGACTTGTCCACCAGGCAGGCCAGCAGGTCGGCGACCTCATCGGCCGGTGCCGGCTCATCGGCGCACACCGCCGCCGCGCTGGCATTGGTGGCACCGGCCGGAAACACCGCCAGCCGCTCGGCCAGGCTGCGCTCGGCGTCCTCCAGCAACTCCCAGCTCCACTCGACCACGGCCCGCAGCGTCCGGTGCCGGGGCATCGCGGTGCGGCTGCCGCCGGTGAGCAACCGGAACCGATCCGACAGCCGGTTGGCGACGTCGGTCAGCGGCAGGCTTCGCAACCTGGCCGCGGCCAGTTCGATGGCCAGCGGCAGGCCGTCCAGCCGCCGGACGATGTCGACCACCAGGGCGACGGTGTCCTCGTCGAGGACGAAGCCCGGCCGCACCGCACGGGCGCGGTCGACGAACAGCTGGACGGCTGGGTGCTCGGCCGCCTGCCGGGCGCTCGCCGACAGCTCCGGCTGGCCCAGCGGCGGGACGACCAGCAGCACCTCACCGAAGATGCCCAACGGTTCGCGGCTGGTGGTCAGCACCCGCAGCTGCGGGCAGTGCCCCAGCAACTGATCGGCCAGCCGCGCGCTGGCCTCGACCAGATGCTCGCAGTTGTCCAGGATCAGCACCGCGTTCTTGTCAGCCAGGCTGTCCTGCAACCTGGTCAGGGTGTCGCGCGCGCTGAGCTGGCCGCGCCGGTCCAGCAGGTGTGCCTCTCGAATACCCAGGCTGGCCAGCACGGTCTGCGGCAGGTCGGCGACGTCGGTCACCGAGGCGAGTTCGACCAGCCAGATCCCGTCGGGCGAGAACTCCACGATGGTGGCCGCCGCCTCGTTGGCCAGCCGGGTCTTGCCGGCGCCGCCGGGTCCGACCAGGGTGACCAGCCGGCTCTCCTGCAGCGCCTTGGCTATCCGGGCGACCTCCTCGTCCCGGCCGATGAAGCTGGTCAGCTGAGCCCGTAGGTTGCTGCGCCGCCCGGTCGCCGGCGTGCTGATCTCGCCTCGCAGTACCGCCAACTGCACCGCGCGCAGCTCCGCCGACGGATCAACCCCGAGTTCCTCGGCCAGACCGGCGCGCACCCGCTCGAAGGCGCGCAACGCATCGGCCTGGCGACCGCTGGTGGTCAGTGCCGTCATCAGCTGGCCGGCGAGTCGCTCGTCCAGCGGGTGCTGCAGGGCCAGCGCCTCCAGTTCGGACAGCACCGCCGGTGCCCGGCCCAGTCGCAGATCGGCATCGACCCGATCCAGCAGCGCCGCCAGCCGCAGGTCGGCCCACCGTTGCGCGACCGGTTCGCTGAGTTCGGTCGCCACCGGGCCCCGCCACAGTGCCAGAGCTTGCCCGAGGGTGCTGGACGCGCCGGCCGGGTCACCGGCTGCCAGCGCCTGCGAGCCCTCGGCGGCCAGCCGCTCGAACCGGTGCGCGTCCACCGCCTCGGACGCCGCCGCGAGCCGATAGCCGGCCGGCGACTGGACGATCAGGGCTGCCGGTCCCAGTGCCCGACGCAACCGAGAGACCAGTGTTTGCAGGGCATTCGCAGCCTCGGCGGGTGGCTGCTCGCCCCAGACCGCCTCGACCAGCGATGCCGTGGCCACCGGCAGGCCGGCCTCGCAGGCCAGCCGGCACAGCAGCGAGCGCAGCCGTGCACCGGCGAGCGCGACCGGCCGGCCGGCGTCATCGCTGACCTCCAACGGCCCGAGCATCGCCACCTGCACCAGGCCAGTCTGTCACGCGGATGCCCGCCGATCGTGCCCCTCGCCCGGGCGCGGACCGGCGCCGATCGATGTGATCGGACCGTGACGGCCGGCCGTGCGCGACAGTATGCTGCGGCACAGCCCGGCTGGCCGGGTGCCGGCCCGGGAGGACACCAGGTGGACAGTGCCCCACTACTCAGCTTGCGTTTCGATCCGACCGGCGACCTGCTCGCCGCGACGCGTGACTGCGAGGCTGCGGTGTTCCTGCGCGCCTATGGCAACACACCCGAGCAACTACTGGACGAGTACGGGCCGTATGAGAGCAGCTCGACCTTCATCGCGCTGGCTGATGCCGACGGCGAGGTGGTCGGCGCCGTCCGGCTGATCCGGCCCGGCCCGGCGGGCTTGAAGACGCTGCATGACGCCGGCCGGCCGCCCTGGTCAGTGGACGTCCAACGGTCCACCCGGGCCGCCGGGCTGGACGTGGCCCGTACCTGGGACGTGGGCACCATCGGCTACCGGCGCGGACTGAAGGGCGCCGGCCGGCTGGCCGGAGCAGCCCTGTTCCATGGCCTGATCCAGGCGGTGCGGGCCAACGAGGTGGCCTCGGCGGTGATGATCATCGACGAGCGGGTGCGCGGCCTGCTCGGGGCGGCCGGCATGTTCGGCCGGACCCTGCCCGGCACCGGGCCGGCACGCTACCTCGGCTCGGCGGCGAGCACCCCGGTGTATGAGCACTGCGCGGTGGCTTTCGACCGGCAACGAGTGGCCAATCCCGACGCCTACCGGCTGTTCGTCCAGGGTGGCGGGCTGGACGGCATCAGCGTTCCCGAACTCGCCGCGTTCCGGCTGGCACCCGCGGCACGGCCGGCGGTGGTGGCCGGCCGCCAACCGGGTCTGGCGGCAGCGGTCTGACCGCACCGGCCCGCGAAACTGCACTGATGCACTCAGGCGAAACGGCGCTCGGACAGCGAGGTCCGCTCCCGCACCCAGGCCTCGACCTCGTCGGCCGGCATCGGCCGGGCCACGTGATAGCCCTGCAGCACGTCGACTCCCATCGCCACCAGGTCGGCGGCGGTCGCGGCGTTCTCGACGCCCTCGGCCACCGTGCGCAGGCCGAGTGCCTGGGCCATCTGGAAGGTGGAGGCCACGATCATCCGGGTCCGCTGATCGGCGCGCATAGTGGCGATGAAGGACCGGTCCACCTTCAGCTCCTGCACCGGCAGGTCGCGCAGGTAGGACAGCGATGAGAAGCCGGTGCCGTAATCGTCGATCGCGATCTGCACGTGGTGCGCGCGGATGTCGGTCAGGATCAACCGGGCGCGTTCGGGCTCGGCGATGAAGCTGTCCTCGGTGACCTCGATGACCAGGCTCTCCGGCGGCAGGTCGGCGTCCGAGATCGCCTCGTACAACCGGGTCAGAAACACCCCGCTGAACAGTTCCGGCGGCGCGCAGTTCAGCGACACCCGCGGCTCCAACCCGTGTGCCCGCCAGCGGCCGAGGTCGGTCACCACCATCCGCCCGACCGCCTCGGACAGCGCCAGCATCAGCCCGTCCCGGCGAGCTGCCGGCAGGAACGCGATCGGTGAGAGCAGGCCGTGCTGCGGGTGCTGCCAGCGCACCAGCGCCTCCAGGCCGCAGACCTGCTGGGTGGCCGCGTCGATCTGCGGCTGGTAGTACATCACCAGCTGGCCCTCCGGGATGGCCCGGCGTAGTTCCTCGGCCAGTTGCAGCTTCTGCCGGGAGAAGTCGTCACTGTGCGCGTCGTAGAGCACCGCGCCGGCCCGGGTGGACTTGGCCTGATACATCGCGACATCGGCCCGGCGCAGCAGTTCGATGCTCGCCACGTCAGCCTCGGCGCGCACCGTGATGCCGATCGAGGCGATGGTGCTGAGCTCGATGCCTTCGACCAGCGCAGGCTGCAGCAGGACCTCCAGGATCAGCTGGGCAGTCTCCATCAACACCAGGGTGTCGTCGCTGTTCATCACGATGGCGTACTCGTCGCCACCGAGGCGGCCGATCAGCACCGAGGCCGGCAACGCCTGGCGCATCCGGTGCGCGGCCAGTTGCAGCACCGAGTCCCCGGCGGCATGGCCGAGGGTGTCGTTGACGTCCTTGAAGCCGTCCAGGTCCAGCAACATCAACGCCAACGGTTGATGGGACTGCAGGCCGGCGTCCAGGGTGGCGATCACCGAGCGCCGGTTCGGCAACAGGGTCAGGTCATCAGTCCGCGACAGCGCGTAAGCCTCGGCCGCGCCGTTGGCCTCGCGCAATGCCTGCACCAACCGCCCGCCGGCGGCCAGCAGGGTGATCACGGCGGGCACGGTCAGGTAGTAGCCAACCCCGGACTGCGGGCGAATGGCCAGCACACCCAACGCGACGAAGGCCGCTCCCACTGTCAACGCCGGTCCGGCCGGCCGGGGCAGCGCCTTGAGCACATCGGTACGCGACCAGCAGGCCGCCTCCACGATCAGCGCGAAACCGGCCGCCCAGAGCAACCCGTCGAACAGGCTGAAGGCGTACGTGCCTCGGGAGAGGTTGGTGACGAAGTTGAAATCGGCAATGGCGAACAGGGCAAACCCCAGGCAGAGGACGGCCGAGCGCTCGACGCCCCGGCGCACCCGTAGCACTATCTGGGCGACCACCAGCAGCGCCAACGTGATGTCGATCATCGGGTAGAGCAGCGCGAGCAGCAGCGGCACGCCGCCCACCCCGAGCGCGCTGGCCACCGGCGTGAGCAGCAAGCTGCCGGCCAGGCAGGTGGTGCCGCCGCAGATCACGATCGCCTCGAGCCAGATATCCAGCGCGGTGCTCTTCCAGTGCGCGGTGTCCAGCACCAGGTAGCCGGCGATGCCGAGGTAGGAGGTCAGGAACAACCACTCACCGGGCGCTGGAAAGTGGGTCAGATCCGGTTGCGAGCTGGCGTTGAGCACCGCCGAGCCGGCCGCCCAGAAGCTCAGGGCGGCGAACAGCACCACCAGCGGACCCCGACGCCGTGGCCGGCTGGCGGCAGCGATCGCGATCCGCAGCAGGATCAGCACGAAGAAGGCGCCCAGGGTGGCCACGTGCGCGACCTGCACGGTGTTGCCGGAGTCGTGCGCCGAGCTGATGTTGACGATCAGGCCGATCGCGATGACCACCCAGATCGCCAGGCCGAGCCGGTCCACGGCGCGGCCGGACAGCGCACAATCGCGCGGTCTCTGCCTCGACATGTCCGACTCTCCCGTTTTCATTGACGTATCGCTCGACGCTGCCCTGCCACCCCATCGGCATTTCCGCTGCCCAAGTGAGTCGTGAGTCCGGTGCCTCCTCAGCGACCGGCGTCCACCGCCTGGGCCTGCAGCGCCGCCAGAGCCGTTGCGGGACCGATCACCGCCGGTCCGATCACCGCCGGACCGATCACCGCAGGTCCGATCACCGCAGGTCCGATCACCGCCGGTCCAGTCAGTGCCGGTCCGGTCACTGCCGTTCCGATCGCTGTCGCCGGCAGGGCGCGCGCCAGGCAGGCACGCAGCCACTCGGTGGCCTCCGCGGCCGGCATCGGCACGGCGATGTACCAGCCCTGCGCGCCGTCGCAACCAAGTTCGCGCAATGCCAGCCACTCGGCCTCGGTCTCTACCCCCTCGGCGATGGCCGGCATGCCCAGCGCGTGGGCCAGATCAGCGATCGCCCGGACGATGCCGACCGCCGAGGCGCCCTCGACCAGCCGCGACACGAACGCGCGATCGATCTTGATCTCGCTGACCGGCAAGGACTGCAATCGCAGCAGCGAGGAGTACCCGGTGCCGAAGTCGTCCAGGCTCAGCGTGACGCCCATCGCGTCCAGGTTGAGCAGCATCGAATTGAGCTCGTCGGTCTGTTGGGCAACCACCCGCTCGGTGATCTCCAACTGCAGGACTCCCGGCGGCAACTGGTACTGGTGCAGGCCGTTGAGAACCAGATTGACCAGCCGACCGCCGAGCAGGTCGGTCAACGACACGTTCACCGCGACCGGCACGATCAGGCCCTGCGAGCGCCAACTGGCAATCTGGGCCAGCGCCAGGGTCAGTACCCGGTCGGTCAGCAGGTGCATGATGCCCGATCGCTCGGCCAACGGAATGAACTCATCCGGCGGAATGAAGCCGCGGCGCGGATGCTGCCAGCGGATCAGCGCCTCGACCCCCATCAGGGACGAGTCAGCCAGCGACACTTTCGGTTGGTATTGCAAGGTGAGCGCGTTCTCGTCCAGCGCCTGGCGCAGTTCACCGAGCAGCGTCAGCCGGTCGGCGGAGTTGCGATCCCGATGGGCGGAGTAGGTTGCGACCCCGCTGCGGGTCTCCTTGGCCACGTACATCGCCACGTCGGACAGCCGGAGCAGGTCCTCGGCGGCCAGCGCGTGCTCGGGGTGCATGGCGAGCCCGATCGAGGCCTCGACCTCGAGCCACATGCCTTCCAGGGCGATCGGGTTGACCAGTGAAGCCCTGATTCGCTCGGCCACGCCCAGCACCTCTGCTTCGTTGGCGTCGGGCACGATAACGGCGAACTCGTCACCGCCCAGCCGGGCCAGGTGGTCGGTGGGACGCACCGAGTTGCGGAGCCGATCGGCGAAGTGGATCAGCAACTGGTCCCCGACATGGTGTCCAAGGGTGTCGTTGACCTCCTTGAAGTGGTCCAGGTCGATCAGCAGCAGGCCGAACGGCCGGCCGACCCGCTTGGACCTGGCCAGCTCCGCGCTCAGCGATGCTTGCAGCCGGGTCCGGTTGGGCAGGCCGGTCAGCGGATCGTGGCCGGCCTGGTACTCCTTCTCCAGGGACAGCTGGGCCATGCGATAGACCAGGGCCAGCGGGATCAGCAGCAGCGGTAGCAGTTCCCAGGCGGTGTTGGCCACCGCGACGATGACCGGCGACAGCGCCAGCACCGAGAAGGTCGTCACCGCGTAGTGCGGAAAGTCATCGAGCAGGAATTCCCAGAACGAGCTGGTCCAGGCCAGCGCGCCGGAGACCAGCACCAGGTTGGCGCCGAAGTAGGCCAGGCAGGCGCCGAGCATCCAGGGCAGGTCAGCACCGCTGAGTGAGTCCAACGGATGGTTCAACGAGGGGGTGCGAAAGCTGTAGGCCATCACCAGCCAGGCCGCGCCGATCGACAGGTTGTACTGTCCCACGTTGAAGAACAGCTTCCAGGCGGTCTTCTTCACCCGCAGGTCCGAGGCCAGCGAGGCGATGCTGACCACCACGACCGCCGGCCAGAGACCCCACAGGAACAGGATGGCGCAGGCGAAGGCCGTCGACATCACCACGCCCTGCGGGTCGTGTCCCCAACCCTGCACGAGGGGTCGCAACTCCAGCAGCACCAGCAACGCGGCCGTCATGGCCAGTGGCGCCCCGGCCTTGGCCAGCGTCGAGGTGGCCACCGTCTCGATCGCGACGGCGAGCAGGCCCCAGCCGAACACCACCGACGGATACCAGAACAGGGTGAACAGGGAGGGCAGGCTGAAGGACGGGCGCTTGCCCGCTGCTCCGCTCAGCTCACTGGACACGCCTGCCCTATCGGCCCCGACGCCCGAAAAGTAAGGACCACAGGCACCTGACAGCCCAGAGATCGGCGAATGGACACAGCGTCCAGGCCAGCACCGACGAACTGGACACAGCGCCCATGGCCGCCCGTCCGAAGCGGTCGGCAGGTGCGGCCCGGCTGACGCCGGTCAGCCGCCGTCAGTGTCCGATTCTGCCGCCGGCTTGTCGAAGGCCACGGTGACCTCTTGGAAGCCCTTCATCCGCTGGGTCTTGGCCTGCCGGGTATAGGCCTGCTCATCGCCGGAGGTCAGGCTCACCTCATCGGTGAATGGGGTCAGCAACGCCCGAGGGTGCAGCCGATTGACCCGCACCACATTGATCTCGACGCACAACACCACCACCACCGAGGTCAGGTAGAGAAACGCGATCAGACCGAGCACCAGGGCGAACACGCCGTTGGTCGCGCTGGCATACCTCACGACGTGATTGACGTAGAGCACCCCGATCGACTGCAGCAGTTGCCAGAGCAGGGCCGCGGCCAGCGCGCCCGGCGCGACTTCGCGCACCGTCAGATCCCGGGCGGTGGCGATGCGGAAGGTGAACACGAACACGATCGCGTTGAGACCCACCGACGGAACCAGGACCAGCACCCGTAGGGCCGTGCCGAACGAGCCCGCTCCGGTACCGCTGAGCGTGGAGAGCACCGTGGTACCGATCAGGGCGATGCCGACGGTTACCAGCAACAGCAGGCTGCGGCCCCGGGCCTTGAACGGGTTCGGCCGGTTGTTGCGCGGCACCGACCAGGCGGTGTTCATCGCGTACTGCGCTGCCTGGGCGACGCCGAGCGCACCATAGAGCGAGCCGACGATCCCGACGACCAGCCCGACCGTCCCGCCGCCGACCCGCTTGGGATCGGTCAGCTGGGCACCGACCACCGGAAACTGGTGCAGCGCGGACTTGAGCACCCGCTGCTGCAACTCGGGATCACCGGACAGTGCGAAACCGAGCACCGTGGACAGCAGCAGCAGCAGCGGAAACAGCGACACGAAGCCGTAGTAGGTGAGCAACGCCGCCAGGTAGCCGCCGGAGTCGTCGAAGTACTTGTAGACCACCGCGATCGGAAATGCCACCGACGGGTGCCTGCGTTGAAACCGATCGAGCCGATCTGCTCTCGACACCGCCATCACCCCACCGCCGCCTGCTGCTGAGCCGGCCTGGCTGATCGAGGCGCCTCACCTCGGGTCAGCCTAACCCGCTCAACCGATGGGCCCGACGGCACCGGGGTGACCACCGGACCGGAACCGCGCCGGATCGCACCGTGCGCAACCGGTGCGGCCGCGGCCGGTCCGGTGGACGGTGTCAGCCGGTGTGGCTCAGCTCCCCGCGAGCCCGCGTCGGGAACGGGTCGAGGTCCGAACCGTCCGTGGGCGCCACCTCGTCGGTGTCATCCACCACCTCATAGCCCTGATCCTCGACCCGGATCGGCATGCCGTCCTCGTCCAACTCGATCGAACCCGACATGCCGCGGCGCCGCTTGGTGAACACGGAGGTGCCCCGGGCGAGGTCGTGCCCGATCGATTCCGGCTCGACCTCGTAGGCGACGTGGTTGCTCTCGTCCTTGACGTACTGCCGGGAGAAGATCCGGCCGCTCACCACGACCGGGTCACCCTTCTTCAGCGAGGTGGCCACGTTCTCGGCGAAGTCGCGCCAGAAGGTGACGTTGGCGAAGAACTTGTGGCCATCCACCCACTGCCCGGACGCACGGTCGCTGCGGCGCTGGGTATTGGCGACCCGGAACGACACCCGGGACAGGCCCGAGGTGGTCGGTCTGTTGACGACCTCGTCGACCACGTTGCCGACGATGGTGATGCTGGTTCCGTACACGTGTTGCTCCTTCGGTCAGTCCGGTTTGCCGGTGCCCCGTTCGGGCTGGTTCCACTAGACCGCGCCGGGAGCCCCGGTGGCCGGTCGAGCCAAAGGATGTGGACAGCCGACTGCCCTGTGGACGACCGCCCGCTGGACAACCCTGCCCGCTGGACAACCGCCTGGTAGACGACTGCCCGCCGCCGACCGCCCGCAGTCGACACCGGCCGGCCCGAGAAGAACTCGGACCGGCCGGCGGCCGCACGTGGTGAGGCCTCGATCGGCTACCCGTAGCTCACGGGAACGTGACCACGTTGCTCGGCGTGGTGTTCGTCGGAGTGCTGGCACCGGTGTCGTTGATGACGTGGCTGATGCTGCCGACGTTACCCAGCGAGACCGTGGCCAGGTCGTGGAACTTCACCCCGGCAGTGTTGGGCACCTCGAAGGCGTGATAGTTGTTCACCGAGGGGTTGACATTGAAGTAGCAGTAGCTGGCCACCCCCCAGGCCTCGTGGCTGGTCACCGTGTTCGCCACCTTGTACGCGGCGTAACCGTTGACGCCCGACGAACTCATCCAGGCCGCCTGGTTCGGCGGGTCATAGGGATTCTCGTTCTGGAAGAAGATCGTCCTGCCACCCTGGCCATTCCACACCACCTCGTACTTCGGGTAGTGCTCGACGAACAACCCGGTCGCCAGCACGTTCGCGCCGTTGACAATCAGGCCGGTGTCGGCGGTATTGGACGTCCAGCCGACGCCGCTGCCGTGATCGGCACGCCAGGCCCAGATGTGATCGATCAGGGTGTTCGCGCTGTTGACCACCAGGCTGGTGGTGGCCCTGCCGACGCCGGCCCCGCCGATCCGGAAGAAGACGTCCTGGATGCTGGTCGGGTTGGCGGCGTGCGAGGTGGAAGACCCGGCGGTGCCGACCGTAAGCAGGGTGTTGGAGTTGGTCGAGCCGGCGTCCAAGAGCAAGCCCTTGAGCTTGACGCCGTCGACATCGGCCACGTGCATCGCGTCCACGCCACCGTCCGGGATGAGCGTCGGGTAGCCGATGCCCAGCACCACGGTGTTGGCCTTGGTCACGTTCAGCGTCTGGCTCAGGTGGTAGACGCCCGGGGTGAAGAACAGGTTGCAGCCTCCTGCCAGCGCCGAGTTGATGGTCGCCGCGGTGTCACCGGATTTGACCACGTAGAACTGACTCATCGGCAGCGAGGTGCCCGGCGTGTTCGGCCAGCTGGTGCCCGAGGAGTTGGTCCGCAACGATGGCACGAACACGTGGTATTTGCCGTCAGAGGTGACGTAGAGGTAGGGCACGTCACGCGACACCGGAGTGGTCGCCAGGGTGGTCTCAGGCGGGTTCGGGAAGGTCTGGGCCGGCGCGCCGGTCACACCGGAGAACACCATGTTCCAGACGCCACCGGACCAGCTACCGAAGTTGCTGTCCTTGGAGTACCACTGCTGCTGGGAGACCGAGGACACCTGGCCGCTGACCTTGGTGTCGGAGATGTAGCCGCCGGAGGCGTAGCCGTAGCTGGCCGGGTAGACCTGCAGGCCGCCATGAATGTCCATCCGGCGGAACGGGGCCGCCTGGGCGACCGCCCACCGGTCCGAGCCACTGGAGGGATTGATCGCCATGTTCTCGGCCGATCGCCAGAAGTTCTGGGTCGCGTTGCCGGCGTCGGAGCTGTTGAAGGCGTCCACCGTGACGTCACCGTTGATGGTCACATCGTCCGGGTTCAGCCCGAGGCCAGCGACCGATGTGTAGAAGCCGACGTTGTCCTCCACGCTGTAGGTGCCGGGCTTGTACAGCTCGGCCACCCGGCCGTTGGCGAACTGGGCGGTGTTGGTGTCCTTCTGGGCATTGAAGTCGGCGTTGAGCTGGTTCTGGATGGTGGCGGCCGACATCGACGGATCGAAGATGTGCACTCCTGCGCCGAAGTTCGGGGTGTCGGACTGGGTCGGGCAGCTGCCGCCGATGCCGCCGCCGATGGTGCCGTAGACCTGGAACTCCCACAGCGAGTAGCCGTACGGCGTACCGCGGACCGTGCCGTACATCCGCACGTAGCGACCGGTGCCCGACACCGTCAGGTTCTGGGTGCCGCCGGCTCCGGTGCTGGTCGAGTAGATGGACGTCCAGGTGCTGGCGTCCGGCGAGGTCTGGATCTGGAAGCTCTTGCCGTAGGCCGCCTCCCAGGTCAGCGTCACCTGGCTGATGGTGGCGCTCGCACCGAGATCCACCTGCAACCACTGCGGATCGCTGAACGCGCTGGACCAGCGGGTGCCGGTGGTGTTGCCGTCCACGGCCGCCGAGGCCGGGAAGCTGGCGTTCTCGGTGGACGAGGCGGTCGCCGGCATTCCCTGAGACAGCAGCGTTCCGGCCGCCGCCGCGGGGGCCGCCGAGTGAATCACGCCGAGGGTGGCCAGCAGCATCGCCGCCACCACTGCCAGCAGGAGCGAGCGGCTGCGGCCGCGCCTGCGGTGAACGAGGAACATGCCGTTGCGGGCAGTCAGAACGGGGGTGGGTTTCATCGACCTACCTATCGGGGACGGGGGTGGCGTTGGCCGATTGGGTTGCACCTGCACGCCGGACGCGGCCACTGTCCGGCAGCCCCCGTGAGCTGCGCCACACATACTACAGGGCTTGTAATATGCCTTGACAAGACTCTGGGCGAAACAATTCGGACGCCGGTCGCAACCTGGCGGGCGGCGGTTGGCCTCAGCTGGAGGCGCGGCCGGCACCGGCCAGCCGGGCGCGCGCGGTGGCCGGGCGCGGCTGGATGGCCCCTGATGACAGCACGTTCGCGATCGGCAGGGTGGCAGCGCCCAGCGCCACCGCGTCCGCACCGAGCTGTGCCTTGAGAATCGAGACGTGGCTGAAGGGCAACCGCAAAGCCTGCTCGCCGGCCACCTCGCGCACCCGTGGCAGCAGCGTGTCGCCCAGCAACTGGCCCAACCAGCCGCCGACCACGACCCGCTCGGGATTGAACAGGTTCACCAGATCGGCGATGCCGGTGCCCAGGTAGGTGGCGGTCTCCTCCAGTACCCGGGCGGCCGACCGGTCGCTGTCGCGGGCAGCCACGATCGCCGCGACCCGCTCGGGCAGGTCGTTCGGGTTGATCGCCACCTGCCGGCGCTTGAACTCGTCATACCTGGCCACGATGGCGCCCGCCCCGACGTAGGCCTCCAGGCAGCCCGCCGCCCCGCACCGACAGGTCCGCCCGCCGACCTGCACCCGGGTGTGCCCCCACTCGCCGGCGCTGCTGGTAGCGCCGCGATACAGCTCGCCGTTACTGATGATCGAGGTACCGACGCCGATACCGAGCAGCACGATAACCGCGTCCTCGCAGTCCCGCGCGGCCCCGAACCACTTCTCGGCCTGGCCGAGGGTCTTGGCGCCGTTGTCGATCTGCAGTGGAAAGGCGAGTTGCCGGCGCAGCATGCTGCCGAAGGGCACCGAATCCCAGCCCACGCTCTGGCCGTGCACCACGCCGTCCTCGCCGTGCTCGACCAGGCCCGGCACACCGACCCCGACGCCGAGAATGCGCTCGGTAGCCACGCCGGACTCGGCGATCACCGCCTGGACGCCCTCCATCACGTGCCCGATCGCATCGGCCGGGTCGAGCCTGGCCAGTTCGGTGGTCGAAACGTGTGAGGCCCGCACCTGCATGCCCAGGTCGAATAGTTCCACCAGGAAGGCGGTCTCGCCGACATCCACCCCGATCACGAAGCCGTACTCGGGATTGACCTCCAGCAGGCCTCGCGGCCGGCCGCCGTTGGAGTCCTCGGACCCGACCTCGATGACCACGCCCTGCTCGAGCAGGTCGCCGACCAGGTTGCTCACGGTGGCCGGGCTGACCCCGGCGGCCACGCCCACCTCCTGCCGGGTCAGCGGACCATTGAGATAGAGCTCCCACAGGGCACGAGACCGGTTGCTCTTGCGCAGATCGCGGACCGTCGTGGTTCTCGTCCTCGGCATGGCGGAGGTTCCCCTCGTCGAAAGGCGCCGATATTCGTTCGACCATACTTCACGACGTGGAGGATGCAGGTCCAACCCCGCCGCACCACCGGCGTCGGCGCGAAATCTTGCGATAACGAATCAGAAACGAAAGCAAGCCCGGGGATTGACCCGGCCACCTGCGGTGCACATGATTCACGACTTAGAGGAAGGCGTTGCAATAGTCGTGCTCGCGGGTTGCGGGTCAGCGGCGGAACCACTCAATCTGGGCCCGGACTCCATCACAGAGAAGGAACCGATCGTGCGACTCAACCGGATAGCGACCATCGCCCTCACCGCGCTGCTGGTGGTGCCCCTTGCCGCCTGTGGCAGCTCGAAGGCCAAGAGCGGATCCAGTTCCGGCTCCGACGCCGGCACCACGCTCACCTACTGGGCGAGCAACCAGGGCACCAGCCTGGACAACGACAAGCAGATCCTGACGCCCGAACTGGCCAAGTTCACCAGCCAGACCGGCATCAAGGTCAACGTCGAGGTGGTTCCGTGGTCTGACCTGCTGAACCGGATCCTGGCCGCGACCACCTCGGGCAAAGGCCCGGACGTCCTCAACATCGGCAACACCTGGTCGTCCTCGCTGCAGGCCACCGGCGCGCTGACCCAGTTCGACGATGCCACCATGAGCCAGATCGGCGGCAAGGACCGGTTCCTGGCCGGCAGCCTGTCCGCCACCGGCGTGCCCGGCAAGGCACCGACCGCGGTGCCGCTCTACAGCTTGGCCTACGGCCTGTATTACAACAAGAAACAGTTCGCCGCCGCCGGCATCAGCGCGGCGCCCACCCGCTGGGACGAGCTGGTGGCCGACGGTAAGAAGCTGACCAGCGGTGACCACTGGGGCCTGTCCCTGGAGGGCGGCAGCATCAGCGAGAACATCCACAACGCCTTCACCCTGAGCCAGCAGCAGGGCGGGGCGTTCTTCGACGACTCCGGCAAGGCCAGCTTCGACACCCCGCAGAATGTCGCAGCCATCAAGCAGCACCTGGACCTGATGCAGGCCGACAAGATCGTCAACCCCAGCGATGCCGAGTACTCCAACGGCACCGAGGCATTGAAGGACTTCGCCACCGGCAAGACCTCGATGGTGCTGTGGCAGGCGGCCGCGGGCTCGCTCAAGCAGCTGGGCATGGCTGCGGCCGACATCGGCGTGGCCGCCCTGCCGCTGCCCTCGCCGACCCCGGACGGCGGCAGAGGGGTGACCAGCATGGTGGCCGGCATCAACCTCGCGGTGTTCAACAACACCAAGCACAAGGACGCCGCGTTGAAGTTCGTCAAGTTCATGACCAGCACCCCCGAGCAGCAGTTGCTGAACAAGACCTACGGCTCGCTGCCGTCGGTCTCTGATGCCTACTCCGACCCGGCGTTCCAGACCACCGACGTCCAGACGTTCAAGTCGATCCTCAGCGACAGCGCCGCCCCGTTGCCGGCAGTCGCTCAGGAAAGCCAGTTCGAAACCCTCGTCGGTACGGCGATGAAGAACATGTTCGCCGACGCGGCCAGCGGCAAGACGGTGAGTTCGGACGACATCAAGAAGCAGTTGGACGCCGCGCAGCAGCAACTGAGCGGCTGATCATCGACGTGCTCGACACCATCGAGGCGCGCCAGTCCGTGCCGGCTGACGAACAGCCGGCACGGCGGCGTCCTCGTCGCGACCTGCTGCCCTACCTGCTGCTCGCACCGGCCGTCCTGCTGGAACTGCTCATCCACATCGTCCCGATGCTGGTCGGCGTCGGAATCAGCTTTCTCAAGCTGACCCAGTTCTACCTGCGCAACTGGAAGGCCGCGCCGTTCGCCGGCACCGGCAACTACCGGATGTCGCTGAATCTCAACCATGCCGCCGGCAAGGCCCTGCTGCACTCGTTCACGGTGACGCTGGCCTACACGCTGCTGGTGCTGGTCTTCTCCTGGACGATCGGACTGGCCGCCGCGGTGTTCACCCAGCGCCCGTTCCGCGGCCGGGGCCTGGTCCGGACGCTGTTCCTGCTGCCCTACGCGATGCCGGTGTTCGCCTCGGTGATCACCTGGTCTTTCATGTTCCAGCGCGACACCGGCATGGTGAACCACGTGCTGGTCGATCAGCTGCACCTGGTGCACAACCGCCCGTTCTGGCTGATCGGCAACAACAGCTTCTACGCCATCGTGATGGTCACCATCTGGCGAACCTGGCCGTTCGCCTTTCTCTGCCTGACCGCGGGCATGCAGAGCATTCCAAGCGACCTGTACGAGGCCGCGGCCCTGGACGGCGCGGGCATCCTCGGCCAGTTGCGCCGGGTCACTTTGCCACTGCTGGCCCCGGTGAACCGGGTGTTGGTGCTGGTGCTGTTTCTCTGGACGTTCAACGACTTCACCACGCCCTACACCCTGTTCGGCAAGTCGGCGCCGCGGCAGGCAGACCTGATCTCCATGCATATCTACCAGAACTCGTTCGTGACCTGGAACTTCGGCACCGGCTCAGCGATGTCGGTGTTGCTGCTGCTGTTCCTGCTCGCGGTGACCGGGTGCTACCTGGCGCTGTCCAACCGGGCGGTGGACCATGCGTGAGCCCAACTGGTTCCGCTGGACCCGCCGGGTGGGCCTCGGCGCGCTGCTGCTGTTCACCCTGCTGCCGATCTACGTGATGCTCACCTCGGCGCTCAAGCCGCTGGCCGACGTGCAGGGCGACTTCAGCTGGGTACCCAGCCACCTCACCACGCAGCCGTTTCACGACATGTGGCAGACGATCCCGCTAGCCCGCTACTTCGGCAACAGCGTGCTGGTCTCCTCGATCTCCTCGATCTCCTCGGTGGCGATCGCGCTGCTGGCCGCCTACGCGGTCAGCCGGTACCGGTTCCGTGGCCGGCAGACCTTCTCGGTGGTGGTGCTGTCCACCCAGATGTTTCCGGGCATCCTGTTCCTGCTGCCGCTGTTCGTCATCTTCGTCAACCTCGGACAGGCCACCGGCATCGAGCTGTACGGCAGCCGGACCGGTCTGATCATCACCTACCTGACCTTCACCCTGCCGTTCTCGATCTGGATGCTGGTCGGCTACCTCGACTCGATCCCACGCGAACTCGACGAGGCTGCCAAGGTCGATGGCACCGGCCCGCTGGGAGCGCTGTTCCGAGTGGTGGTGCCAGCAGCACTGCCCGGCATCGTCGCGGTGGGCGTCTACGCCTTCATGACCGCGTGGGGTGAGGTGCTGTTCGCCTCGGTGATGACCGATGATTCCACCCGCACCCTGGCGGTCGGCCTGCAGGGCTACGCGACCCAGAACAACGTCTACTGGAACCAGATCATGGCCGCCTCGCTGACCGTCAGCATTCCGGTGGCGATCGGCTTCTTGCTGCTGCAGCGCTTTCTGGTGGCCGGTATGACCGCGGGCGCTGTGAAGTAGCCGTCCGACACACACGATTCAGGAGTTGACCCATGAACCACCTCGAGGCCCTGCCAGCCGACTTTCGCTGGGGTGTGGCCACATCTGCCTATCAGATCGAGGGATCGGTGGACGTCGACGGCCGGCTGCCCTCGATCTGGGACGACTTCTGCCGCACCCCCGACGCCATCGAGGGTGGCGACACCGGCGAGGTGGCTACCGACTCCTACCGGCGCTGGCCCGAGGACCTGGCATTGTTGCAAGAATTGGGCGTCAATTCCTACCGGTTCTCCGTCGCCTGGCCGCGGGTGCAACCGACCGGACGCGGCCCGGCGAACCCGGCCGGCCTGGACCATTACGACCGGTTGGTCGACGACCTGCTGGCGGCCGGCATCTCCGCCTTCACCACGCTGTATCACTGGGACCTGCCCTCAGAACTCCAGCACGCAGGCGGCTGGGTCAATCGCGACACCGCCTACCGCTTCGCCGAGTACGCCGCGATCGTGGCCGGCCGGCTCGGCGACCGGGTCAGTGACTGGGTGACCCTGAACGAGCCGCTGTGCTCGGCCTGGATCGGCCATCTGGAAGGCCGGATGGCCCCCGGGATCCGTGATCTGCGCAGCGCCGTGCATGCCTCCTACCACCTGCTGCTCGGGCATGGCCTTGGCGTGCAGGCGATTCGCGGCCACGCCGAGCTACCGGCCTCGGTCGGGATCGTGAACAACCTCAGCCCGTGCGAGCCGGCGACCGCCAGTGACGCCGACGCGCTGGCCGCGGTCCGGGCGGATGGCCACACCAATCGCTGGTGGCTGGATCCGGTGTGCGGTCGCGGCTTTCCCGAGGACATGATGGCCCTCTATGGCATCGACCTGCCCGCCGAGCCGGGTGATCCGGCCATCATCGCCAGCCCGCTGGACTTTCTCGGTCTGAACTACTACTTCCGCACCAAGATCCGCGCCGATGACACGGTGGCCACCCTCGGGTTCGCCCAGGTTCCGGTACCGGACGTGCCGCTCACCGCGATGGGGTGGGAGGTACACCCGGCCGGCTTGGAAGAGCTGCTGATCCGGCTGACCAAGGACTACGACGCGCCCGCGATCTACGTGACCGAGAACGGCTCGGCGTGGCTGGACGAGCCCGGCGTGGACGGCTACGTCGCCGACACCGAGCGGGCGGACTATCTCAGCGCGCACGTGGAGTCGATGGCCACCGCCTGCGCCCAGGGAGCGCCGGTCAAGGGCTATTTCGCCTGGTCGTTGATCGACAACTTCGAATGGTCCTATGGCTACTGGCCACGGTTCGGGCTGGCCTACGTCGATTTCGAAACCCAGCGGCGGACGATGAAGCTCAGCGGGCATCGTTATCAGGCGCTGATCCGGGCGCACGCCGCCGGGCAGTGATCAGCCCGGCGCGAATGCCTTGCGATAAGCCGTCGGCGCCACCCCGGTATGGCGCTGAAAGTGGTGGCGCAGCAGCGCCGCGGTACCGAAGCCGGAGCGCTGGGCGATGATGTCGATGGGCTCACGACCCGATTCCAGTTGGCGCCGGGCGTAAAGCACCCGCTGCCGCAACAGCCAGGCGTGCGGGGTGGTGCCGGTGGCCTCGCCGAACCGGCGGGCGAAGGTGCGCGGGCTCATGTTCAGCCGGGCCGCCATTGAGCCGACGGTGTGCTCGTGGCCCAGTTCCTCCAGCAACTGATCCAGAAACCGGGACAAGCCCTCGGAACTGCTGGGCGGCATCGGGACGTCGATGTACTGCGCCTGCCCGCCGTCGCGGTGTGGCGGCACCACCATGCGGCGGGCCACCGCGTTGGCCACCTCGGCGCCGTGTTCGTTGCGCATCAGGTGCAGGCACAGGTCCAACCCGGCTGCGGTTCCGGCTGAGGTGTAGACCCGACCGTCGCAGACGTAGAGCACGTTCGGATCGACCTCGGCGAGTGGGAACCGGCTCGCCAGTTCGGCCGCGTGGTACCAGTGCGTGGTGCACCGCCGGCCATCCAGCAGGCCGGCCTCCCCCACCGCGAACGCGCCGGTGCACAGGCTCATCACGGCCGCGCCGTTGGCGTAGGCGGCGGCCAGCGTCTGGGTGACTGCGGCCGGGACGGACTCCGAGCCGGCCGAGACGATCACCAGGTCGGCGTCCAGCGCCTCGTCGAAGCGCCGCTCGGCAGTGATCGCGAAGTGGTTGATCGTTGGTACCGGCTGGCCGGTCTCCGACGCCACCACGAAGTCATAGACCGGCAGGCCCTGGTCGGACCGGTCGATGCCGAAGGCCTCGCAGGCCACCCCGAACTCGAACGGGTGGATGCCGGGAAAGACGAGTACCACGATCTTGCGCAGGGCCATGGACCCATCATGCGACACCCGTTGGCAGTAATTCAATGAAGACTGGCGTTTCTGCCACTCGTGGCGGGATCTTGATGAGCGCAGACTTCTTGCCATGACACTTCTACTGATCGTGCTGCTCATCGCGCTGGCGATCGCCGGCCTCACCGGACGGGGAACCGACAGCCGCGATCCGTCCTACGGCCTGTGGGCGGGCCAGCACCGTCCCACAACACCATCGCCAGGCTCGCCGCCGCGTCGCTAGCATGTCGAGGCATGCCCTCGTAGCTCAGCGGATAGAGCACCCGCCTTCTAAGCGGATGGTCGCAGGTTCGATCCCTGCCGGGGGCACCGCCGGGTTGCGACCCGGCCACCTGTGGCTCACGCAGTCGATTGCCTTCTGACGGCAGTGCGCGCCGGCGCAGCAGATCGGCCCCCTCGGGCGTTAACGACCCGAGCCCGAAAGGATGCCGATGGAGTTCTCCGACTATGTGCGGACGCAGCGGCCAGCGCTGATGCGTTTCGCCACAGTGCTCACCGGTCATGCCTGGCTGGCCGACGAGTTGGTCAGCGATGTGCTGGGCAAGGCGTTCGAACGGTGGGACCGGATAACGGCGATGGAGCGGCCACATGCCTACGTCCGCCGCATGATCGTCAACGAGCACCTGTCCTGGCATCGCCGGATGGCACGTCGCAGGTCGACGGTCGACCTGGCCGAGATGAGCATCCCGATTCCGGACGGCACCGCCTCGCACGCCGAACGCGATGCCATGATCGGCCGGCTGAGCCAGTTGCCACCTCGCCAGCGCGCCGCCGTCGTGCTGCGCTACTACCTCGGGCTGACCGACGGCGAGATCGCGGCGCAGCTCGGTTGCCGCCAGAGCACCGTACGCAGTCAGATCGCGCGAGCGCTGAACTCGCTGCGCATCGACATCACCGAAACCGCCGGCCGGCAGGCCGTTGACACCCTGGAGTCACGATGACCGATCTGCGCACGCTGGCCGAGGCCTTTTCCGAACTGGAGAGCCGTGCCGGCACCGTGCCGGTGCGGATGCCCGATCTGGTGACGGCCGATCGCGGCGTCCGAGCCCGGTCGGTCCGGCTGCTGGTACCGGCCGCGGCGGTCGCGGTCGTGCTCGCCGCCGCAGCGCCCGCCGCCTGGCAGCAACTGCACCCCCGCACCGACATCGGCACTGGCACCGGTCGGCTCGCGACAGCGGGGGGCACCGGGTCGCGACCGAGCGCCCCGAGCAGCGCCCACGTCAGCCGGCCGCCGTCGGTGCCCCGGTACCGCCCCCCGGCCTCGGTGGCTGCGCTCACCGCCCGGGCGCGCACCATCCTGACCGGCATCGCCACCATCGAGGTGAGCCAGGGGGCCGAGCCGGCGCAGACCCATTCCGGCCCAGCCATCGGCGGCAGCCTGACCGCCGCCGGCCAGAGCGGCGGCTTCGACCTGTTGGTCGCCTCGGCCGGCCCCACCGAACGGGCGCAATGCGACGAGGGCTTCGCATGCACGGTGCGCACCCTCACCGACGGCACCACCCTGGCCGTCGGCGCCTTTCGCGATCCGCAGACGCCGGGCGCAATCACCTACCAGGTGCTGGCGGTCCACGCGGACGGGGCCGCCGTCCAGTTGCACCTGAGCACCGAGCGTGACCCGAAGCGGCACAGTACGGTCACCGCCTCGCGAATACCGCTGAGCGTGCAGCAGATGACCAGCTTCGTCACGTCCGATCGCTGGTAGCCAGCGACCAGCCGCAAGCTGGCCTTCAGGTGGCGGGAGACTTCTGAAACCCGAACTTGCTGCGCAGCGTCAGCGAACCCAGCAGCGCGGCAAGCACGCCGATCGCGCCGGTCATCACCGAGCCGACGGTCGACTGGCGCCACAGCGGGGTGTGGACGGCCGTGCAGGCGATACCCGGCACGCTCACCGTGGTGCTCGCGTCGCCCCGAATCTGCTGGAGGCAGGTTTCGGCCCGGGCTGCCCTGGCGGCCGGGTCACCGGCAGTGGCGGGGTTGGCCACCCATTCGAGCAGGGACTGGGCCCGATCATTGATCGTGGTCGCGGCCGGCGCGGTCATGGTCGAGAGCACGAAGAAGATACCGACGATGGCCGTGACCAGGGCCAGCGCCGCGGTCAGCGCGGTCAGAAAGCCGGCGGCCGACGACAGCTTGGCGTAGGTGTCCTTGCGCAGGTACAGCCGCAGGGTCGGCGTGCTCTGCCCGAACAGGTGGGCGTAGGCACCAGCATGCAGATAGGTGCCTGGCGCGGTCACGGCCTGGCCGATGCTCGCCTTGGTCAGCACCTCCAGGGTGCCGCCCTCGGCCGTGGCGAGCACCGCCTGCTGCCCGTCGGCCAGCACCGGCACGCCGTTGTCGAAGACGTACACCGTGCCGATCGCCAGGCCGGCCGTCTCGCGTAGCGGCGGCAGACCACCGGCAGCGGTCGGGGTGGCCGTGAGTGTGGTCACTGCTGGCCGATCGTGTAGGCGGTGCCCAGCATCCACAGGGTCGGGTCGAGCAGCGCCGGGTACCGCACCTGCCACGGCGGCGGCAGCCGCGGTTCGATGTCATTCGTCAGAGAAGTCACCAGCTGGGCGCGGTAGGCCGGATCGGCCAGGCTGTAGGCCATCGCCAGCGCACCTGCCACCACCGTCGCGCTGAAATCGGTGGCGGGCAGGATCCGGCTGTCGGCGAAGCGTTCCCGCACCGTCGCGCCGATCACGTCGAACAGGATCCGCTCGGTGCCGCCGGACGGCGACCGGGTGGTGACGCCGACGCGGATGTCTACCAGCGACCGCATGGTCTCGGCCAGGTTCACCACCAGGTTCGGCTCGCCCACCCCGCGGGCAGCGAACTCGGCGCGTACCTCGACCGGTTGTTGCTCGCTCTCGGTGGCCAGCCGGTTGATCGCGGCGGCCGCCGCCTCACGCAACGGCGACGAGGTGCCGGCACCCACCAGGTGCGCCTGGGCGACCGTGGCGGTGCCGACGCCGGGGCCGGTGAGCACGGCGGCCGCTGCCTGGGCCGGGGTGCAGATCGCGCATTCGTACCAGGAGTAGCGCGTCGCGTGCTGCGAGCAGGCCCAGACCGCGCACTTGTGGCAGGTGCCGAGCGGATCGGTCGCCGCAACCGGGCTGCCGGCCGGCAGCGGGTGGGCCTCGTCCGGGCTGTCGAGCCGCAGGTAGGCGCACAGATAACATCCCACGCGCGCATCCTAGGCCTCGCCAGGCTTCCCCAGGCGTCCAATTGTGGGTATGAACGATCCGGCGACGTGTCGCCCCCGAATGCGTCAACCGGCCAGCCTGGCGATTATCGGGTCGAGTTCGCGGGCCAGCGCCAGATCGAAGCCGGTGACGCCGCCCGCCGAGTGCGTGGACAGCGTCAGCCGCACGGTGCGCCAGGACAGCTGCAGGTCCGGATGATGGTCCAGTCTCTCGGCTACCGGGGCCAGCTCGTCGACGAAGGCGACCGCGGTCAGGAAGGACGGGAACAGCACCGTGCGAGACAGCTGCTCGGTGCCGGCCACCCAGTCCGGATGCAGATCTGCCGTCCCGGATTCGAGTTCGGCGGCGCTCAGCAGGCTGCGGTTCATCGGCCACCTCCATCGGGCTCTGGAGCAAGGCTAACCGATCTGCTCTAGGCTCAGCGATCGTGAGCGAACGCGAGATCAAGGACGACAAGCTGGTCTGGATCGACTGCGAGATGACCGGGCTCGAACTGGGCCGGGACGCGCTGATCGAGATCGCGGTACTGGTCACCGACGGCGAGCTGAACGTGCTGAACGAGGGCCTGGACATCGTGATCGGCTGCGCCGAGGAGGTGCTGGAGACCATGGTGCCGGTCGTGCAGCAGATGCACGAGACGTCCGGCCTGACCGACCTGGTCCGCGCGTCCACGGTGACCCTGGGCGAGGCCGAGACCCAGGTGCTGGACTACATCAGGCGATTCGTCCGGGAGCCGCGGACCGCTCCGCTGTGCGGCAACTCGATCGCGACCGATCGAGGATTCATCATTCGCGACATGCCAGAACTCGACGCCTTTCTGCATTACCGGATGATCGACGTGTCCTCGATCAATGAGCTGGCCCGGCGCTGGTACCGGCGCGTCTACTTCGGCCAGCCGGCGAAGGGTCTGGCCCACCGGGCGCTGGCCGACATTCACGAGAGCGTGCAGGAACTGCGCTACTACCGCTCGACCGTCTTCGTCCCGCAGCCCGGACCGACCAGCGAGCAGGCAGCCGCGGCAGCCGCGGCGGTGCTGGCCGATTCGGCGTTGCCGGTCGCGGTCCCGATCGCCAACCCGGTCGCAAACCCGGTCGTGACCGGCCCGGACGGGCAGGTAGACTGACCCACGCTTCGTCGCGGCGGCCAATCCGTCAGAGGTGGCAATGGTGGGTGTAGCTCAGCTGGTAGAGCGCCGCGTTGTGGTCGCGGATGTCGCGGGTTCAAGTCCCGTCACTCACCCCAAGTTCTGAGACAGGCTGGCAGTTCTCAGCATCGGATGCGGCTGTTGGACGGGTCGTAGAACGCCTTGAGCTGCACCCGGGCCGGCACCACCCGCGCGCCGATCGCGATCTCGTACCGGCCGGCGCCGAGGTAGTCCGCGCTCACCTGCTGCCCGTCCGGGCGCCACAGGTAGGCCAGCCCCACGCAACGACCGGTGCCGGCCGCCCAGCCGGCCGACGTCAGCTGACCGGCCACCAGGCCGTCACGTAGCAGCAACTCGCCGCCCCAGAGCATGGCCTCGGGATCGTCCACGGCGACGCTGACCAGCCGGCGGCGCGGGCCGGCCGTCCTGGCCTGTTCGAGCGCCGCCCGGCCCAGAAAGTCGACGCCTGTGTCGAGCTTGCAGGCGAACAGCAGGCCGGCCTCGATTGGGTTGCGGTCCGGGGTCAGCTCGCTGCCGAAGGCCCGGTAACCCTTCTCCAGCCGCAGCGAATTGATCGAGTAGTAACCGGCGTTGGCGATGCCCAGCTCGGCGCCGGCCGACATCAGCAGGTCATAGACGCCGGCGGCGACCTCGCTGGCCACGTACAGCTCCCAGCCGAGTTCGCCGACGTAGCTGATCCGGGTGGCGCGGACGGTGGCGTCCGCCAGGTCGATCTCGCGGCTGGTGGCGAACCCGAACGCCTGGTGCGACAGATCGGTGCGGCTGAGCCGCTGCAGCAGGGATCTCGAGGCCGGCCCCATCACCCCGTACACCGCGTAGCAGGAGCTGACATCGGTGACGCTGACCCGTTCGTGCGCGGCTGTATGGCGCTCGATCCAGTCCAGATCGCGCAGCACCGAGCCGGCGCCGGTCACCAGCAAGAACTGCGAGCCGGTCAACCGGGTGATCGTCACGTCGGCCTCGTAGCCGGCCCGGTCGTTGAGCAGGCCGGTGTACACCGCGCGGCCGGGCTGGACCGCGACGTCGGCAGTGCACAGCCGCTGCAGCAGCCCCTCGGCGTCCGCGCCCCGGATCAGCAGCTTGCCGAACGAGGTCTGGTCATACAGGGCAACCCGCTCGCGGGTGGCCTGCTGCTCCAGCGCCGACCACGGCAGCCAGTGCGGCTGGTCCCAGCTGTAGTCCAGGCTCGCTGCGGCGCCGGCCGGGGCGAAGACGTTGGCGCGCTCCCAGCCCATCTTCGAGCCGAAGCAGGCGCCGGCCGCCGACAGTTGCGGGTAGACCGGTGACCGGCGCAGCGGCCGGGCGCTGTCGAACTCGCGGTTGGGCCAGGGCAGCGCGTAGTGCAGGCCGAGAACCTCGCCGACCCTGGCCCGCAGCCACTGGTTGTTGCCGTGGAACGGGGCGAACCTGCGAATGTCGACCGCCGACAGGTCGCTGGTCGGCTCGCCGTTGACTATCCACTCAGCCAAGGCCCGGCCGGCGCCCCCGGCCGAGGCGATGCCGACGGAGTTGAAACCGGCTCCGACGAAGAAGTTTCGCAGCTCCGGGGCCTGTCCCAGAATGAACTGGTTGTCCGGGGTGAAACTCTCCGGGCCGTTGTAGAACTTCTTGATGCCGGTGCGTTGCAACGAAGGGATGCGGTGCATGGCGCTGTCCATCAGCACCGCGAAGTGGTCCCAGTCCTCGGCCAGCAGCTGGAACTCGAAGGGGTAGGGCAGCTCGTCGGGCGCCAACCAGGGCTTGGCCTGCGGCTCGAAGCCACCGACCACCAGACCGCCGACCTCCTGCTTGAAATAGGTGTAACCGTCCGGATCCCGCAGGATCGGCAGGTCGCGGCTGACCCCGTCGAGTTGCTCGGTGACGACGTAGAAGTGCTCGGCCGAATGCAGCGGGACGTTCACCCCGGCCAGCAACCCGACCGCCTTGGCCCACTGGCCGGCACAGTTGACCACGATCTCGGCCTCGACCGCGCCCCGGTCGGTGCGCACCCCGGTGACCGCGCCGGCGCGCTGGTCGATGCCCAGCACCCGGGTGCCTTCGATGATCCGGGCGCCGAGCAGCCGGGCGCCGCGGGCCAGCGAGGCGGTCACATCGGTCGGGTTTGCGGTGCCATCGCCAGGCAGCCAGATCGCGCCGAGCAGATCGGTCGCGTCCAGGATCGGATACAGCTGGTGGGCCCGGGTCGGGCTGATCAGCTCGCACTCCAGGCCGTAGCCGGCAGCGGTCGCCGCGGTGCGTTGCAGCTGTACCAGCCGGTCCGGGGTGCGCGCCACGGTCACCCCGCCACAGCGCTGATAGCCGGTTTCCAGGCCGGTCTCGGCAGCAAGCCGCTGGTACAGCTCACCGGAGTACTGCACCAGCCGGGTGCCGTTCTCGGTGGAGCGCAGCTGGCCGACCAAGCCAGCCGCATGCCAGGTGGTGCCGCCGGACAGCCGGCCCTGCTCGATCAGCAGCAGGTCATGCCAACCGAGCTTGGCCAGGTGGTAGGCCACGCTGGTCCCGATGATGCCGCCGCCGATGACCACCACCCGGGCCCGGTCGGGCAGCTCCTGAGTCCTCACATACGCTCCCGGATCGATCAGTCGGCCAGTTGTGCCTGCGCCAGCAACCGCTCGAAGTCCGGGCTGCGAAACATCTGTTCGGCAGCCTCGTACTTCTGCAGGCCCCAGGACCAGAAGTCGAAGTCCAGCGAGCTGGTCGCCTGTTGGATGCACGCCCACAACGTCCAGCCGTAGCGCGACATCAGGCCCTGCAACTGGGCGCGGGCCAGCTTGTTGCGCAACGGCCGGCCGTAGTAGCAGCAGAGCAGTTCCTGCAGCTGATCCAGGCTCAGGTGGCACCCGCTCCACAGGTTGCCCAGCTCGAAACAGGCATCGTTGTTGCCCGGGTACTCGTAATCGATGAGCCGCACCTGCTCGCCGTCGTCGACCAGGTTGCCAGCCAGCAGGTCGTTGTTGCAGGCCACGCTGCCCTCATCCCGCACCGCCAGGGCCCGCCGGATCCGGTCGACCTGCGGCTGGTAGGACGAGTAGCCCGCCGGATGCCGGAACCCGCGCTGCTCGACCAGCGCCCGGTAATCACGTTGAATGTCGAACATGTTGAAATCGTTGACGAATCGGGGCCCGTCGTGCAGCCGTCGACAGGCCCGCGCGACCCGCGCCAGGGTGCCCGGGGCGCCGAACGAATCGTCGGTGAACGTCGTGCCATCGATAAACCCCACCACCATCAGATGCGCGTCGGGACGGTAGGCGATCACCGGCGCGCCGACCCCGGACGCCGCGGCGATGACCGAGTTGCGGTACTCGTTGTCCCGGTCGATCGCGAGTAGGTCCGCGTCCGCCGAGGAGACCCGCACCACGTACACACCGCCGGCCACCGAGACCTTGTAATTGTGGTTGGTCAGGCCGCCGGGCAGCACCTCGACCTGGCGCGGCCCGCACAGTTCCGGGATCGAATCGAGCAGCCGCTCGTCCAACCCGGCCGTCATCGGCTGGCACCCATCGCGCGAGTCTAGCCAGGCAGCGCGAGGCGTCGGGGCAGATCTCTGGCGCTGCCGGCCGGGCGCGGCGCGGTACGTCCGATCGGCCGGGATGGCCGTGCTCGCGGCCCTATTCGTATGGCCGGCCGTCGGGTCCAGGTGGGTTCAGAGCCGCCGGACGGGGTCTGCTACTGTTTCACCTCGTGCCCGGCAGCGATGCCGGACGCGCGCCGCTAGCTCAACTGGCAGAGCAGCTGACTCTTAATCAGCGGGTTCGGGGTTCGAGTCCCTGGCGGCGCACCAGATGATCCTTTTTCAAACCCCACGCCAAAGAAAGATCCCGGCCCGGGCCGCGTGAGGAGCCCCTGACATCACCAGATGTCGGGGGCTTTTTCAGGTAGCGCCGTTGCCAGGCCGCTTGGCCGTACATCCAGGCTGGTACGCCGAGGCTCCAGGCTTTCGGGTCGAACAGGACTTCCTGCTGCGGCTGAGTCAGCTCCTCATGCGATTCCAGGTCGGCTTCAGAGTCAGTTGGGAGCTGGCTCGCTGGCACGACGAAGGTGGGATCGAGGAGCTGTCGGTATGCGCCCGCCAGATGACCGACCACAGCTCCGTCCTCCTCGACCAGGATCTGCTCGAATAGCGACTGGTTCATCCGCCGCCTGATCCGAGCCGGTGCGACCCGGTAGGTGGTGGAGGCTTCTTCGACGAAACGCAGGCAGTCGGCCAGGTTCTGCTCGATCGCCTCGCTGGTGGTGCCGGCTTTGGCCAGCCTCCGCTCGCACGCTTCGATCTCCTCCGTCAGCCGGTCCTGCTCGGTCTTGAGCAGGGTGATCGGAATAGCTCCGGCATAGTGGGCATCAAGCAGCTTGCGCCGTTGGCCCTGCAGCAGTTGCAGCCGCCGGGTCGCGCTGGCCCGGGTCTTCTCAGCCTGCTCGCGGTAGACCGCAAGCTCGCCGCGGATCAGCTCATCGAGCAGGCCGGCGTACTCCGATGAGATCCGAACCTGATCCCAGAGCTGCTCGACCTTCTCCTCGATCAAGTCAACCGACACGGCCTTGCGGACGCAGCCGGTGCGCCGCTGCTGCCGCCCCAGGCAGAAGAAGTAGACATAGGTGGTGCCCCAGCGGTTGGTGACCTTGGTGATGCACAGGCGGCTGCCGCAACCGCCGCAGCGCACCGTGCCTTTCAAGAAGTGGTTGTACAGCCGCTGCTTCTCCCCCGACACATTGCGGGCAGTCAGCATCTCTTGCACGGTGTCGAACAGCGGTCGCTCGATGATCGGAGTCTGATTGCTCTCATACTCCACGCCGCCCCAAGTGAAGTAGCCGATATAGAAGCGGTTGCGCAGTAGCCGATGCACCTTCGAGACGCTGAGCGGCTTCTCCGGGTACTCCTTGGTCTCGACCGTGGTCAGGCCGCGTGCCTCCAGCGCCGTGGTCAACTGCCGGACGGTGTAGTCGCCGCTGGCGTAGGCGCGGAACGCCCAGCGAACATGCTCGGCCCGGTCTGCATCAACTTCAACCGTACGGAACTCCCGACCGGCCTCGACTTTCCGAACGTTGAGGTAGCCGACCGGGGCTTTGCCGGTGGTACCGCCGTTGCGTACCTTCTGCAGCGTCTTGGTCTTCACCTCGGACGAGAGGTTGCTGGAGTACCACTCGGCGATCAGTGCCATCAGGCCGTGCGTGAGCTTGCCGGCAGGGGTCTTGTTGTCGATCTGCTCGGAGCAGGACACCAGTTGCACGCCGGCCTTCTCCAGCGCCATCGTGATCATCAGGTCATCCATCCGGTTGCGCGCCAGTCGGTCGATCTTGTGCACGATCAGCACGTCGACCTGCTCGGCCTCAATGTAGGTGAGCATCCGCTGCAACTCGGGTCGATCGGCCGATCGTGCCGACTCCCCTGCGTCAACGAACTCATCGACGATCGCGGCACCGAGCGCTTCGGCCTTCTGGGTGGCGATGAGCCGCTGGGCAGGGATCGAGTAACCCTCGACCTCACCGCCGCGCCCAGCTTGTTCCTTGGTGGACACCCGCAGGTAGATGATCGCCCGCTTCGGTGCGTCCGGATCTGCCGTTGCAGGTTTGGGTTTATTGGCCATCAGGCGACCTCCAAAAGTTGCCGAACGTGGTTACTGTTCCGCCAGTAGTTGTGGCTGCTACGTGACGCTCGCGGCTGGTAGCGGAACCGGTGGGTCGAAGCTGTCGTATCGCTGAGTCCGAGCTGGCTCAGTCGAACGTTCATCGCCGCTTCGGAAACGTCGAACAGCTCAGCCAGGTCACCAGGTCGCTGGATACCGTCAAAGTAGGCGGTCTTGAGAAGCCGCCTCGGCATGAGGACGCAGCCGGCGAAGTAGTCGGCGACGATCTCCTCGACCGGCTTGCCGCCAGATAGCCGTCGCCGTGCTGCGATACCAGGGCTGCCGTGATCAAGAATGTGCTTGTATTCATGGAATAGGGTGAACCGGCGGCGGGTGCGCGGCTCGGTGGGGTTGAGGCAAATGATCCAGCTGCGGCGTTGCCAGTTCCAGTGGCTGCTGCCAGAGGCTGCGTCGTCAGGTAGGTCGGTGTCGTGCTCGACGGTGACCCGTGGCAGGCCGGTAACAACCGTGGTGGGCACGGGCACGTCGAGCGCATCGCGCAGTTCGAGCAGGCGGCCTGCTTGTAGTTCGGCGATGCGAAGCGCTTCGCTCAGGTGTAGTCGCCGGTTCGGGTTCAGTGATCGGAGGCTGGCCAGCAGGCTGGTTCCTCCCTCGGGGTTGGTGTAGTGCATGCTGTTCCTCCTTTCAGTGAGTCGTGTTTGATTCGTAGTTCTAAGGTTGTTCGTCCTCGTGGTCGATCGGTCCGAGGCTGCCGTGCCGCTGCGCGAGTCGCTCGGCGTAGCGCTCCAGCTCGGCGATGGCTTGCTCATCGAGGTCCTGGTACTTGGCGCGCAGGTAGGGCTTGAGCGTCGGCAGTTCGTCGGCAGGCAGCCAATCGGCCACGACGAAGATGTCGCTCATCGACAGACCGAGCACGTCGGCGATGGCTTTGAGGGTCTGCGGGCTGGGGCTGAGGTTGGTACCGGCTTCGATGACGCTGATCGTGGATATGTTGCCGCCGACCTCGCGAGCCAGTTGGCGCATCGACAGGCCCATCGCCATGCGTCGAGCGCCCAGGTACTCGCCGAGTTTCTGAGCTTGTTGTGGTGTTAAGGAAGTGCGTCGCATTTCACGATCAATTATATGCTTCCTTGATCGCTTGAACAATCGCAATTGTTCATTCCACAACAAAGGCGAGGCTTGCCTATCCAATTTCTGCGCTGAATACCCACACCCCGATCGGCACCGCCGGTAGCGCATAGAGCGTGCCGTTGGCGACCAGCCAACGAGCCAGTGCGGTGACATCGACATCGACGTAGCGGCGGAATGGTGCGGCGATGGCAGCGTCGAGCTTGGCATCCAGCTCGTAGCGGTCGACCAGCTCCTCGACGTAGGCATCGAGGGAGGCGTAGTGACCGAGATAGGCTTTGCCGAACAGCTCGTCCGTGGCTGGCTGGTCGGGTTCGCGGCTGTCGACCCAGGCCGCGAACGCCGCCTCCCGGATGGCGCTGGTGATCGCGTCCTGCCGGGGATCGGCGGTCCCGGTCGGCTCCTGGCTGGTTCCTGGTTCGTCGTGCATGCCCGCGCCCTCCGCAGAAGAGAAATGGATGAGGGGGCAGGACGGTATTCGGCGATCGTCGAAAAGGCGAGCCTAAGTCGCCTAGCAATTTCCAGGCCTCCGGAATTGCATGGATCGATGACCTGTCCAGCGCCGGAATTGTTGAACGCGAGCCTGAATGCAGCCGTCGCGAGCTGGTTAGCGGGCATTGAATATCCACACCCCACCCTCGCTCGCCGGCACAGCGTGCAGGTCGCCGCCGAGCACCAGATCGTTGGCTGTCGCGGTGATGTCGATCTTGACGTAGGGCCGGATGCTGGCCGGCACGGCCTTGTCCAGCAGCTCGTCATAACCCAGGTCGTTGATCATCTGCTCGATGTAGGTGTGCAGGTCGTCGTAGTGGCCGAGGTAGGCCGCGTCGAAGTCGCTTAAGTGCTCGCGTTCGTCGATCACGTTTGCCCAAGCCGCATAAGCCAGTCCGTGCTGGCGGATGCCGGTCGCGAGAGCACTGACCCAGGAGATGTCCTCGTACTCATCGAGCTGGCAGGCACCGAAGTTGTCGAAGTCGAAGATCCCCCACTCCTCAGCCGGCTCGCCGGTGCGGGCAGTCCAGGGAGAGCGGACAAGCATCGCCTGAATGTCGGCCTGGATCTCGTCAGGCTCCCTTGCTGCATCCAGCCACGCGCCGTGCAAGTTTCCGTTGTTGTAGTCGACGAGGGAGGCCACCCAAATGCGTGGGACATCGGCAAGGCGTTCGGCCTGCTCGACCTGGCCGTCGGCTCTGATCTCGATCTCGTAGATGTCGCCGACTTGTTCGTCGGGCTGCCAGGGGCCCGTCGGCGGAGTCTCGCTGTTGGTTGGTGGTTGTTCGTGGTTCATGGGGTGACCTCCTCTCTAGGTTGCTTGGTGTTACTGGCAGGAGCGGACGGTGAGACGAGATTGCTGTCTCGAACCGTCCGGCTCCTGCCAGGGGTGGCACCGAGTGGTGCCGCGTACGCAGTTACCTGCGTCTACTTAACTGCGTCCTCCGATCCGCCGCGTCGTCCGCGAGGACGACTACCGCTGCCGGTTGCCGGTGGGGCCGGTGGCTCCGTCTGCCCGTCAGGTGCAGCCGGATCGGCCGCAGTGCCCGCCAGTTCCGGTTCGGTGGTGCCGAACAGGGTGGCGATGGCATTCCTTCGAGCCGTTGCGTCGCGCTCGATGTCATCGAGTACAGCGTCGGCGCGGCCGGCGAGTTCAGGCAGAGACTTCGCTGCCGTGATGTGGGCTTCGAGTGCTGCCTTGATCTCGTCGGTGATGGTGGCGGCGCGCAGTTGAGCGAGCAGGCTCAGTTGCGCGTGCAGGTCGGGCTCCAGCCGGATGGCTAGCGTTTTCACGCCAGATTTTCCGGGGGTGCCGTTGGTGTCCGGGATGGACATGGCAGTACCTCCTCGGTGCTGTTGCGGGCGAGCGGATTTACGGTTGGTCGTAAACCTCTTAGCGGGTGCTCGACCGCATGACACCGACGAGGCGTTACGCCGCATTGATGATTGGACTGGCGCGAGCCTGCCGGATACGGGTCTCGGCAAGCTCGGCGAAGTCCGGGTTCAGTTCGATACCCAGCCAATCCCGCTCGAGCTGTTCGGCCGCTACGGCGGTGGTGCCCGCACCGAAGAATGGGTCAAGCACCACGGCCGGCTCCGACGCGATACCGCAGTTGCAGCGCGGTCGAAGTGTGCTGCGGGTGGCGGTGCCACCGAGCGAGCGGATGAGCTGCCGTGCCCAGGGTGATCGGCACACGGCACAGCGTGCTTCCGGTGATCCAGCCAGGATCGCCCGCTCAGCCAGGGCAACCGGGAACGTGGCGTGGTGGGCTCCCCGATAATTGCTGGAGGCGATGCGCCAGACGTCGCCGGGGTTCTTACCCAGCGGGTGCCCGATGATCCCGCGGGCCTTCATGGCGTCTAGGCCGGAGGCATCGTCACCGTTCGGACCGCGCCAAGACTCCCGCTCCCTGGATCGGATGTACTGCGGATCGATCCGGCCGTGGTGCCGGCTGGTGTGCGGCTGCCGGATTGCATCCAAGTCGAAAAAGTACCTGGGCTGCTTGACGAATACGAACAGCACTTCCCACGAACAGGTCAGCCGGTCACGGACGGAGGAGGGCATCGGGTTGGCCTTCTGCCAAACGATCTTGTTCCGCAGTAACCAGCCGTCCTCGAGTATCCCGAGTGCCAATCGTTCCGGTGCCAGCAGCAGGCTCTTCAGAGCGGCACCTTGACGGGCGTGGTTGGCATAGGTGTCGGACACGTTGAGCCACAACGTTCCCGTCGGTACCAGCACTCGATGCACCTGCCGGGCGATGCCACGCAGCGCCAGCACCCACTCCTCCACGCTTGCCTCCAAGCCGAGCTGCCCTGGGTGGTCGTAGTCGCGCAGCCGGAAGTAGGGCGGGCTGGTCAGCACCATGTCGATGCTGGCGTCCGACAGGGTGCGTAGCTGGTCGGCCGCGTCTCCGACCAGGATCTGGTTGCGGAGCCCGGTCATGCCGAGCCTTCGGCGATGAGATCGGTGAGGGTGTCCATCTCTACGATGCGGAACAGGGTCGTGTCGATCCCTCGGCGGCTGGTGATGGCTTGCCGCAGTTTCTTGGCACGCAGTGGGTTGGGTGCGACCCAGATGACGGCCGGGAAGATGTTGCTGTCGGCTTGTTCGGCGCCGGTTTGGCGGTAGGTCTGGTACTGCTGGCATTTGCGCTGGATGGTCGGGAGGTGC
>JBPCPA010000074.1:0-9465 GCA_050999655.1 Jatrophihabitans sp.
CCACCGGACGCCGTGAGGTTGCTTGCCGACTCAACAAAGTGGCGAATTACCTATAATCTGCCTAGCAATCCCTCGCCTGTCGGATCCGAGGAGGCCGCAGTGGGCCGTAACGAAGCGCCGCTCGTGCGAGACGGCAGCGCGGCCGCTGAGTGTGCCTTCTGGCTGCGCGAGCTTCGGCGCAGCGCTGCCCTGACCTATCCCGAAATGGCGACGAGCACCAACTACGCCGCCAGCAGCCTGCAGGGTGCCTGCTCGGGCCGGCGGTTGCCGAGCAAGAAGATCACCCTGGCCATGGTGGCGGCCTGCGATGGGGACGTGATCGCCTGGTCGGCGTACTGGCAACAGCTGCGGCGGCTGGTCGCCGACGGTGAGCCGTCGCCGGCGGACCTGCTGCCGCCCTGGTCCCAGCCGGCCGCCGAGCCGGACTGGACGGACCCACCCACCCCGGTGGTCGAGCGCTCGGCAGCGGACGGGCCGCTCGCGGCGGAGTGGCCCGAGGCCGATCACACCATGCCGGCTGCAACCGTCGGCGCTAAGGCGGCGACCGGGCCGCGGCCGGTCACGGCGGCGGCCGGGCCGTCGACGACCCGCCGGCGGCTGCTCTGGGCGGGCAGCGTCGCGGCCAGCCTGGCGGTCGGAATCCTGATCGGATTCCAGCTGGTCGGCAGCAGAACCGTGACCCTGACCAGCACCGGCACCGGCACCGCGCAGGTGGACGCTCCGATACCGGGGCTGGCGTGGGAGCGTGAAGCCGAGCAGGCGGGCGCGCCCAGCGTGGCCGACCCGCGCGACCAGCAGGGCCGCGGGCCGGCGGTGCCCTTCGACGAGCCGGTGCAGGTGAGCTGCCAGCTACAACTGGCCGACACCGGTTCGAGCAGTATCGGCGATGCCTGGTACCGGATCGCGACCGCGCCCTGGACGGACCGGTACTACGTGCCGGCGGCCGACTTCGCCAGCGTGGCTGCGATGGGCCCCGCCCATTCCAGTGCGGGCGTAGCTATCCCGCGCTGCTGAACCCGGTACCTGGGCCGTTCCCGACGCGGCTCAGGTCACGACGCGGCTCAGGTCACGGCGCGGCTCAGATCGTGTGCAGTGCCCCGCCGGTCAGCCAGTTGGCCCAGGCCACATTCCAGTCGCCGTAACCCTGCCCGAGCTGCATGGTCGCACCGTTGGCGTTCGGGTACTCCACGACGTCGCCGATGTGCATCAGCCCGTACAGCTGCTTGGCGACGGCCGGGCTGAGGTTGGTGCAGCCGTTGGAGGTGCTGCGCACACCGAGGTTGCGGACGTTCCAGGGCGCCGAGTGCAGGTATTCACCGTCATAGGTCAACCGCTGGGTCCACTGCACGTGCGCGTCGTAGTAACCCGGGCCGCGCATCGGAATGTCGGCGCCCTTGTCCATGATCACCTTGGTGCCGCGCAGGGTCCGGGTGTTGCTCGCGCCGAGCGAGACCGGAAAGGTGCCGTAGACCTTGTTGTCGGATCGGACGGTCATCCGCAGGTCGGCGGCGTTCACCACCGAGATGTTGGCCGCGCCGGTCGAGATGGCCAGCGTCAGGCTGTCGTCGAAGGACAGGCCGGGGCCGGCCGACAGGCCCTTGACCGGCAGGTCCACGGTGATGTTGGCGTGCGCCGGCCAGTACTTCTCCGGGCGGAAGTGCCCTTCCAGCGCCGAACCGGTGTGCTTGGTCGGCTCGAAGAACCAGGCGCCCTTGATCGGCGAGCCGTTCACGATGACCTTGGTGGCTGCGGCGAAGGCAACGCCGCTGGTCGGAGCCACGTTGAACCAGGCGATGATCGGCATGCCGACGCCGTAGACGCCACCGTCGCTCTCCAGCAGCGACACGTGCACCGCCCTGGTGGGCTGGGCGGCGCTGGACGTGCTGGGCGACGCCGAACTGGACTGGCTGGCGATGTCACTGGGCGTCGAGGAGGCAGAGCTCGAGTTCGATGATAGGGACGGTGCGGCGGAGTCGGCGGTGCTTACCTGCGGGGCCTTGGTACAGGCAGTGGCCACCAGCAGGACGGGCAGGGTAAACAGGGCGATCCGTCGAAGCATCAGGCCACGGTACCTGAAGACACTGTCAAGTCCGCCCGTCCAGCCGGCGGCTGCGGCTCAGCTCGTGAGCTGGCGGCGCACCTCGTCCGAGACCCGCTTGCCGTCGGCCCGGCCGGCGATCTTCGGTGTCAGCGCCTTCATCACCAGCCCCAGTTGGCGGGGCTCGCTCGCGCCGACCTCGGTGATCGCGGCGCTGACCAGGCCGACCAGTTCGGCGTCGGAGAGTTGGCTGGGCAGGTACCGGGCCAGCACCGTCTCCTCGTCCCGCTCGCGTTGGGCCTGCTCGGTCCGTCCGGCCGCGCCGAAGGCCTCGGCCGCTTCCCGCCGCTTCTTGGCCTCCCGGTTGACGACCCGCAACACCTCGTCGTCGCTGAGCTCCCGAGCGCTGGTACCGGCCACCTCTTCGGTGGTGACCGCGGTGAGCAGCATTCGCAGGGTGGCGGTCGTCAGCTCGTCGCGGGCCTTCATCGAGGCGGTCAGATCGGCGTGCAGTCGGGACTTCAGGTCGGCCATGGCGATCAGGCTAGTGGCCGTAGGCTGGATCGCGTGCCCGCCCTCGCCCGCAGCATCGCTGCCCTCGGCCTGACAGGCGCCGCCGCGGTCGGCTACGGCGGCCTGATCGAGCGCAACCTGTTCACGCTGCGCCGGTTCGCTGCGCCGGTGCTCGATGTGGGCACGCCCGCGATCCGGATCCTGCACATCTCCGACCTGCACCTGACCTCGGCTCAGCGGCGCAAGCAGGCCTGGGTGTCGCAGTTGGCGCGACTGCAGCCGGACTTCGTCATCAATACCGGTGACACCAGCTCGGACCCGGACGCGATCCCGGCGATCATGGCCGCGCTCGGCCCGCTGTTCGACTTTCCGGGGGCGTTCGTGCCGGGAAACAACGACTATTACGTGCCGGTGCCGAAGAACCCGGTGCGCTACTTCATGCCGCACAAGATGGGTGATCTGAGCGGTCGCCGGCGGATGCCGTGGGACGAACTGGCCGCCTCGATGGCCGGCCGGGGCTGGCTGGACCTGACCCATGCCCGCGACCGCGTCGAGGTCGCGGGCGTGCCGGTCGCGCTGGCCGGCACCGACGACCCGCACCTGCGCCGGGCGCGCTATGACAAGATCGCCGGGCCGGCTGACCGGTCGGCGGCGGTACGGATCGGCGTGATCCACTCGCCCGAGCCCGCGCTGCTGACCCGCTTCGCCGGTGACGGCTACGACCTGGTGCTAGCCGGACACACCCACGGCGGTCAGATCCGGGTGCCGTTCGGTCCGGCGATCGTCACCAACTGCGGCATCGACGTGCACCGGGCGCGGTGGCTGCACCGCTGGGACGACCGGATGTGGTTCAACGTGTGCGCCGGCCTGGGCACCAACCCGTTCATGCCGGTGCGGATCGGCTGCCGCCCGGAGGCGGTGCTGCTGACCCTGCTCCCACGCGACATCGCGCGAGCCTGAGCGGGCGTGCGGTTGCGCTTGGCCCGGCGCGGGCGCCCGGTCGGTGGCCGGTTCCGGTTCGGCTATGCTGGTCAGCGTTGCAGCCGGGGTGTGGCGCAGCTTGGTAGCGCGCTTCGTTCGGGACGAAGAGGCCGTGGGTTCAAATCCCGCCACCCCGACCAAGATGGTCTTACTCGAAACACTGGCCGAAAGAACTTCGGCCAGACCGAATGGAAGCGATCCCTTCGGATCATCAAGACCCCCGTTTTCGGGGGTCTTTTGATTTCCTGGGACGACCATGAGCGCTGGCCCACCGCGTGGCTGCCTCGGGCTTCCGCCTGAGCAAGCTGCTGATGAAACGCATGTACAGCGTCCGGGAAGCCGTCGAAGGGCGGTCGTCGAGTGGAGCGAGCTACCTCACCACGCTCATCGATGAAGAAGCACTCGGAGAAGGTTTCATTGATCGACCGACGTACCTCGTCGGGTACTCGCCGATACAGCGCAGCCGGGTCACGGGGTCTGCTGCACGGATAGGCGACTGCCAGGCCACGGCTTCCTAGATGAAGCTACTAACTGGCTTCCGAAATGTTAGATTCGGCGGCTAACGAATACTTCATGTTCATAGGCGCCAGCTAGGTGTGCGCACCCGGCGGCACGTCGTGTTTGCGGGGCGGGTCTGTGGTGGGTCGGGTAGTGCGGGCTGGGTTGGTGTTGTCGTTGGTGGCGGGTCTGGTGGTGGCGGTGCAGGTGAGTGCTGCGCGTCATGCGGGGCCGGCTAGGGCGGATGTGTCGACGGGGACGGCGGGGTTGTTTGTGCCGGTGCAGGGCAACATTATGGATACCCGCTCTGGCGCGGGCGGGGTGACCGGCCCGGTGACGGCTGCCACGTGGTACCCGTTGCAGGTCGCCGGTGTGGTGGGGGTGCCGGCGTCGGGGGTGTCCTCGGTGCAGGTGTCGGTGACGGTGTTGTCGCCGGCCGGCGGTGGGTTCGTGTTGTTCGCCGCGAATGGTGCGGGTGGGACGGCAGTAAGTTCGTTGACGTATACCGCTGGTGGCGGCAGTGTGTCGGCCAGTTCGATCGTGGCGTTGGCGGTGGACGGCATGATCAAGGTGCAGGCGTCCTCGTCGGTGACGATGCTGGTGGACGTGCAGGGTTATTACACGGCCGGTAATGGTGATCCAGCGCCGGGCGGGTATGTGCCGGTGGCGCCGACCCGGATCGTGGACACCCGTCTGGGGTTGGGTTTGCCGCACGCCAAGCTCGCTCTGAACTCGACCACCGCGGTCACGGTCGGTGGCCTGGCCGGGGTGCCCTCGGACGCCTCGGCTGTATTCGCGATGCTGACCGCGGTCACCTCGTCCGCGGGAGGGTGGTTGGACGCTTACCCGACCGGAACCAGCCGCCCGGCGGATGTGTCGTTGAACTACACCGCCAACACTGCGACCATTATGGGTGCGGCGGTGGATCTGGGCGCCGGTGGGCAGTTCAACCTGTGGGTCGGTACCGGCGGCAGCGCGATCGATTTCGTGCTTGATATCGTGGGCTATTACACCGCCACCCCGGGCACGAAGGGCGCGTTCACGCCGGCCTCGGCCAGGGCCTTCGACTCCCGCATGGCGCCGAGCACCGCGATCGCCGCGAACTCCTCGCGCCGGGTGCAGGTCGGAGGGGTAGCCGGTTTGCCGTTGCCGGGCAGCGGGATCAGCGCCTTCGCCATCAGCGCCCAGGTCATCCACACCGGTACTGGTTCGGGGTTCATGGCATTGGGGCCGGGTGACCAGCGTCTTGCCGCAGTGGCGACGGTGTACTTCCCGACTGGGTCGACGGTGCGCAACAACCTGGCCATAGTCCCGACCGCCGGCGACGGCACCGTGCTCGTCGTCAACTCCTCACCAGATCCGATCAACGTCGTCCTGGACGTCGAGGGTTGGTATTCCGCGGTCGGCGCGGCGATCCCGGCCGGGCAGTCGCGCACCCAGGAGAACCTGACCCTGCAGGCTGACCCGACCGGTGGCGGTGCGTGGGTGACCTATCAGTACCGGGTCGGGATCACCGGCGCCTGGGCCACTGTGCCGGTTACCGATGTCACGGTGCCAGGTACTACCACCCATCCGACTGGTTGGCCGGTGCAGAAGAGCGGCAGCCCGGCGGTGTTCGCACCCTTCACCTGGGACGCCGGCGCGACGTTGGGCCATGGCGATCAGCTGTTCCAGGTGCAGGCCTGTTTCGGCGCCACAGCCTCTGATCCGTCGCCGGTGTGTTCGATGGCCTCTACCGTGCAACTGGCGACTCATTCGTTCGGTGATTCCTATGCCACCGACAGCGTGGGCTCGGGCAGCGTGTCGCTGCTGACCGGTGATTACCAGGTGAGTGCGAACGATGTGTCGGTGCCGACCTACCGCGGTTCGTTGTCGATAGGACGATCCTTTACCACCCTGGCCCCAGCCGGTGAACGCGCTGATGCCAGCGGGGTGTTCGGGCCCGGCTGGTCAGCGTCACTACCGGGTGCGGATGCCGGTGCTGCCGAGTTGAGCGTGTCGACCGCCCAGCTGGGCCGAGGCTACCTCTCTTTCACCGACAGCGACGGCACGGTCAGTGAGTATCAGGCGACCAGCTCGACCAGCAGCCCCACCGTAGCCAATCCGATCACCTTCGCCGGGGTCGATGACGCCGCAGCCGACGGTGACACGGTGTGGATGCCGAGCCTGACCGAGGTCGACCTGACCGACACCGACGGCGCCACCACGACCTGGACGTCGGCGGCGGGGGTGTGGGGCGCGAGCAAGGTCGCCGAGGCCGGCACCGCCTCGACCACGACCTATACCCGTGACAGCGCCGGCCGGGTCACCCGGATCCTCGGCGCCATTCCCACCGGCGTCAGCTGCGCCAGCCCGGACACCACCCCGGGCTGCCGCTCACTCACCCTGGACTACTTCACCGTCGCCGGGCACACCCGGCTGCAAACGGTCACCTTCCACTCCTTCGACCCGGCCACCGCAAGCTTCCCCAGCCCCGCGCCGGTGCTCGCCCACTATGACTACGACAGCGCCGGCAACCTGATCGACGAATACGACCCGCGGATCACCCCCTTCCTGAAAACCGCCTACACCTACGACAGCACCGGCCGGCTGGCCACCCTCACCCCACCAGGCCTCGCGCCCTGGACGTTCAGCTATGACACCAACGGCCGGCTCTCCACCGTCAACCGCTATGACGCGGCATTGGCCCAGACCGCGACCAGCACCGTGGTCTATAGCCAGGACATGCAGCATTCACCGGTGGATCTGTCCGGCGCGACGACCGCGGCCTGGGGGCAATTAGCTGATCTGCCGGTGCGTTACGCGGCAGTGTTCGGCCCGGATCACCAGCCCGCGTCGACGGATCCGGCGTCGGTGACGTCCGCCGATTGGCCTTATGCCGTCATGCGTTACCTGGACGCCAACGGCCGCGAGACCAATACCGCCAGTTACGGAGCCGGCGCGTGGCAGTACGGCGCGACCAGCTACGACGCCAACGGCAACGCGCTCACCTCGTTGACGCCGGGCAACCGGCTGCAGGCGCTGACCCCCACCAGCGACACCGATCCGGCCGTCGCGGCGTTGACCGATTCCGCTGCGCGGGCGGGATTGCTGGCCAGCAGCACCGTCTATGACCCACTGCATCCGGATCAGGTCAGCGACACCTACGGCCCGACGCACCCGGTGGTGCTGAACAGCGGCTCCACGATCGATGGCCGCTCCCATCAGCACACCACCTATGACCAGGGCGCACCGCTGGACGGTGATGGCAACCCACGATCCTTCGGGCTGCCGACTACCGTCACCTCCGCCGCCTGGAACCTAGCCACCCAGGCCGATGCCGACCTGGTGACCGCCACCATGAGCTACTCGGCCACCAGCAGCACACCGTCCAGCGCCCTGACCGGGTGGGATCTGCGCCAAGCCACCTCGACCAGCGTGGTCGCTGCCGGCGCCGGTGGGACGGATCTGGTTACCAACAGCCGGTTCAACGACGCCGGCCAGACCACCCAGTCCTGGCTACCGGCCTCAAGCGGTAGTGACGCCAAATCCACCAGCACCACCTACTACACCGCCGGTGCGTCCGGCGCGTGCGTCTCCTACGCCCTGGCCGGGCTAGCCTGCTCCACCGGGCCCACCGCGCAACCAGCGACGGGTAATCCGCTGCCGGTCACTACCACGACCTACAACCTGTATGACCAGCCTCTGGTCGCCACCGAGACTGCTGGAGCCACGGTGCGCACCACGACCATGAGCTATGACGGCGCCGGCCGCACTACCGGCACGTCCATCACGGTGACGCCGACGGCGGCTGGTGGGACGGCGCTTCCCACCGAGACGATCAGCTACGACACCAGCACTGGTTTGCCGACAACCGTGGTCGGTGGCGGGAACACCCTGACCACCGGCTATGACAGCTTCGGTCGCGGCACGTCCTATACCGATGCGACCGGCAACCTGTCCACCACCAGCTATGACATCGTCGGCCGGGCGGCAACGGTCAATGACGGCAAGGGCAGCACGACGTTCACCTATGACTCGGCCACCGAGCACCGTGGCCTGGTCACCGCCGAGGACGTCGGGGTCGGCTCCGCCCTCGGTGCGTTTGCCGCCGCCTACAATCCCGACGGGAACTTGAGTGCCCAGACCTACCCGAACGGTCTGGTTGCCAGCACCCGGTTCGACAACACCGGCGACGCCACTGCGCTGACCTACGCCAAGGCTGGCAGTACCTGGTTGAGTTTCGCCCAGGCCAGCAACGCCCAAGGCGACACCGTCAAGCAGAGCTCGCCGGCCTCGTCGCAGGCCTTCAGCTACGACAGCGCCTCACGCTTGATCCGCACCCAGGACACCGTCGCGGGCGTCTGCACCACCCGCGCCTACACCTTGGACGCCGACTCCAACCGCACCGCCCTGAACAGCTACCCGGCCGGCAGCGGCGGTGCCTGCTCCAGCAGCACCACCCCAACCACCGTGAACTCCAGCTTCGACGGGGCCGAGCGGATCACCAGCACCGGCTACAGCTATGACACCCTCGGGCGCACCACCGCCGTCCCCGCCAGTGACGCCCAAGGGATCGGCAGCCACACCGGCACCACCGGGGCTCTCACCGTCGGCTACTACGCGAACGATCTGGTCGCCTCCGAGACTCAAGGCGGCCGGACGCTCGGCTTCAGCCTCGACCCGATGCAGAACCGCCTGGTCAACACGACCGACACCGCCAGCACGACGACGACCAACCACTATGCCGACAGCAGCGACTCACCCGTCTGGACAAGCACCGGCAGCAGCTGGAGCCGAAACATCATCGGCATTTCCGGCGGTCTGGTGGCGACCGTCGACCAGGCGGGCAGCGTGATCCTGCAGCTGGCCAGCCTGCACGGTGACCTGGTCGCCACCGCCGCCGACAACACCGCAGTCACCGCCGTCACCAGCTATAGCGAGTCGACTGAGTTCGGCGCGCCGCGCACGGCGAGCAGCGCCCCTGACAGCTACGGCTGGCTAGGTAGCCAACAACGCTCGGCCAACGACCTCGGCGGCCTCAGCCTCATGGGTGTCCGTCTCTACAACCCGGTTACGGCCCGCTTCTTGTCGGTGGATCCGGTGGTCGGCGGCAACGATAACGCCTATGTCTACCCGCTTGATCCGCTGGATATGAATGACACCTCGGGCACCCGCGCCGCGCCGGATGGCGGTGACCGTGACGCTTGCACCTGCACCGCCTATAACCGGCGCTGGCGTCCGACCGAAACGACCTGGAAAACCACTGGTGCCTGGAAGACGATGGCCTCCAACTCCACCTGGTGGGGTCGGGCGGCTGTGCTGGCTGAGCAACTGTTCACCGGGATTATCAACGTCCAGGCCGTGCGAGTGCAGTTCCGCAACAGCTACCGTGTCTACCGAGCGTGTGTCGCAGGTCGATAGGAGTAGGCGGGAGTGGTGGAGCGCGCGTACGA
>JBPCPA010000102.1:0-5588 GCA_050999655.1 Jatrophihabitans sp.
CGGTCACAGGGCGGTGCCCGGATGCAGCCAGCGTTCCCGCAGCGCCGCCAGCACCGCTACCGCCACCACGAGCAATACCAGGCTCAGCGCGATCGCCGGCTCCGGATCGGTTTCCAGCGCGTTGTAGACAGCCAGCGGCATGGTCTGGGTGGTGCCGGGAAAGTTGCCGGCAAAGGTGATGGTCGCACCGAACTCGCCGAGCGCCCGGGCCCAGCACAGCACCGAGCCGGCCAGCAGCGACGGAGCGATCAGCGGCAGTGTGACCTTGCTGAATACGGTCAGCCGGGACGCGCCGAGGGTGGCTGCGGCCTCTTCCCGGTCACGGTCGGCCGACCGGATCGCGCCTTCAACGGTCACCACCAGAAACGGCATCGCGGCGAACGTCTCCGCCACGATCACACCGGCGGTCGTGAAGGGCAACGAGTATCCGAACCAGGACTCCAGCAGCCGGCCGAGGATGCCGTTGCGGCCCAGGGCAAGTAGCAGCACCAGGCCACCGACCACCGGCGGCAGCACCAGCGGCAGGGTGACCAGCGCCCGCAACAGGCCGATCGCCGGCAGCCGGACCCGTGCCAGCACCCAGGCCAGCGGCACCCCCAGCACCAGCGAGGCTGCGGTAGCCGCGCTCGCGCATTCCAGCGACAGCCGCAGCGCGGTCAGCGCCTGCGAGCCGGACAGCAACCGGGCCAGCCCGGTCCACGGCGCCCGGATCAGCAACGCCAGCAGCGGGATCAGTAGAAAGGCGAAGCCCAGGGCCGCCGGCGCGGCGATCATCACCGGCGCCCCCCGGCCTGCAACCGCGGCCCGGTCGGCGCGCGGCGAACGGCGAGCGGTGCTGCTCAACGAACTAGGGCTTCTCGAATCCGGCCGCCGACAGCACCTGCTGGCCGGCGGCGGACAGCACGTAGGCGACGAAGGCTGCCGCACCGGCCGCGTTGGGGGCCTTGGTGAGTGCCGCGATCGGGTACTCGGTAGAGGCATTCACCGAATCCGGGATGGGGATGCCCTTGACCTTGCTACCGGCCGACAGCACGTCGGTCACGTACACCACGCCGGCGTCCACCTCGTTGGCCTCGACCTTGGCCAGCGTCGACTTCACGTCAGCTTCCAGGGTGACTGGTTTGACGGTGATCTTGGCATTGCTGAACACCGCCGCGGCGGTCGATCCGCACGGCACCTGCGCCTGACACAGCGCCACCTTGATGCCGGACCTGGCTAGGTCGGCCACCCCGGTGATGGCTGCCGGGTTGCTCGGCGGCACCGCGATCTCCATGACGTTCTTGACGAAGTTGGTGCCGGCGCTGGCCCCGCCGGCGGTCACCACCTGGGTCAGGTTCTTGGTCGAGGCCGAGGCGAAGACATCGGCAGGCGCGCCCTGGTTGATCTGCAGCGCCAGCGCCGAACTCGCCCCGAAACTCAGCTTGACGGTGACGCCCGGATGCGCGGACTCGAACTGCTTGGCAAGCGTGTCGAACGACTCGGTCAGCGACGCGGCGGCCAGCACCGTGATGGTGCCGGTGAAAGCCGGCGCCGAACCGCCACCGCCACCGCCGGCCGCCGGGGTGCTGGTGGTGGACTTCGACGACGAGCTGCAGCCGGCGACCGCCGCCAGCGCACCCGCCGCCAGCACGCAGGTGACTCGGGTAAGGCGCTTCATCAAGGCACTCCTAGCAGATGGGCTCAGCCTGCGGATGGGATTTCGATGATCACGTTGGTGGCCTTGACGGTGGCGACCGCCAGGCTGCCCGGCTCCAGGCCCAGCTCGTCGGCCGCCTCGCGGCTCATCAGCGACACGATCCGGAACGGTCCGGCCTGCAGATCCACCTGCGCCATCACGGTGTCGCGCACCACCCGGGTCACCAGGCCGACCAGCTGATTGCGGGCCGAAGCGTGTCCGATGGCGCCCACCGCCGGGCGCTCGGTCTCGGCCGCCAGCGTCTCGGCGAAGGCGGCCAGCGCCGCGCCGTCGATGCTGAGCCGGCCCCCCTCGGAGCTGGTCGGCAACCGGCCGGAGTCCGCCCAGCGGCGCACGGTGTCATCGCTGACGCCGAGCAGGCCAGCTGCTTCACGCACTCGATAGCGGGGCATGCCTAGTATGTTAGCCGCAGCTGCGGTCCTGAGGCCGCCAAAGTGCCGCAACTGCGCTTACGAGCTGGTGACAGGGCGCAGCTAACTCAGGAAGAGCACGTCCACCTCATCGCCAGCCCGGATCTGCTGGCCATCACCGACCCTGGCCAGGGCGTCGGCATCGGCGGAGGCCGACAGCTGGTGGGAGTCCTGGCCCGATACCGGCCGCACGTGCACCCGACCGTCGTCGGCGAAGGCGGAGTGGACGCGCAGGTAGGCGGTGCGCTGGTCGCCGTGCGGGCGGTCCAGGGCGGCATCGGCGATCGCTCGGACGGCCCGTGGATAGGGCTCACGGTGTCCCATCAGGTGCCGCAGGGCCGGTCGGGCGAGCAGTTCGAAGCTGACCAGCGACGAGACCGGGTTGCCCGGCAGCCCCATCAGCAACGTCGGACCGTCCAGCACTCCGAAAGCAAATGGCTTGGCCGGGCGGATCGCCACCTGCAACCAGTTCAGCCGGCCGAGCCGATCGAGCACCGCCTTGATCGGATCGGAATCGCCCATCGACACCCCGCCCGAGGTGATCAGCACATCGCATTCGGTGATCGCCACGGCCAGCCGGCGTTCCAGCTGCGCGAGATCGTCGCGGGCCACCCCGAGATCGACCGGTTCGCAATTGGCCCGTCGCAACAACGACATCAGCATTGCCCGGTTGGACTCATAGATCTGACCCGGCTCCAGCGGCCGGCCGTCGGCCACCAGCGCGGCACCGGTGACCAGCACGCCCACTCGCAATCGCGGATGGACCAACACCCGGCCGGCCCCGATACTGGCCAGCACTCCCAGATGCGCCGGTCGCAGCACCGTGCCTGCGGTCAGCACCCGATCACCGGCCCGGACATCGCTGCCGGCCCGCCGGACGCCGGTCCCCCGCTGGACCGGGGCGTTCAGGCTGAGCAGGTCGCCGGCCGAGCCCAGGGGCCGCTCCGGGGACGCGGCGGTGTGCTCGACCATCACCACCGCGTCGGCACCGTCCGGCAGCGGGGCGCCGGTCATCACCTTCCAGCTCTGACCCGACCGCACCGGCCGGTCGGCCACCGAGCCCGCCAGCACCGAGCCGAGCACCTCAAGATCGACCGGGTTGGCTGCCGAAGCCGCGGCCGCGTCGGTGGCCTGCACCGCGAAGCCGTCCACGCTGCTGTTGTCGAACGGTGGCACGTTGCCGGCTGCCAGCACATCGGCTGCCAGCACGCACCCGGTCGCCTCGTCGACCCGCACCAGGACGGGCTCGGTCGGCGGACACGCCGCGAGCAGTCGGTGACGGGCCTCGTCCAGCTCGATCATGGCGCAACTTTAGACGCGACGCCATGCACTAGACGATCTGGCTAGTTTCCTAGACGAAACTGCCCACATCATGGGTCACGCCGTCCTGTCTTGGAGATTTGAAGATTTCTTCCGGGATTTGCGTCACCCCTTTCGTGAGGCCCTCGTTAGATAGCTCTGAGTAAGCAATTCGACTACGGAGCGGAACATTCATGAGGCTGACCGGGCAGGTGAAGGCGGGGACGCACGTGGCGTCACCCCGGCCGACGCTGCCGAGCTGGTTGGCGCGGGCGATGTTCCTGACCGTGGTTTCGGCAGGTCTGTGGGCGCTCGGCTGCCTCAGCCCCCTCGGTTCGGCCGAGGCCGCCGCACCGCGGCCGGTGCCGGCGACCGCCGCCTTGGCGCGGCTCGCCGACGGCCAGCTCGATCGGCCGGTCGGTGCGATCAAGCAGGTCGCCCCGCTGCTGACATCGACGACGGATGGCTTTGCACAGCAAGCACATTCGGCCACCAAGACGCTGCCCGGTCGGACCGTGTCCGGTGCCGTGAGCCAGGTTCGAACGGTCACCGGACGGTTGCTGACCGCCGGTAGCAACCGGCCGAAGCCGCTGCCCGGCGTGCCGACTCCCTCACTGCCCGGCGTGCCGACTCCCTCACTGCCCGGCCAGGCCGGTCCCGGCACCACGGTCGATGCGAGCCTGCCAGGGCATGCTGCCCCGGTCGCCGACCGGCCAGTCATGGTCGGTGACGACCCGGCCAGCAGCTGGATCGCCCCCCGCTCCGCTCGGCTGCCGGCCGGCTTCCCCCGTCCGGTACCTGGCCTCGCCGGCTCGACCGGCAGCCTCGAACCGGCCACCAGCGACCTCGCCGGCTCGGGCGCCTCGGGCTCGGGCCTGAGCTCGGCCGGTGGGCATCTGGAGTTCTCGCTGATGGTCGCCGATGGCGCCATGGCTCCTCCGCCCGCGAACCACCTGACGCTTCACGCCCGGCCGGCCACGGCGCCCCGCGCGCTCGCCAGCTCGCCGCCGGTCGCGCCCGACTGAGCTCGCCCCGGCCTGCCCCCTCAGGCCCGGACCTAGCGCACGAAGCTCACTCGCACAATCCCCTTTTACCCTCTTCAGCAAAGGCTATTGACATGAATCTATGGACGAAACGCTGCCTCACGGCAGGCATCTTCGTAGGCGGGATGTGGGTCATCGGATCCGGCATCGCGTCGGCCGAGGCCACCTCGGCGAGCCCTGCCGGCCAGCACCACGGCACCGTGCTCTCACTTCCGATCACCGCGCCGGTGAGCGTCACCGGCAACGCTGTCTCGATCCTCGGCGGCCATCACAGCACCACTGCCACCAGCCAGTCCGGAGCCGGCAGCGCCACCCCGGCGAGCTCGTCCGGCTCGGTGATCAGCGTCCCGGTCACCGCGCCGATTACGATCTGCGGCAATGGGATCGGCCTGCTCGGTATCGGCAGTGCCAGCTGCACGCCGGCCACCGGTGGCTCGGGCAGCAGCGGCTCGAGCAGCACTGGCGGCAACACCGGCATCAGCGTCCCGGTCACCGCCCCGATCACCGTCTGCGGCAACGCCGTCGGCAACGCCTCGGCCAGCTGCAAGACCTCCGGCGCCGGCTCGAGCAGCATTGGCGGCAACACCGGCATCAGCGTCCCGGTCACCGCCCCGGTGACGGTCTGCGGCAACGCCGTCGGCCTGCTCGGCCACGGCAGCGCCAGCTGCACGCCCGCCACCGGTTCGGGTAGCGGCAGCACCAGCGGCTCGGGCGGCACCACCGGCGTCAGCGTTCCGGTGCTCGCACCGGTCACCGCCTGCGGCAACAGCGTCGCGGTGCTCTGCGACGCGGCCGGCGGCTGCACCGCGCCGGCCACCACCGGTGGCACCGGCACCGGCGGCGGCGGGATCAGCATTCCGATCGGAGTGCCGGTCACGGCCTGCGGCAACGGCGTCGGCGTGCTCGGTTCGGCCAGCGCGAGCTGCAGCTCCGGCGACCCGGGCACCCCGGTGACGCCCAACCCGCCGGTCACGCCCAACCCGCCGGCCGGCGGCGTCCCGGTGACCGGCTCGACGCCCGGTCAGGCCGTTGCGGGCCAGAGTGCCGACCGGGTCGCGGGGGGGGGGGGCGAAAAGGAGAGCACCCACACCCCACCCAGCCCCCCCAACGGGGGGGTGGGGCGATTCCAGCGACTGGGCA
>JBPCPA010000117.1:0-11091 GCA_050999655.1 Jatrophihabitans sp.
GGTCGAGTCCGACTCCGACTACAACGGCGGAGTCGACGCGGTGGCGGCCGAGTCCGACGACGCCGAGTCCGACGACGCCGGAAGCGACGAGGTCGACAGCGACGAGGCGGAAGAGCCGGCCCGCTCCTAGCGCGGCAACCGGCGGCGGCCACGCCGTGAGCGAACACCGCGGGATCGGGGAGTGAGCCCGCCGATGCAGACGTTAGGGTCGGCGTAACGGCATTGACGACTTCGAGTGACGACTTTGTCAGCCGATTCCGTTCGCCATCCCATCAGCCATCCCAGGCTCGTCTTGCAGAGGTAGGAGCGTCCGTGACCGATCCCGCCACCCCGCTCGTCCCGACGATCACCGCGCCCGCCAGCCTCCCCGCGATGCGGTCCGGCAGCTCGGGGCTCAATCTGGCCGACTCGGTGTACGAGCGGCTGCTGCGTGATCGCATCCTGTTCCTCGGTTCCCAGGTCGACGACGACATCGCCAACCGGCTGTGCGCGCAGTTGCTGCTGCTGTCGGCCGAGGACTCCACCCGCGACATCAACCTCTACATCAACTCGCCCGGCGGCTCGGTGACGGCCGGCATGGCCATCTTCGACACCATGCAGTTCGTCGAGTGCGACGTGGCGACCTACGCCCTCGGAATGGCTGCCTCGATGGGCCAGTTCCTGCTCTCGGCAGGCGAGCGCGGCAAGCGCTACGCGCTGCCGCACGCGCGGATCATGATGCACCAGCCTTCGGCCGGTATCGGCGGCACCGCCTCGGACATCGCAATCCAGGCCGAACAGTTCCGGCTCACCAAGGCCGAGATGGCCGAGCTGATCGCCGAGCACACCGGCCAGACCGCCGAGCAGATCAAGGCTGACTCCGAGCGCGACCGGTGGTTCACCGCCCGTCAAGCCCTCGAATACGGATTCGTCGACCATGTGGTCAGCCGGGTGGCTCAGATGAGCAACGGCTCGGCCCCGGCGCCGGAATAAGGAGACCGACCGACATGAGCGAACTCATCACCCCGGCCAGCGCCGGCTACCGGGCGGCCCAGTCGCCGTCCAGCCGCTACGTCCTGCCCTCCTTCGTCGAGCGCACCAACTACGGCATGAAGGAATCCAACCCGTACAACAAGCTGTTCGAGGAGCGGATCATCTTCCTCGGCGCCCCGATCGACGACGTGGTCGCCAACGATGTCATCGCCCAGCTGCTGTGCCTGGAGTCCACCGACCCGGACCGTGACATCCTCATCTACATCAACTCGCCGGGCGGCTCGTTCACCGCGCTCACCGCGATCTACGACACCATGAGCTTCGTCCGGCCCGAGATCCAGACCTACTGCATGGGCCAGGCCGCCTCGGCCGCGGCGGTGCTGCTCGCGGCCGGCACCAAGGGCAAGCGTTTCGCGCTGGAACACGCCCGGGTGCTGATCCACCAGCCCTCCGGCGAGGGCCAGGGCCAGGTCACCGACCTGGAGATCCAGGCCAACGAGATCATGCGGATGCGCGTCCAGCTGGAAGAGATCCTGGCCCTGCACACCGGCCAGACCGCCGAGCAGGTCAAGCTGGACATCGAGCGGGACCGGATTCTCACCGCGCAGCAGGCCCAGGAATACGGCATCGTGGACTCGGTGATCTCGACACGCAAGCTGGTAAACGACTGAACCGGCGGTGGCCGCCAGTCACATCGGCACCACTGGCCGCGCCGCTGGTGGCAGGCCGGGGGACACGCCACTAAACGTGCGACTTCTCGGCCGACACAAGGTAGCGTTTTACGACACGGCTGCGTCGAGCCGGCGATCGAAGCACCGATCGAAGCACCGCGGGGTAGTGAGGGGACATATCGGTGGCACGTGTAGGTGATGGAGGCGACCTGCTCAAGTGCTCTTTCTGTGGAAAGAGCCAGAAGCAGGTCAAGAAGCTGATCGCCGGACCCGGCGTCTACATCTGCGACGAGTGCATCGACCTCTGCAACGAGATCATCGAAGAGGAACTGTCGGACAACACCGAGTTCAGCTTCGACGAACTGCCCAAGCCCAGCGAGATCTGTCAGTTCCTCAACTCCTATGTTGTCGGTCAGGACCAGGCCAAGCGCACCCTCGCGGTCGCGGTCTACAACCACTACAAGCGGGTGCAGGCCGGCGGCGACAGCACCGGCAAGCGGGCCGAGTCCAATGTCGAGTTGGCCAAGTCCAACATCCTGCTGCTCGGCCCGACCGGCTCGGGTAAGACCCTGCTGGCCCAGACCCTGGCCCGGATGCTCAACGTGCCCTTCGCCATCGCCGATGCGACCGCGCTCACCGAGGCGGGCTATGTCGGTGAGGATGTCGAGAACATCCTGCTCAAGCTGATCCAGGCCGCCGACTACGACGTCAAGCGGGCTGAGACCGGCATCATCTACATCGACGAGGTCGACAAGATCGCCCGCAAGTCGGAGAACCCGTCGATCACCCGCGATGTCTCCGGCGAGGGTGTCCAGCAGGCGCTGCTCAAGATCCTGGAAGGCACCTCGGCAGCGGTGCCGCCGCAGGGCGGTCGCAAACACCCGCACCAGGAGTTCATCCAGATCGACACCACCAACGTGCTGTTCATCGTCGGCGGCGCCTTCGCCGGCCTGGACCGGATCATCGAGAGCCGGGTCGGCAAGAAGGGCCTCGGCTTCGGTGCCGAGCTCAAGAGCAAGTTCGAGCTGGACGCCAAGGACGGCTTCGCCGAGGTGATGCCCGAGGATCTGATGAAGTTCGGGCTGATCCCGGAGTTCATCGGCCGGCTGCCCGTCATCACCACGGTGCGGCCGCTGGACCGAACCGCGCTCATCGAGATCCTGACCGAGCCGAAGAACGCCCTGGTCAAGCAGTACCACCGGCTGTTCGAACTCGACGGGGTCGAGCTCGAATTCACCGACGACGCCCTGGAGGCCATCGCCGATCAGGCGGTCAAGCGCGGCACCGGTGCGCGCGGGCTGCGCGCCATCATGGAAGAGGTGCTGCTGTCGGTGATGTATGAGGTGCCCTCTCGCGAGGACGTGGCGAAGGTCGTGATCACCGCAGAGACGGTGCTCGAGCACGTCTACCCGACCCTGGTGCCCCGGGCCGAAGTGGACCCGCCGCAGGAGAAGTCGGCCTGATCCGGCCGCGACCGTAAATCGGTTGCGCCCGGTCGCGGCGGCGACCATGATGGGCCGCGCGACCAAGAACCCTGCCAGCACCGGCAGCGACAACGAGCAAGGGAGGCGTCGAGATGTCCATCAGTGTCCTGGGACCTGTTCACGTCCCGTCCCTTGAGGTAGCCCGCTAACCCTGCAGGTATCGGCTGCCTCGCCTCTCGAGGAGCCACCACCTTGTCGTTCGACCTGTTCTCAGGCAATTCCCTTTCTGATAGTTCCGATATCGCTCAAGCAGATATCGCTGAACCCGATACCGCTCAGCCCGACACCGCTCAACCCGACACCGATCGGCTGGCCGGCCCGGTCGGCAGCTTCGACTTCCGGTACCTCGACGAGCCGGCCGACGGCCAGCGCTGGTCCACCTGGAACTCGGTGGTGAAGGGTTCGCGCGGCCCGCGGCCCCGGCCGTCCTGGGTGATCACCTCCGATGCCGCGCTGGACACCGAACTCGGGGTGCTCAAATCCGGCAAGGAGGCCGACGTCTTTCTGATCGAGCGGGCGGTGCCCGATCAGCCAGAACTCTCGGCGGTGTTGGCGGCCAAGCGCTACCGCGATCGCGATCACCGCAACTTTCATCGCGACGCCGGCTATCTCGAGGGGCGTACCGTCCGGCGCAGCCGCGACCAGCGGGCCATGCAGTCACGCAGCCGGTACGGCCTGCAGGTGCTGGCCGGGCAGTGGGCGGTCGCGGAGTTCACCGCGCTCTGCCAGCTCTGGTCGGCCGGCGTCCCGGTGCCCTACCCGGTGCAGGTCGACGGGAGCGAGATCCTGATGGAGTTCATCGGCCATGACCGGGTTGCCGCGCCCCGGCTGGCCCAGGTCAGGGCCGGCCGGGACGAGCTGGCCGACTACTTCGATCAGGTGACCGGCGCGATGCGGGGGCTGGCCGCCCACGGCCGGGCGCACGGCGACCTGTCGGCCTACAACCTGCTGGTGGACGAGGGCCGGGTGGTGATGATCGACCTGCCCCAGGTGGTCGACGTGATCTCCAATCCCAACGGAATGGACTTTCTGCTACGCGACTGCCGCAACATCTGTGCCTGGTTCAGCTCGCACGGGCTCGGCTGCGATGCCGATGAGCTGTTCGGCGAGCTGGTGGGCCAGGCCTTCGCTCAGTGGTGAGCCGGCACCGCCGACTGCTCGGTCACTGTCGGACCGAGCGGGGTCGGCCCCGGTGGCGTGCTCCGCGCAGCGGGACCCGTCGCGGTGTCGGCGCGGCCGAGCGAGGCCAGTAGCCGCCGGCCCAGCGCGATCGGAGCGAGCACCCCGAGCAGGCCGGCCAGTACGAACACCTGCCTGGGCGACAGCGCGGCTGCCAGCAGGCCGCCGAGTACCAGCGCGCCGATCTGGGCGGACGAGGTCAGCCCGTTCACCGTGGCCGACACCAGGCCCCGAGCCGACTAGGGACTGCGCAGGGCGAGCAGGGCGCTGATCGTGAGGCTGACCAGGCCGTTGGCCGTGCCGCCGGCGAAACCGGCCGGCAGCACCCAGCCGACGGTGGGTGCCACTCCCATGCCGGCCAGGCTCAGCCCGAGCAGCGTGCAGCTGAGCAGGGCCAGCCGCAACAGAGTTCGCTGGCTGCTGGCACGCCGTCCGAGCAGCGCCCCGGTGAACGCGCCGACACCCCAGCAGCCACCGATCAGGCCGTACCAGGTGGCGCTGGCATGCAGGCTCTGGCGCACCAGGAACACTTCCACGACGTTGACCATGCTGCCCAGCAGGATGAACAGGCCGAGCATCAGCACCAGTAGCAGCAGGGTGCGATCCGAGCGCAGGATCGCCCAGCCGCCGCGGGCATCCTCGGCAGTTCCGGTCCGCCGGCCCCGGCGGCGGGTGCGTACCGCCAGCGCGGCGACCGCGACCGCGCCGAAGCTGGCCGCGTCCAGCAGCAGGGGCAGCCGGGTGCCGTATGAACCGGTGAGCAGGCCGCCGAGCACCGGGGCCAGCACCGAGGCCGCGGTGCTGGCCGCCTGGGACAGGCCGAGGGCGGCCGGCAGCCGAGGCAGGCCCACGATCGCGGGCAACAACGCCTGCCAGGTCGCGGCATTGACCGCCTGGCCGGCGCCGAGGCCGGCCACCAGCAGCAGGGTGCTGGGCAGGTCCGATCGATAGGCCAGCACCAGGCAGCACGCCAGCTGGGCAACGCTGGAGACCAGCAGCAACCGGCGGCTGTCCGTCCGGTCGACCAGCCGACCGACGAGCGGGGCCAACAACATAAGCGGCAGCAGGCCCGCCAGCAACAACTCCGCCACCGGCCAGGCACCGCCGCCGCCGGCCTGCGCGCGCAGCAACAACGCCACCAGCGCGACCTCGTCGCCCAGCAGGGACAGCGCCCGGGCCGCGACGGCGAGGTACAGGTCCCGGCCGGCGGGGCGTCCGGCATCCGTGAAAGACATGCTTCGAAGTTAATACTTCACAGTTTTCCTGTCAACGGTCCAGCGCACCCTTAGGCTGAGCTAATGGCTGACGCCGCTTCTCGCACCACCGCACCTGCTCCCGCCGAACGGGCGGTCGTGTTGCGCGACCCGCGCGCCATCAAGGCGCTGGCCCACCCGGCGCGGCTGGCGGTCATCGACGAGTTCTTCAGCGGCCGCAAGCTGACCGCCACCGAGTGCGCCGAGATCGCCGGACTGAGCGCCAGCGCGATGAGCTATCACCTGCGAGCGTGGGAGAAATGGGGCATCACCCGCCGCTCCGAATCGACGGCCGATGGCCGGGAACGGCCATGGGAGGCGGCCGGTGACCGGTTGTCGGTCGAATCGGCCGAGCCCCGCGCCTCCGCGGCCGGCGAAACCGTGCTGGTCGCGAGGTTGCTGGACCGCCAGCGCAGCGAGACGCTGGACTGGATCTCCCACCAGGACGAGCTGTCCTCGACCTGGTATGACTCGACCGCGATCAGTAGCAGCGTCTACTGGATGACCCAGGACGAGGCCCGGCAGTTGTCCGAGCGGATCACCGCATTGAGCGCCGGCTACGAGCGACGCTCCGAGGTGGGTGCCCCGGCCGGCGCGCGCCGGGTCCGGGTGTCCTTCAGCGTGGTCCCGATCCGGGCCGGCGCCGAGGACCCGGATGCGGCCGGCTGAGCCCACCGTGGCATAACCGGTTACCGGCGCATCCGTAGGATTCGAAGGGTGACCGATGCCGCGACGAAGCCCGCAACGGATCGAGACTCCTCGATCACCACCGACCTGGCCACCCAGTACGCCCCGGCCACGGTAGAGGCACCGCTGTACCAGCGCTGGGTGGAGCGTGGCTACTTCACCGCCGATGCCGGCTCGGACAAGCTGCCGTTCACGATCGTGATTCCGCCGCCGAACGTGACCGGAAGCCTGCACATCGGCCATGCCTTCGAGCACACCCTGATGGACGCCCTCATCCGGCGGGCCCGGATGCAGGGCTTCGAGACGCTCTGGCTGCCCGGCATGGACCATGCCAGCATCGCCGTGCACGCCCTGGTCGAGCGGGCTCTGGCCGAGTCGGGCACCAGCCGCCGCGAGCTGGGCCGCGAGGCCTTCATCGAGCGCGTCTGGCAGTGGAAGGCACTGCACGGCGGGGCGATCCTGGCCCAGATGCGCCGGCTCGGCGACAGCGTGGACTGGAGCAGGGAGCGGTTCACGATGGATGCCGGGATGGCCCGGGCAGTGCACACGATCTTCAAGAGGCTCTATGACGATGGGCTGATCTACCGAGCCGAGCGGCTGGTGAACTGGTCACCGCAGCTGCGCTCGGTGCTGTCAGACGCCGAGGTGGACCATCGCGACGTCGAGGGCGAGCTGGTGTCGATGCGCTACGGGCCGGCTGACCCGGCCGCCGGCCCGTCGATCGTGGTGGCCACCACCCGGGTCGAGACCATGCTCGGCGACACCGCGGTGGCGGTGCATCCCGACGACGAGCGCTACCGCGAGCTGGTCGGCACTGAGATCGAATTGCCCCTGACCGGAAGGCGAATCCCGATCGTCGCCGACTCGCATGTGGATCCGGAGTTCGGCACCGGAGCGGTGAAGGTGACGCCGGCGCACGATCCCAACGACTTCGGGATCGGCCAGCGGCACAACCTGGCGATGCTCTCGATCATGGACGAAGAGGGCCGGATCAGCGGCACCGGCACCGAGTTCGACGGACTGGGCCGGTTCGAGGCTCGGGTCGCGGTGCGCGAGAAGTTGGCCGGCCAGGGCCGGATCGTGGCGGAGAAGCGGCCGTACCTGCATTCGGTGGGCCATTCCGAGCGATCCGGCGAGCCGATCGAGCCGTGGCTGTCGCTGCAGTGGTTCGTGAAGGTCGAGCCGCTGGCCCGGGCGGCCAGCGAGGCGGTGCGCGACGGGCGGGTCCGGATCAGCCCACCGGAGCTGGTCGATCGCTACTACGGCTGGGTGGATCACCTGCACGACTGGTGCATCAGCCGGCAGCTGTGGTGGGGGCACCGGATTCCGGTCTGGTACTCACCGGAGGGACAGATGCGCTGCCTCGGACCGGACGAGGCCCCACCGGCCGGCTGGACGCAGGACGAGGACGTCCTGGACACCTGGTTCTCTGCCGGCCTGTGGCCGTTCTCGACCCTGGGCTGGCCGGAGCAGACCGCTGACCTGGCGAAGTTCTATCCGACCACCGTGCTGGTCACCGGCTACGACATCCTGTTCTTCTGGGTCGTCCGGATGATGATGTTCGGCCTGTACGCGATGGACGATCGCGGCCCGCAGGATTCGCTGCCGTTTCACACCATCGCACTGCACGGCATGGTGCGTGACCAGTTCGGCAAGAAGATGTCCAAGTCCAAAGGCAATTCGGTCGATCCACTGGCCTGGATGGATGCCTACGGCACCGACGCGGTGCGGTTCACCTTTGCCTGGGGTGCCAATCCCGGCGCGGACGTGCCGATCGCCGAGGAGAACGTCCAGGCCTCACGCAACTTCTGCAACAAGCTGTGGAACGCCACCCGGTTCGCCCTGCTCAACGGCGCCACCGTCGAGGGCACGCTGCCGGAGAGCCTGACCGACGCCGACGAGTGGATCCTGTCCCGGCTGAACAAGGTGATCGCCGAGGTCGACGGGCTGTACGCCGAGTACGAGTTCGCCAAGATCGCCGACCTGCTCTACCACTTCGCCTGGGACACCGTCTGTGACTGGTACCTGGAACTGGCCAAGGTGTCGCTGGCCGACGAGGCCACGGCGCCGGCCACCAGGCGGGTGCTCGGCGAGGTGCTCGACGCGCTGCTGCGGTTGCTGCACCCGCTGATGCCGTTCGTGACCGAGGCGCTGTGGACCGAGCTGACCGGCGGCGAGTCGATCGTGATCGCCGACTGGCCCCGTTGCGAGGCGAGCCGGATCGACGATGCGGCGCAGAGCGACATGGCCGACCTGCAGGCCACGGTCACGCTGGTGCGGCGGTTTCGCAACGGGCAGGGCATCAAGCCCAACCAGCGGATACCGGCCCGATTCACCGGACAAGCCCGCTATGAGAAGGAGATCCGCGCGCTGTGCCGGCTGGCCGCGCCAGGTCCGGACTTCGCCAGCTCGGCCGAGTCGACGTTGCGGACAGCCTTCGGAGCCAGCATCGAACTCGACCTGTCCACCGCCATCGACGTGGTCGCCGAGCGAGCCCGGATGGACCGAGAACTCGCTGCCGCGGTCAAGGAACTCGATCAGACCGGCCGCAAGCTGGCCAACGCCCAGTTCCTGGCCAACGCCAAGGTCGAGGTGGTCGAGTCCATCCGGGGACGGCACGCCACCGCCGAGGCGGACAGCGCTCGGATCACCGCCGCGCTGGCGGGCCTGCCCGGTCCGGGCGCCGGTCGGTGAGCGGCCGGGCCGGCCAGCAGGCCGACGCCGAATTGCGCCGCAAGTTCGAGGCCTCGCTGCTGGCGCGCTGGGGCGAGTTCAAGATCGGACCGTCCCGGCATCGGATCGATCGGCTGATGGACGTGCTCGGCGAGCCGCAACGCAGCTACCGGGCGATCCACCTCACCGGCACCAACGGCAAGACCTCGACCGCGCGGATGATCGATGAACTGCTGCGCGGCTTCGGCCTGCGCACGGGCCGCTACACCAGCCCGCACCTGTCCTCGATGACGGAGCGGATCGTGTTGGACGGTGAGCCGATCGGGGACCGGGCCTTCGCCGAGGCCTACGCAGAGATCGAGCCGTTCCTGGAACTGGTCGACAGCGACGCCGACATGCAGATGACCTTCTTCGAAGCCTTCACCGGCCTGGCGCTGGCGATCTTCGCCGATGCCCCGGTGGATGTCGCGGTGGTCGAGGTGGGCCTGGGCGGCGAGTGGGACGCGACCAACGTGCTGCAGGCCCAGATCGCGGTGGTCACCCCGATCGGGCTGGACCACACGGAGCTGCTCGGCGACACGGTGGCCGAGATCGCGGTGGAGAAGGCCGGCATCATCCATGCCGGGGCCACCGCGATCCTGGCCGCGCAGCCGGCCGAGGCGGCTGCCGAGCTGGTTCGCCGCGCGATCGAGGTCGGCGCCAACGTGGCCCGGGAGGGCCTGGAGTTCGGCGTCCGGCAACGCTCGCTGGCGGTGGGCGGTCAGCTGCTCACGCTGCAGGGCCTCGGCGGGCTGTACGAGGACGTGTTCCTGCCGCTGCACGGCGCCTACCAGGCCCAGAACGCGGCCTGCGCGCTGGCGGCGGTCGAGGCGTTCTTCGGTGCGGGCGCGCAATCCGGCCCGATCGATGCCGACATCGTGCGCGCCGCGTTCGCCGACGTGCGCTCGCCAGGCCGGCTGGAGGCCGTCCGGTCCGCGCCCACCGTGCTGGTCGATGCCAGTCACAACCCGGCCGGGATGCAGGTCACGGTCGCCGCCCTGGCCGACAGCTTCGACTTCCGCCGGCTGATCGGGGTGCTGGCGATGCTCGAGGGCAAGGACGTCCGGTCGGTCCTGCAGATCCTGGAGCCGGCGCTGGACGAGGTGGTGATCAGCGAGAACGGCTCGTCCCGGGCGATGGCGGCCGACGAACTCGCCGCAATCGCGGTGGAGGTCTTCGGGCCGGACCGGGTGGTAGTCGAGCCGCGCCTGGACGACGCGGTGGAGGCAGCGGTCCGGCTGGCAGAGGACGGCGGCGACGGTCTGGTGGTCGGGTCCGGGGTGCTGGTGACCGGCTCGGTGGTGACCGCCGGTGAGGCCAGGACGCTGCTCACCCGGAGCACCAGGTGAGCGACGCGGCTGGGCTTCCCGAGCAGGCCGAAACGGCAGCGCACCCCGAGCAGGCCGAAACAGTCGAGCATCCCGAAACGGCTGGGCCTGCCGGGTACCCCGAAATGGTCGAGCGTCCCGAACCGGTTGCGATCGCCGAAGAGGCTGGGATTGCCGAAGAGGCTGGGATTGCCGAACCGGCTCAGCAGGCCGAGCGGGCCCGGCGGGCGGACCGGGCGACCCGGGGCGGCCTGGCCGCGCTGCTGTGCCTGGAGGCCTTCGTGGTGCTGCTGGTGCCGCGCGCGATTGCCCAGACCTCGACCGGCCTGTCCACCACCTCGACCCTGCTGCTGGTGGCGCTGGCGGTGGTGCTGGTGCTGTGCGGCTGCCTCCTGCGCCGGCCCTGGGGCATCGGCGCCGGCTCGGCGCTGCAACTGCCGTTGCTGGGCACCGTGCTGCTGATCCCGGCCGTCGTGGTCGTGCTGGTGCTGTTCGTGCTGCTGTGGTGGTACCTGCTGCGAACCAGGCACCAGCTGGTGGGCACCCCGTCCGGCTGGCGGATGCTGATCTCCTGAGAGCCGATACGCTGTCGCGGTGACCGACGTGGCGACTGAACGAACCCTGATCCTGGTCAAGCCGGACGGGGTGGCCCGCAACCTCACCGGCTCGATCCTGGCCCGGGTGGAGGCCAAGGGTTACCGGATCGTGGTGGTGCAGCGGCGCCGCGCCCATGCCTAACTGCTGGCCCAGCACTACGCCGAAACTGTCGGCACGCAGTTCTCTCAGCCCCTCGTGGGGTTCCTGT